>NZ_WTFF01000059.1 GCF_019400985.1 Streptomyces bambusae
GACGAGCCCGGCGGCCCCGACCACCCCGAGCACCCCCCGCCGGGACACGAAGCCCCGGCCCTCACCGGCCGCCGTGCCCTCCCCGCCCGCCGTGCCCTCCCCGCCCGCCGTGCCCGCCGTGCCAGCCCTGCCCGTGCCCGCCGTGCCCGTGCCCGCCGTACGGCCGGACCCGCTACGGGATTCATCAGACGCCATGCCCACTCCCCATCCCCATCCCCATTCCCGAACTCCCAACCTCGGCTGTGGGCAGGACAGTGGATGATTAAGGCCTTAACCAGAACCCGGCCCCCGCCACGGAATCCGTACGATGGTCCGCGTGCCCGGGCCCGGACCGACGACGACCCTCGCCGACATCGCACGCGCCGCGGAGGTGTCCACCGCGACGGTCTCGCACGCCCTCAACGGCACCGGCCGGCTCGCCGAGGGCACCCGCCGGCGGGTGCGCGAGGTCGCGACCCGGCTCGGCTACGGCGCCCCGTACGCGCCCCGCGTCCGCACCCGGACCCTGGGCCTGGCGGTCACCACGTTCGCCGGTTCCGCCTGGAACTTCGTCGCCGTCAGCTACTTCTCCCGCTGGCTGACGGCGGCCACCTCCGCCGCCCACGCCCGCGGCTACGCCCTGACCGCCCTCCCGGCCGACCGCGGCGCCGAGAGCCTGTGGCACACCCTCGCCGTCGACGGCATGCTGCTGCTCGACAGCCCGCAGGGCGATCCCGTGCTGCGCGCGCTGCGCGCCCGCGGTATCCCGGTCGTCTTCGACGGCCGGCCCACCGACCCGCGCCCCGCCGACCTCTGGGTCGACAACGACCACACGGCCACCACCCGCACCGTCCTCGACCATCTCGCGGCGGCCGGTGCCCGGCGGATCGCCCTGCACTGCGGTTTCGGGGCCGAGTACTTCACGCACGCGGTGACCGAGGCGTACCGGCAGTGGTCCGCCGAGCACGGCCGCCCCGCGCTGCTGGTCCCGTTCGACCCGCACGACGGCCCCGGCCACGCCTTCGACCGGGCCTTCGCCGACGGTGCGGCGGACGCGGTCTACTCCCTCTACGACCCGGGCGGCCGCCAGGCCCTGGCCGCCGCCGCCCGGCACGGCCTCGCCGTCCCCGAGCGGCTGCTGGTGGTCTGCGCCAGCGAGGACCCGGCGTACGCGGCCTGCGACCCCCCGGTGACCACGGTGACCCTGAACCCCGAGGTCATCGCGGAGACCGCGGTGTCCGCCCTCGTCGACCTCGTCGAGTCGGGAGAGCCCGTGGCCACCGGCGGCCTCACCGTCCCGGCGGAGCTGCTGGCCCGGGCCTCGTCGCGGCGGTGACCGGCAGCCCGCCTCCGTGCCCGTCCACCTCCGCGCCCGCCCGCCGACGCGCCCGTCGCCCCGCCGCTCAATCGCCGGAGATGATGCCGGTGTTGGCGACGCCGCCGGCGATGGAGACGTGCGCCCCGACGGCCATGGCGGAGTTGGTCACCGCGCCGATGTGCACCCCGCGCTGCGCCGCGGGCTCGGCCGCCAGGTCGAGCAGTTCGCCCAGCAGGTCCTCGGCCGTTCGCGCGACCGCCTCGTCCACGAGGTCCTGCCACGGGGGTGCGTTCACCTCGGGGTCGGAGAGCCGGCGGCGCACCCGCCGTGCCAGCTCCGGGTCCAGACCCGCCGTGATCCGGGCAGCCTTGCGCGGAGCGGCCTTCTGCTCCTCCAGGGCCGTGCCCAGCCACCGTGCGAGGTTCTTGCGTGTGCTGACCGCCTCCCGGTGGTGCGGGCCCAGGACACGGTTCTGGTCGGCCACGAGCGTGATCAGGCTCCGGGCGGCGTCGATGCTGCTGCCGTCCATCCCGGTCCAGGTGGCCAGATTGTTGCGGGACGTCAGCGTGTTGGGGTGGTCGGGCCCCAGGACCCGCTCCTGGTCGGCCAGCAACTGGCGCTGGAGCCGGAGGGCCGTGGCGTGGTCCCCGCTCTGGCCCAGCCAGCTCGCGAGGTTGTTCCGGGTGAGCAGGGTGCTGGGGTGGTCGGGTCCCAGCACCCGCAGCTCGTCCTTCAGGAGGTCCTTCGACAGGGCGACGGCCTCGGTGAGGTTCCCGCTCTGCCCCAGCGCCGACGCCAGGTTGCTGCGGGTGGCGAAGACCTGGGGGTGCTCGTCCCCGAGTGCGAAGCGGCGGGCGGCCAGCACCTCCTCGTACTGCGCGACCGCGCCCGCCGGATCGCCCGTCTCGCCCCTCCAGAAGGCCAGGCTGCTCCGGATCGTCAGGGTGTCCGGGTGGTGCGGTCCGAGGGCCTCCACCGCATCGGGGAGCACCGCGGCCAGGATGCCCACGGCCCCCTCCGCGTCCCCGGACTGGCCCAGGGCCCAGGCCAGGCTGTGCGCGGTCGTCAGGGTGTCCGGGTGTGCGGCCCCCAGGACGCGGGTCTGGTCGGCCACGATCTGCGACAGGGCCGTCGCCGCCCCCGCCACGTCCCCCGCATCGGCCTGGCACGTGGCCCGGTGGGCCCGGAACTCCAGCGTGCGCGGATGGTCGGGGCCCAGCTCCACGGCGGCGACGGCGCACACCGGCTCCAGGTACGCGGCCGCGCTCGCCGGCATCGCCTCGCCGATGCTCCGTGCGAGCCGCAGCAGCACCGGGTGCGGGGGGTCCTCGCACAGGGCGAACAGCGCCAGCCCCATCCCCACCAGGGCCCGCGCGTTGGCCCGTAGCGCCTGCGCCTCCGCCGGGTCGGCCTCGATCTCGGGCCAGGCGTCCGTCAAGGCGTCGCCCGCCGCCCGTACCGCCTCGTCGAAGGCGTCCGGCGACAGGTCCTCGGCGCTCACCCGCTGCACGAGCCGGTGCACCTCGACGGTGTCGGCCGCCAGGGTGACCAGCCCCAGCCGGTGCAGCGAGCGCAGCGCCAGCTGCGCCGACAGCCGGTCCACCTCCCGTCCCGTCCGGGCCGTGAGGTACCGGAGCGCGGGCGGGCCCAGCAGCAGGGAGACCGGGATGCCGCTCGCCGCCAGCACCGAGGCGAGTTCCAGCAGCGGCCGGGCCACCCCGGCGGGCCGCATCCGGTCGGCCTGGCCGATCGCCAGGGACACCGTCGCCGACACGGTCGCCGGCTGGTCGTCCGGCAGGCTGGCGGAGTCGGGCAGGACGTCGTCCAGCCGGTGCTGCAGGAGGAGGTCGAGGTACGTGGCGATGTCGAGGTCCGCGTCGATCATGTACGCGGCCGCCTGCGCCAGGGCCAGCGGGACGTGGCTCAGCTGCTCCGCCAGCCCCTGCAGATACTCGGGCTGTTCGACCCTGCCGGCCGAGGCGAACTTCGCGGTGAGGTAGGCCCGCGACTCCAGCGGGGCGAAGGAACCGACGGGGAGCACCCTGCGCAGCTCCCCGCTCAGGGAGGCGTCGTGCCGCCGTGCCGTGGCCAGGACGCTGCCGCAGGGGGTGTCCGGCGGCCACAGGCCCGTCAGGCCGGACGGGTCGACGACGTCGTCCAGGACCACGAGCCAGTTCAGGTCCCCCCGGGCCAGGCGGGCGAGCAGCAGGTTCGCCGCCGCCTCCGGGTCCCGCTCCCGCAGGCCCGGGTCCAGGACCGCCGCCGCCTGGGCGTAGCCGCGTACGACCGCCTCCCGGTCGCCGGCCGGCACCCACAGCAGGAGGTCCAGCCGTCCCGCCGCCCACAGCTCACGTGCCTGATGGGCCGCCAGCTGGGTCTTGCCCACGCCTCCCAGGCCGGTCAGGAAGACGTCCAGGCCCTCGGCCAGGGCATCGCGGACCTCCTGCTCCAGGGCCCGGGCCTGGTAGCGGTCCGCCTGGCGCGGTACGACCCCGATCCGCAACGGGAACTCCGGCCCGGCGGGCCCGCGCCGCACGGCGACCGCCTCCAGGGGCCGGACCGTCACGGTCACGAACCCGCCCTCCTCCACCACGCTCGGCCGGCCCGCCCCCGTGTCCGCGCAGTCGGCCAGCGCCGTCGGGATGCCGCTGCCCTCGCCCTCGACCAGCCGGGTCCAGGACAGCAGCCGGGCCAGCTGGAAGTTGCGCTTGGTGGACTGGCCCTCCAGCGCGCCGAGGTCCATCGGGCCGGTGCCGACCTCGCGCCCGTACCAGCCGCCCGGGCTGCTGATCTCCAGCCGGTCCTCGAAGAGCCGGACGTGCACGCAGGCGTCGTCCCGGGCGTAGTCGCGGTGTACGACGGCGTTGGCGATGATCTCGCGGACGGCGATCATCGGGTAGTCGTACGCGTCCTCCGCCCTGGCCGTGTCCGCGGTGGGGCGCTCGCCCCGGCGGACCCGGTCGGCGACGAAGGCCCGGGCGCCGACGATCACCTCGGCCAGCGGGCCCTCCAGGGTGAGCGACTCCCGGGCGGCCGAGCGGTCGGTGCCGAAGTACCGCACGCACTTCACCATCGAACGGGCGGTCTGGGGGCCGGGGTACCGGGCGAAGAGGAGGGCGCCGGTCCGGGTCAGCACACCGCCGGCCGACACACCCGCCCGGCCGAGGAACTCACCGGCGGTCAGGGAGGCCGGGTAGCCGGCGCGGACCTCCTCCCGCAGGTCGCCGCGGAAGGCGCGCAGCGCCTCGTCGTCGTACGCGGTGACACCGCTGGGGTGGTCCAGGAACTGGAGCGGGGCGGGGGCGTGGCCGGGCAGCCCCGCCGCGCCTGCGTTGAAGGACGCGAGGGACGTAAGGGACGCGAGGGATACCGCGGGAGCGGCCGGGAGAGGCGGCGGGGGAGCCGGCGGCGGGAAGTGCGCGCGCAGCGCCTCCAGCAGGTCCGCGACGGCCCGCTCCGCGTCCTGGTCGTAGCGGGCCACGACGGTGTTCACGGCGAGGGCCGCGGTGTGGACGTCCTCCTCCATCTGCACGACGAACACCCGCCCCGGACCCGCGTGCGCCGCGTTCACGATCTTGTGGGTCCAGTTCGTGCCGACGGCCTTGGCGGTCGCGCACAGCACCACGGCCGCCCGCCGGGCCAGCGACCGGGTGGCCTCCTCCACGATCGAGTCGCCGACCCGGACGGTGCCGTTGTGCGTGACCGCGTACCCGGCCCCGCGCAGCGGGACCGCCAGGCGTTCGGCCAGCTCCGCCTCGCCGTCCGCCGCGACGATGTAGACCTGCTGGGCACCGCTCACGGGCGTAACGCCCGGTCGAGCTCCGCCACCGCCGCGTCCCAGTCCGCCACCAGGTCGGCGTACCGGATGTCGGCCAGGATCGCGGGCGGGTCGCCACCGGTCAGCCGGGCGGGGAGCACGGTGATGCCGGCCCCGGTCAGCTGGCGGGCCAGCGCCGACATCCACTCGCGGTCCATCCAGGGGGCCCGGGTCGCGTCGTCGGAGAGGCAGAGCACCAGGTGGGAGGCGTCCGCCAGGCCGGCGTCGATACGGGCCACGATCGAGTCGCCGATCCCGATCTCCCACAGGTCCAGCCAGACCCGGTGCCCCCGGGCGGTCAGTTCCAGGCCGAGGGCCTCGGCCCGCGCCTTGTCCGAGCTGCGGTGACTGATGAACGCGCCGGCCATGTGCCGTCCCCCCGGAGCCTTGTGTCGGGCTGCAGTGTACGGAGGGAGAGCACGCGGTGTGGGCCGAATGGCCAAGCTCATCCGGGCCTGTGCAGACCTTCGGCGCGGCCATGTACTAGAGTTATCTCGACATCGAGATATCTGCCGAAGGCGTACCGCAGCCGCCCCCGTTGGTAAGGGTTACCTAACTTAGCCCTACCTTAGCGGATTGGCCCAGGGGCGTGGCGGCAGGATGCGGTAGAACGCGCGAAATTCATGCATGAAGGAGACTGTCGTGTCGGCGAACAGCTTCGACGCCCGCAGCACGCTGCAGGTGGGCGACGAGTCGTACGAGATCTTCCGGCTGGACAAGGTTGAGGGCTCGGCCCGCCTGCCGTACAGCCTGAAGGTGCTGCTGGAGAACCTGCTCCGCACCGAGGACGGCGCGAACATCACCGCCGACCACATCCGGGCGCTCGGCAACTGGGACTCGCAGGCCCAGCCCAGCCAGGAGATCCAGTTCACCCCGGCCCGCGTGATCATGCAGGACTTCACCGGTGTGCCCTGTGTCGTCGACCTCGCCACCATGCGCGAGGCCGTCGCCGCGCTCGGCGGCGACCCGGCGAAGATCAACCCGCTGTCCCCGGCCGAGATGGTCATCGACCACTCCGTCATCGCCGACAAGTTCGGCACCAACGACGCCTTCGCGCAGAACGTCGAGCTGGAGTACGGCCGCAACAAGGAGCGCTACCAGTTCCTGCGCTGGGGCCAGACCGCGTTCGACGACTTCAAGGTCGTCCCGCCGGGCACCGGCATCGTCCACCAGGTGAACATCGAGCACCTGGCCCGCACCGTCATGGTCCGTAACGGCCAGGCGTACCCCGACACCCTCGTCGGCACCGACTCCCACACCACCATGGTCAACGGCCTCGGTGTGCTCGGCTGGGGCGTCGGCGGCATCGAGGCCGAGGCCGCCATGCTCGGCCAGCCGGTCTCCATGCTCATCCCGCGCGTCGTCGGCTTCAAGCTGACCGGCGAGCTGCCCACCGGCACCACCGCCACCGACCTGGTGCTCACGATCACCGAGATGCTGCGCAAGCACGGCGTCGTCGGCAAGTTCGTCGAGTTCTACGGTGAGGGCGTCGCCGCCACCTCGCTCGCGAACCGCGCCACCATCGGCAACATGTCGCCCGAGTTCGGCTCCACCGCCGCGGTCTTCCCGATCGACGGCGAGACCCTGAACTACCTCAAGCTCACCGGCCGCTCCGAGCAGCAGGTCGCGCTCGTCGAGGCGTACGCCAAGGAGCAGGGCCTCTGGCTCGACCCGGCCGCCGAGCCCGACTTCTCCGAGAAGCTGGAGCTCGACCTCTCCACCGTCGTCCCGTCGATCGCCGGCCCGAAGCGCCCGCAGGACCGCATCGTCCTCGCGAACGCCGCCACGCAGTTCGCCCAGGACGTCCGCAACTACGTCACCGCCGCCGACGAGGCCGGCCTCGAGTCCTTCCCGGCCTCCGACGCCCCGGTGAACCACCCGAACGGCGCCCCGTCGAAGCCGGTCGTCGTGACCGCCCCCGACGGCTCGACGTACGAGATCGACCACGGCGCCGTCACCGTCGCCGCGATCACCTCCTGCACCAACACCTCGAACCCGTACGTCATGGTCGCCGCCGCGCTCGTCGCGAAGAAGGCCGTGGAGAAGGGCCTGACCCGCAAGCCGTGGGTCAAGACCACCCTCGCCCCGGGCTCGAAGGTCGTCACCGACTACTTCGACAAGGCGGGCCTGACCCCGTACCTCGACAAGGTCGGCTTCAACCTCGTCGGCTACGGCTGCACCACCTGCATCGGCAACTCCGGCCCGCTGCCGGAGGAGGTCTCCAAGGCCGTCAACGAGCACGACCTGGCCGTGACCTCGGTGCTCTCGGGCAACCGCAACTTCGAGGGCCGGATCAACCCCGACGTCAAGATGAACTACCTGGCCTCCCCGCCGCTGGTCGTCGCGTACGCCATCGCGGGTTCCATGAAGGTGGACATCACCAAGGACGCGCTGGGTGTCGACACCGAGGGCAACCCGGTCTTCCTCAAGGACATCTGGCCGTCGGAGGCCGAGGTCAACGACGTCGTCGCCAACGCCATCGGCGAGGACATGTTCTCCAAGTCCTACCAGGACGTCTTCGCGGGCGACGCCCAGTGGCAGGCGCTGTCGATCCCGACCGGCAACACCTTCGAGTGGGACGCCGAGTCCACCTACGTGCGCAAGCCCCCGTACTTCGAGGGCATGACGATGGAGACCACCCCGGTCACCGACATCACCGGCGCCCGCGTCCTGGCCAAGCTGGGCGACTCGGTCACCACCGACCACATCTCCCCGGCCGGCGCCATCAAGGCCGACACCCCGGCCGGCAAGTACCTCACCGAGCACGGTGTGGAGCGTCGTGACTTCAACTCCTACGGCTCGCGCCGAGGCAACCACGAGGTCATGATCCGCGGCACCTTCGCCAACATCCGCCTGCGCAACCAGATCGCGCCGGGCACCGAGGGCGGCTTCACCCGCGACTTCACCCAGGCCGACGGCCCGGTGTCGTTCATCTACGACGCCTCGCAGAACTACCAGGCCGCCGGCACCCCGCTGGTCATCCTGGGCGGCAAGGAGTACGGCTCCGGCTCGTCCCGCGACTGGGCCGCCAAGGGCACCGCGCTCCTCGGCGTCAAGGCCGTCATCACCGAGTCGTACGAGCGCATCCACCGCTCGAACCTCATCGGCATGGGCGTCCTGCCGCTGCAGTTCCCGGCCGGCCAGTCGGCCGACTCGCTCGGCCTGACCGGCGAGGAGACCTTCTCCATCACCGGCATCACCGAGCTGAACGAGGGCACCACCCCCAGCACGGTGAAGGTCACCACCGACACCGGTGTCGAGTTCGACGCGGTCGTCCGCATCGACACCCCCGGTGAGGCGGACTACTACCGCAACGGCGGCATCATGCAGTACGTCCTGCGGAACCTCATCCGCGGCTGACGCCGTCCCGGCGGCGCGCGCCCGGCCGAGAGGCGGGGCGCGCCCGGCGGCGCGCAATCAACCGGCGCGGCGCCGACTGTCGGCACCATAGGGCCGTACCCCCGCAAGGGGGTGCGGCCCTTCCGCTTTTCCGGCGGTGGGGTGAGGTGACGTCAGAGGTCTCGACTCGGAAAAGCCGGCGGTCTTTCCTTGCGTGCGATCTTGCTGAGTCGAGCGGAGGTGGACTATACCTGTGCGCGCCGGGCCGCCGCGTCAAATGCTGCCCCGGCCGGGGAGCGGTGCCATCGGATGCCGATGGGTCCGCGCTCCGGCAACTGGCTTCATCTCCAGGGACCTTCACCATGTGAGAGGCGAGGACATGAGCGTGATTCCACCCACCGGCAATGCGGCCGGCCTTCCGCCCGAGAGCCGTGGTCCAGCCCGGACCGACCCCTCGGGGGGCGCCGGGGAGCCGGCGCAGCAGGGCCTCGGCCGCCGGGAACTGATCAAGCGCTCCGCGGCACTCGGCCTGATCGCCGTCCCGTCGGCGGGCTTCCTCTCCGCCTGCGCCTCCGGCGGCGGCGAGACCACCAAGGGCCCCGACCAGGCCCCGGTGACCAAGGAGAACCCTTTCGGCGTCGCCAAGGGCGGCAAGCTGGACGTGGTCGTCTTCAAGGGCGGCTTCGGCGACGACTACGCCAAGGCGTGGGAGGCCGCCTTCGACAAGAAGTGGGGCACCGCCAGCTCCCACCTGGGCACCCAGGAGATCACCGGCAAGCTCCAGACCCGCTTCAACGGCGGCAACCCGCCGGACGTCGTCGACAACTCCGGCGCCCAGAAGATCAAGCTGGACGTGCTCTTCAAGGCCGGGCAGCTGGCCGACCTCACCCCGGTGCTGGACGCGCCCTCGCTGGACGACCCGACCAAGAAGGTCCGGGACACGCTGATCGCCGGCACGATCGAACAGGGCACCCAGGGCGGCAAGTTCGTCGCCCTGAACTACGTCTACACCGTGTACGGCTTCTGGTACTCGGGCAAGCTCTTCAAGGAGAAGGGCTGGACCCCGCCGAAGACCTGGGACGAGTTCCTCGCGGTCTGCACGAAGGCCAAGGAAGCCGGTATCGGAGGCCTGGCGCACCAGGGCAAGTACCCGTACTACATCAACGTCGTGATCATGGACCTGATCGCCAAGAAGGGCGGTCTGGAGGCCATGAAGGCGATCGACAACCTGGAGCGGAACGCCTTCGAGGGCAACCCGGCCGCCCTCGCCGGTGTCGAGGCCGTCTACGAGCTGGTGGAGAAGGGCCTGCTGATGCCCGGCACCAACGGCCTCACCCACACGGAGTCGCAGACCGCCTGGAACCAGTACAAGGCGGCGTTCATCCCCTCCGGCTCCTGGCTGGAGAACGAGCAGCTCAAGCAGACTCCGGACGACTTCGACATGCAGTTCCTGCCGATGCCGCCGCTGGCGGACAGCAAGCTGCCCTTCGAGGCCGTCCGGGCCGGCGCCGGCGAGCCCTTCATCGTCCCGGAGAAGGCCGCCAACAAGCCCGGCGGCCTGGAGTTCGTCCGTTCGATGCTGTCCCGCGAATGGTCGACCGTCTTCGCCCAGCAGGCGAACTCGCTCACCGTGGTCAAGGACGGCGTGGACCCGAACGTGAAGCTGCGGCCGGGCACCCAGTCGGCGGTGGCGGCCCTCAAGGCGGCCGGCACCAACACGTTCAACTACCTGTACCCCGACTGGTACGGCGAGATGGACACCGCGATCCAGGACGCGTCCAATGAGCTGATGGCCAAGCGCATCCAGCCCAAGGAGTGGATCAAGCGGTGCCAGGCTGCGGTGGACAAGGCGGCCCAGGACCCGAACGCCAAGAACAACCGACGCAGCTGACGCCCGCGAGGGAACGCACCCCGCGACACCCCGCGACACCAGGGACGGACACCATGAGCCAGGTAGCCCAGAGCAAGGGACGGGCCGGCTTCATCGCCGGCTTCCTCTTCGCACCGCTCGCGCTGTATCTGACCTTCGTCATCTGGCCGTACGTGCAGACGTTCGGCTACTCCTTCACCGACTGGTCGGGCCAGTCGCCCGTGTTCGACTTCGTCGGACTGGACAACTACTCCGCCCTGCTGAAGGACGAGGTCTTCCGCGCCGCACTCTGGCACAACCTGCTGCTCCTGGTGTTCGTCCCGGTGACCACCATCCTGCTCGCCCTGTTCTTCGCCTTCATGCTGAACGCGGGCGGACGCGGCGGGGCCGGCGGGGTGCAGGGCGTACGGGGATCAGGCCTCTACAAGATCGTCTACTTCTTCCCGCAGGTCCTGTCCCTCGCCATCCTCGCCGTGCTGTTCGGCGCCGTCTACCGCAGCGACCAGGGCGGCCTGCTCAACGGCCTCCTGGTCCGGACCGGACTCGTCGACCCGCAACGGCCCGTCGAATGGCTCAACGAGCCGGACCTCGTGCTGTGGTGCCTGCTGCTGGTGGTCGTCTGGCACGGGGTCGGCTTCTACCTGGTGCTGTTCTCCGCGGCCATGCAGTCGATCCCCAAGGACATCTACGAGGCCGCCCTGCTCGACGGCGCGGGCCGGGGCCAGACCTTCTTCAAGGTCACCCTGCCGCTGCTGTGGGACTCCGTGCAGACCTCCGCGGTGTACCTGGGCATCGCCGCGATGGACATGTTCGTCCTGGTCTCGACGATGACCTCCGGGTCGTTCGGCGGCGGCCCCGACCACCACAGCGAGGTCATGGCGACGGTGCTGATGCGCAACTTCCTGTACTTCGGAAGGAGCGGCTACGCCTGCGCCATGGGCGTGGTCATGCTCGTCCTGACCCTGATCCTCTCGATCATCACGCTGCGCGCCACCCGCCGCGAGCGCATCGAGTTCTAGCCGGAGACACCATGACCACAGTGATCAAGGCCCCGGGCGAGGGGGCCGCAGAGCGGTCGGGCGGGGCCGGTGCCGGCCCGGGGGGACGGGAGGAGCGCCGGGCCGAGGGCACGGTCCTCAACGTCTTCTCACACGGCTTCCTGGCCGTGTGGGCGATACTGATCGTCCTACCCCTGATCTGGCTGGCGCTCGGCTCCTTCAAGACCGACGCGCAGATCGGCGGCTCGGCGCTGAGCTGGCCCGCGCACTGGAACCTCGACGCGTTCGGCCGGGCCTGGGACAAGGGCATCGGCGACTACTTCGCCAACACGCTGATCGTGATGGCGTTCTCGGTGCCGCTGACCATGCTGTTCGGCTCGATGGCGGCGTACGTGCTGGCCCGCTACCCCTTCCGGGGGAACCGGTTCGTCTACTACTTCTTCGTCGGCGGGGCGATGTTCCCCGTGTTCCTGGCGCTGGTCCCGCTGTTCTTCATGGTCAAGCGCTTCGACATGCTGAACACGTACCACGGGCTGGTCCTGGTGTACGTCGCCTACTCGATGCCGTTCACCGTCTTCTTCATGCACGCGTTCTTCCGGACGCTGCCGACGGCGGTGCACGAGGCGGCGGTGATCGACGGGGCCTCGCACACCAGGATCTTCTTCCAGGTGATGCTGCCGATGGCCAAGCCCGGCCTGGTCAGCGTCGGCATCTTCAACACCCTCGGGCAGTGGAACCAGTACATCCTGCCCTCGGTGCTGATGCAGCCCCAGACCGGCTCGGACCCCGAGCGCTACCTACTCACCCAGGGCCTGATCCAGCTCCAGCAGCAGCAGGGCTACGCGAGCGACCTGCCGGTGCTCTTCGCCGGCGTGACCATCGCCATGATCCCGATGCTGGTCGTCTACCTGTCCTTCCAGCGCCAGATCCAGGCGGGGCTGACCACGGCCACGCTGAAGTAGGGCGGCGGCAGCACCGAAGGGCGGCGGGAGGGCCGTCAGCGGCCGGGGAGGTTCAGGGGCCGTGGACGTGGGGGCGGAGACCGTGGGGCCGTGGACGTGGGCGCGGAGGCCGTCAGGAGCCGGACACGGCCTTCTGCAGCTGGTACAGCTTGCCTGAATCCCGGCCCCCGACGTGCTGGTAGAGCCAGGGCACCCGCTCCGTGCCGCCCACGCGCCACGCCGGCCAGTGACAGCCGGGGATGCGTACGGCGACCTCCTGGGTCCAGGCGTCCCGCCCGCGTGCGTACGACCAGGTGCCGGTGCCCGTGCACTGCCGCGAGGGGTCGCCGGGAAAGTCGCCGGCGCGGTGCTGCCCGACGCCGGAGGCTGTGACCCTGCCGTCCGCCGTGAAGGTCAGCGTCCCGCCCACGTGGTCGACCCAGCCGCCGGCCACGGTCGCCGGGCCGATCACCGGGGGCTCGTAGGCGGGCAGCAGGCCGGAGGTCAGGCCCAGGCCGCCGAGGAGGCCGGTCCCCGCCACGACCGCCGCGCCCCACAGCGCCACCCGCCCGAACAGCCCCGTGCGCCGGGGCCGGGCGAGCAGGGCGCCCGTCGAGAGGGAGGCCGTGGCCACCGCCCAGAAGACGAGCACGGGCTCCGCCGGCGCGTCGTTGTACATCGCGAAGCCCAGGAGGGGCGGCCCCAGCAGGGCCGCCACCACCAGCGGCACCCACCACCACGCCTCGCGTCCGCCGATCAGGCGGCCCAGCAGGTCGGCCAGTGCGACCGCCGGCATGACGAGGACCAGCGTCAGCAGGCACGCGATCACCGCGATGACGAGGGCGACGGAGAGCACCGCGACCGCGACCTGGCCGTAGTCGACGGCGGTGTCCGGTGCCGGCCGGGTCTGGGCGTACAGGACGAGCACCACCACGGCGAGTGCGACCTGCAGGCACCCCACCAGGGTCGAGACCGCCAGTATCCGGCCGTACGACCGCTTCTCGTGCACGGCCCACCCCCCTCAGGCACGGCGAACGAACGCGTCCGCCCCGGTCGGCGGCGGCGCGGGTCCCATAGTGCCAGCTGAACTGAACGCGTTCAATTCAATGCCGGGGTCCGCCGGCGTGCGGTCCCGGCCGGGGCGAACCAGGGTGACCGGGGCATCCGGGGCGAAACGTGGAAAACTGAAGGGATCGGGAAACGCCGGTGGGCGGCAGTTCTCATACTTATGACCCTTGCTGGCCGATTTGCCGTGTGTCTGCCTCTTGACGTGCGGATGGCCAAAGGCTCGACTTAGGGTTCACAAGTTGGAGAGACGTCGGGGTCTCGTCACGCGACCCCGGCCGGGGGGCGACGGCTGGGCCGTTGCTTAAGGGCAGGAGTGGATGAGTCGTGGAGACCCCGGGTTCGCAGTCCTCGCTGCACCGCGCGAATCTCGAACGGGTCGTGCGGGCGGTACGCCTCGCCGGTTCGCTGACCCAGGCGGAGATCGCCCGCACCACCGGACTGTCGGCGGCCACGGTCTCCAACATCGTCCGGGAGCTGAAGGACGGCGGGACGGTCGAGGTCACACCGACCTCGGCGGGCGGCCGCCGGGCCCGCAGCGTCTCGCTCAGCGGTGACGCCGGCATCGTCATCGGCGTCGACTTCGGCCACACCCACCTACGGGTGGCCGTCGGCAACCTGGCCCACCAGGTGCTGGCCGAGGAGGCCGAGCCGCTGGACGTGGACGCGTCCTGGGTGGACGGCTTCAACCGGGCCGAGGCCCTGGTGGAGGAGCTGATCGAGGACACCGGGGTGGGCCGGGAGAAGGTCATCGGCGTGGGGCTCGGCGTGCCCGGCCCCATCGACGTGGAATCCGGGACCCTGGGCTCCACCTCGATCCTGCCGGGCTGGGCCGGCATCAACCCGCGCCAGGAGCTCTCGCAGCGACTCGGGGTGCCCGTGTACGTCGACAACGACGCCAACCTCGGCGCGCTGGGCGAGCTGGTGTGGGGCAGCGGCCGCGGGGTCAAGGACCTGGCGTACATCAAGGTCGCCAGCGGCGTCGGCGCGGGCCTGGTCATACGCGGGCAGATCTACCGCGGCCCCGGCGGCACCGCCGGCGAGATCGGGCACATCACCCTCGACGAGTCGGGGCCTGTGTGCCGCTGCGGCAACCGCGGCTGCCTGGAGACGTTCGCGGCCGCCCGCTACGTCCTGCCGCTGCTCCAGAGCAGCCACGGGCCGGAGCTGACGATGGAGCGGGTCGTCGAACTCGCCCGGTCGGGTGACCCCGGCTGCCGCCGTGTCGTGGCGGACGTGGGGCGTCACGTGGGCAGCGGCGTGGCGAGCCTGTGCAACCTCCTCAACCCCAGCAGGATCGTCCTCGGCGGCTCGCTCGCGGAGGCCGGTGAACTCGTGCTGGCTCCGATACGTGAATCCGTGGGGAGGTACGCGATCCCCAGCGCGGCACGGCAGTTGTCGGTCGTGACGGGTTCACTCGGCGCCCGCGCGGAGGTGCTGGGCGCACTGGCCCTGGTGCTGAGCGAGATGGGTGATTCGATGCTTTTGTCCGACCGGGTCGCCGGGTCTCGCGGCGCCGGTGTCTTGTCTTCAGTTAGATAACAGATGGCACCGTTGTCATCTCGTTAAGGATTCACTCCTTGACGACAAGTTGCGGCCGAGGTTGACTCACGTCCACCTCGGCCGCAGTGTTGCGGCCTCGTCAGGGAGGTTCACTTCATGAACACGCGTATGCGCAGAGCCGCCGTAGCCGTCGCCGCCGCCGCAATGGCCGCCTCGCTCGCAGCCTGTGGCAGTGCCAAGGAAGCCGGCGGCACGAAGTCGACGGAGACCGGCGCCGCCAAGGGCGACGCGATCAAGGTCGGCCTGCTCCTGCCGGAGAACCAGACGGCGCGCTACGAGAAGTTCGACAAGCCGCTGATCGAGAAGAAGGTCGCCGAGCTCACCGGCGGCAAGGGCGAGGTCGTCTACGCCAACGCCAAGCAGGACGCCACCACCCAGAACTCGCAGGTCGACACGATGATCACCAACAAGGTGAACGTCCTGATCGTCGACGCCGTGGACTCCAAGGCCATCGCCGGCGCGGTCAAGCGGGCCAAGGACGCGGGCATCCCGGTCGTCGCGTACGACCGCCTGGCCGAGGGCCCGATCGACGCCTACACCTCCTTCGACAACGAAGAGGTCGGCCGCGTCCAGGGCAAGGCCCTGCTGGAGGCCCTTGGTGACAAGGCCAAGGACGGCGACATCGTCATGATGAACGGCTCCGTCACCGACCCGAACGCCGCCCTGTTCAAGAAGGGCGCGCACTCCGTCCTCGACGGCAAGGTGAACATCGGCAAGGAGTACGACACCAAGGAGTGGAAGCCCGAGAACGCCAACACCAACATGGCGGGCGCCATCACGGCGCTGGGCAAGGACAAGATCATCGGTGTCTACTCCGCCAACGACGGCATGGCCGGCGGCATCATCACCGCCCTCAAGAGCGCCGGGATCTCCCCGCTTCCCCCGGTGACGGGCCAGGACGCCGAACTCGCCGGCGTGCAGCGCATCGTCGCGGGCGAGCAGTTCATGAGCGTCTACAAGCCGTACGCGCCGGAGGCCGAGGCCGCCGCGAAGATGGCCGTCGCGCTGGCCAAGGGCGAGAAGCTGGACTCCGTGACCACCTCCAAGGTCGACAGCCCCACCACGAAGGGCGTCCCCTCGGTCCTGGTCCCGGTCGTGTCGCTGACCAAGAACAACATCAAGGACACTGTCATCAAGGACGGCGTCTACACCGCGGACGAGATCTGCACCGAGAAGTACCAGGCCGCCTGCGCCTCTGTCGGCCTCAAGTAGGCCCCCGGCGTCCCCCCACCCGGTGGGGGGACGGCCTCCCGCCTCTGCCCGGCGCCCCCGCCCCGCAACCCCCGCCACTCGGCGGGGGCACCGGGCAGAAACGATTCCTCGCTCCCTTGGTCGAGCGATTGCCCCCTTCCTGCACTTCTCTGCACGACATCCCCGCCGGTCAGGCGGCGAAGGAGATGGTTCATGTGACCGCTGCGCCCGTGCTGGCGTTGCGAGGGGTCTCGAAGCGGTTCGGTGCCGTTCAGGCCCTGACCGACGTCGAACTCGAGATCCACGCCGGCGAGGTCGTCGCCCTCGTCGGCGACAACGGCGCCGGAAAGTCCACGCTGGTCAAGACGATCGCCGGCGTGCATCCCATCGATGACGGGGTCATCGAGTGGGAAGGCGCTCCGGTGTCGATCACCAAGCCCCACGACGCCCAGAACCTGGGCATCGCGACGGTCTACCAGGACCTCGCGCTGTGCGACAACATCGATGTCGTCGGCAACCTCTTCCTCGGCCGCGAGCTGCGCCGCCGGGGAGTCCTGGACGAGGTCGAGATGGAGCGCCGCGCCCGCGAGCTCCTGACCACCCTGTCCATCCGGATCCCCAGTGTCCGGATCCCCATCGCCTCGCTCTCCGGCGGCCAGCGCCAGACCGTGGCGATCGCCCGCTCCATGCTGGGCGAGCCCCAGCTCGTCATCCTCGACGAGCCCACCGCCGCCCTCGGCGTCGAGCAGACCGCCCAGGTCCTCGACCTGGTGGAGCGGCTGCGCGAGCGCGGCCACGCCGTCATCCTGATCAGCCACAACATGGCCGACGTCAAGGCCGTCGCCGACCGGGTGGCGGTCCTGCGGCTGGGCCGCAACAACGGCGTCTTCAAGGTTGCCGAGACCTCGCAGGAAGAGATCATCTCCGCCATCACGGGCGCCACGGACAATGCCGTGACCCGCCGGGCGGCCCGTACCGGGGAGGCTCGCAAGTGAGCACCGAACACCTTGCCGACAGCAACCCCGAGGCGCCCGCGGACGCCATTCCCGCGGTCGACCCCCGGCTGCTCGTGCGCGAGGAGGGATTCTCCGGCTACCTCCAGGAGTTCCTCCGGAAGATGAAGGCCGGCGACCTGGGCTCGCTCCCGGTCGTCATCGGCCTGGTGATCATCTGTTCGATCTTCCAGGGCCTGAACTCGAACTTCCTGTCCGCCGAGAACCTCAACAACATCGCGGTCACGATGGTCGCCACCGGCATGATGGCCGTCGGCATCATCTTCGTCCTGCTGCTCGGCGAGATCGACCTCTCCGTGGGCTCGGTCAGCGGCGTCTCCGGAGCGATCGTCGCCGTCCTCTCCGTCACGCACGGGATGAACGAGTGGCTCGCCGTCCTCATCGCCATCGCCAGCGGCGCGGCCATCGGTGCGATCCACGGCTTCTTCTTCGCCAGGATCGGCGCCCCGGCCTTCGCCGTCACCCTGTCGGGCCTGCTGTTCTGGTCCGGCTTCATGCTCCAGATCCTGGGTGACCAGGGCACGATCAACATCGACTCCGACGGCCTGGTGGGCAAGCTCACCACGTACTACTTCTCGGACGTGGCGGCGGCCTACGGGCTTGCGGCGGTCGCCGTGGGCGCGTACTTCGTGGGCTCCTTCTTCGACTCCCGACGCCGCCAGGCCGCGGGCGTCCCGTCCCGGCCGATCGTGGAGGTCGCGCTGCGCACGGGCGTCCTCGCGGTGTTCGCCTTCGGCGCGGCCGCGATCTTCAACCAGTACAAGGGCCTGCCGCTCGCGGTGCTGCTCTTCCTGGTCGCCCTGGTCGGTACGGACTTCCTGCTGCGCCGCACGGGCTTCGGCCGCAAGGTCTTCGCCCTCGGCGGCAGCGTCGAGGCCTCCCGGCGCGCCGGCATCAGCGTCACCGGCATCCGGATCACCGTCTTCGCCATCGCCGGGACGTTCGCGGCGATCGGCGGCCTGTTCTGGGCCTCCAAGATCGCGGCGGCGAACCAGAGCGCCGGCGCCGGCGACCTGCTGATGAACGTCATCGCGGCGGCCGTGATCGGCGGCACCAGCCTCTTCGGCGGGCGCGGCCGGACCTGGAACGCCCTCCTCGGTGTCATGGTCATCACCTCCATCCAGTACGGTCTCGCGCTGGAGGGGATCGCCACCCCGATCCAGTACATGATCACCGGTGCGGTGCTGCTGGCCACCGTGGTGATCGACTCCGTCACCCGCAAGACCCAGAAGACGGCCGGCCGCGCGTAAGCGCTCCGCCGGAGATGCGGTACCGCGCCCCTGACGGGGCGTGCTTCCGCACCGGACTTCGCTGAGCCCGCTCAGCACGCACACACGTGCCCGGCGCCACACCTCGTGGCGCCGGGCACCTGTGCGTACACCCACCCGTACGAGACGTGTGCGCCCGTGGTGATATGCACAGGTACGACAAAGGTGTGACGCGCCTGGACCCGCCCGGGACCCGCCGATGACTCGGCGCTCCGGCGGGACCTTAGACTCGACAGACCAGCAAGCAACTGCAAGGAGGCACGGGTGCTGCTGACCCGCATCAAGGGACCGCGCGATCTGGACCGGCTCAGCCCGGAGCAGCTGAACCAGCTGGCCGCAGAGATCAGGTCCTTCCTCGTCGACGCGGTCTCCAAGACCGGCGGGCACCTCGGCCCCAACCTCGGCGTCGTGGAACTGACGATCGCCCTGCACCGGGTCTTCGACTCGCCCAAGGACAAGGTCCTCTTCGACACGGGCCACCAGGCCTACGTGCACAAGCTGCTCACGGGCCGCCAGGACTTCAGCAGCCTGCGGACCAAGGGCGGCCTGTCCGGCTACCCCTCGCGCGCCGAGTCCGAGCACGACGTCATCGAGAACTCCCACGCCTCCACCGTGCTGGGCTGGGCCGACGGCATCGCCAAGGCCAACCAGGTGCTCGGCCGCGCCGACCACCACGTGGCCGCGGTCATCGGCGACGGAGCGCTCACCGGCGGCATGGCCTGGGAGGCGCTGAACAACATCGCCGCCGCCAAGGACCGCCCGATGGTCATCGTCGTCAACGACAACGAGCGCTCCTACGGCCCCACCATCGGCGGCCTCGCCGACCACCTCGCCACCCTGCGCACCACCGACGGCTACGAGCGCTTCCTGGCCCGCGGCAAGGACCTCCTGGAGCGCACCCCGGTCGTCGGGAAGCCGCTCTACGAGACCCTGCACGGCGCCAAGAAGGGCCTGAAGGACTTCATCGCCCCGCAGGGCCTGTTCGAGGACCTGGGCCTGAAGTACGTCGGCCCCATCGACGGACACGACATCGAGGCCCTGGAGTCCGCCCTCCAGCGCGCCAAGCGCTTCAGCGGCCCGGTCATCGTGCACTGCCTCACCCAGAAGGGCCGCGGCTACACCCCCGCCCTGGAGCACGAGGCGGACCGGTTCCACGCCGTCGGCGTCATCCACCCCGACACCGGCCTGCCCGTCAAGACCGCCGCCGCCAGCTGGACCTCCGTCTTCGCCGACGAGATGGTCAAGATCGGCCACGAGCGCCCGGACGTCGTCGGCATCACCGCCGCCATGCTCCACCCCGTCGGCCTGAACAAGTTCGCCGAGGCCTTCCCGGACCGCATCTTCGACGTCGGCATCGCCGAGCAGCACGGCGCGACCTCCGCCGCGGGCCTGGCCACCGGCGGCGTGCACCCGGTCTTCGCGGTCTACGCCACCTTCCTCAACCGCGCCTTCGACCAGGTCCTGATGGACGTGGCCCTGCACAAGTGCGGCGTCACCTTCGTCCTGGACCGGGCCGGCGTCACCGGTGACGACGGCGCCTCCCACAACGGCATGTGGGACATGTCCATCCTCCAGGTCGTCCCCGGCCTGCGGCTGGCCGCCCCGCGCGACGCCGAACAGCTGCGCGCCCAGCTGCGCGAGGCCGTCGAGGTCACGGACGCGCCGACCGTGGTGCGCTTCTCCAAGGGCGTCGTCGGCCCCGCCGTCCCGGCCGTGGGCCGGATCGGCGGCATGGACCTGCTGCGCGCCCCGGCGCCCGAAGTCACCCGGCCCGACGTACTCGTCGTCAGCGTCGGCGCGCTCGCCCCGATGTGCCTGGAGATCGCCGACCTGCTCGACAAGCAGGGCATCTCCGCCACCGTGGTGGACCCGCGCTGGGTCAAGCCGGTGGACGAGGCGCTCGCGCCGCTCGCCGAGCGGCACCGGGTGGTCGTCACCGTCGAGGACAACGGCCGGGCCGGCGGCGTCGGCGCCGCGGTCGCGCAGGCCCTGCGCGACGCCGGGGTGGACGTACCGCTGCGCGACTTCGGCATCCCGCAGCGCTTCCTCGACCACGCCTCCCGCAAGGAGGTCATGGCCGAGATCGGGCTGACCGCACCGGACATCGCACGGCAGGTCACGGGCCTGGTCGCGAAGCTGGACGGCCGCTTCGAGAGCGAGTCGGCGGCCGCCGTCGACTAGAGCCGTACTCCGCGGGTAGCGCCGGACACCCCCTGGGCCGTGCCGTGGCCGGAAACGGCCTGGCGCGGGACCCCGCGGGACGACGAGCGGTTGCACCATGCGGGCCGGGAGATCACTCTGGAATGGGTGGGCCTCCCGGCCCGCTTCCGTTGCGTCGTCGCCTTTCGGAGGTGCGTCGGTGAGTACGGATAGGAACAGCCCCTTCCGCACCAAGACGGTGGAGCAGTCCATCCGCGACACGGAGGAGCCGGAACACGCGCTCCGCAAGTCGCTCTCCGCCTGGGACCTGACCATCTTCGGTGTGGGCGTCATCATCGGCACCGGCATCTTCGTGCTCACGGGCATCGCGGCCCGGAACAATGCCGGCCCCGCCACCGCCCTCGCCTTCGTGGCAGCGGGCATCGTCTGCGCCCTCGCGGCCCTGTGCTACGCCGAGTTCGCCTCCACCGTCCCGGTGGCCGGCTCGGCGTACACCTTCTCGTACGCCTCGATCGGCGAACTGCCCGCCTGGATCATCGGCTGGGACCTGGTGCTCGAATTCGCGCTCGGCACCGCCGTCGTGGCGGTCGGCTGGTCCGGATACGTCCGGAACCTGATGAACACCAACCTCGGCTGGGACATGCCGGTCTGGCTGTCCGGGCCCGACTCGGGCGGCACCTTCGACCTGTTGGCCTTCCTGCTGGTCCTGGCGCTGACGGCGATCCTGGTCGTGGGCACGAAGCTCTCGGCCCGGATCACCGCGATCGTGGTCGCCATCAAGGTGACCGTCGTGCTGCTGGTCATCGTCGCCGGCCTGTTCTTCATCAAGGCCGACAACTACTCCCCGTTCATCCCTCCGGCCCAGCCGCAACCCGAAGGGACCAGCGGCTGGAAGGCGCCACTGGTCCAGCTGCTGTTCGGCTACGAACCCACCAATTTCGGCGTCATGGGCATCTTCACCGCGGCCTCGCTGGTCTTCTTCGCCTTCATCGGCTTCGACGTCGTGGCCACCGCCGCCGAGGAGACCAGGAACCCCCAGCGGGACATGCCGCGCGGCATCCTCGGCTCGCTGCTGATCTGCACCGTGCTCTACGTCGCCGTGACCCTGGTGGTCACCGGCATGCAGCACTACACGCAGATGTCGGCCAGCGCCCCGCTCGCCGAGGCCTTCAAGTCGGTGGACCAGCCCTTCTTCGCCGGCGCCATCAGCCTCGGCGCGGCCGTCGGCCTGATCACCGTGTGCATGATCCTGCTGCTCGGCCAGACCCGGGTGTTCTTCGCGATGAGCCGTGACGGACTGCTGCCGCGCGTCTTCTCCGTCACCCACCCGAAGTACCGCACCCCCTACCGGGCGACCGTCCTGCTCGGTGGGCTCATCGCCGTCATCGCGGGCTTCACCAGCCTGGAGAACCTCGCGGAACTGGTGAACATCGGCACCCTGTTCGCCTTCGTGGTGGTCGCCCTCGGCGTGATCATCCTGCGCCGGACCCGCCCCGACCTGCACCGGGCCTTCCGCACCCCGTGGGTGCCGGTGATCCCGATCCTGTCGATCGCGGCCTCGCTCTGGCTGATGCTCAACCTGCCGGCCGAGACCTGGGCCCGGTTCGCCATCTGGATGGTCGTCGGCTTCGGCGTGTACTTCGCGTACAGCCGGAGCAACAGCCGCCTGGGCAAGGTCGGAGCGGACGCGAAGTACTGAGCGGCGTACCGGCGGGCCCGGTCCTGCGGAAGGCTCAGCCCTTCGAGAAGCTCAGCCCTTCGGGGCGGAGGCGGGGGACTTCCTCGCCTCCGCCGGGATCTGCCGGTCGGTCCGCAGGGCCTCCCACAGCAGCCCGGCCTGCGGCTGGGCCACGACCACCCGGTTGGGGTCGGCCTTGTCGTAGGCCACCGGCAGCATGATCGTCTCCATGGTGCTCGGGTCCACGCCCTTCATGCCCTGCGCGAAGTCGGCGAGCGCCGTGAGGGATCCGAGGTCGGAGTCCGTGGTCAGCGACTTGGTGGCGGCGTCGGCCAGCTTGTAGAGCCGCGCCGGGTTGCCGAGGGCGTCCTGCTTCTTGATCTCGCTGAGCATGGCCATCAGGAACTGCTGCTGGAGGCCTATCCGTCCGAGGTCGCTGCCGTCGCCGTAGCCGTACCGGGTGCGGACGAACTTCAGCGACTGCTCCCCGTCGAGACGGTGCGTGCCCGCCTCCAGCTTCAGCCCGCCCTTGGCGCCACTCATCGGCTTGTCGAGGGTGACGGTGACCCCGCCGAGGGCGTCGACCAGGCCCTTGAAGCCGGCGAAGTCCACCTCCACGAAGTGGTCCACGCGGATGCCGGACAGCTGTTCCACCGTCTTGACCACGCAGGCCGGACCCGCCAGCGAGTAGATCGAGTTGAACATGACGCGGTCGGCCGAGGACACCGCCTCGCCGTCCGCGTCCTTGCACTCGGGCCGGGTGACGAGGGTGTCGCGGGGGATGCTCACCGCGGTCGCCCTGGCGTGGCCCTCGGGTATGTGCACCAGCATGGCGGTGTCCGAGCGGGCGCCGCTGACGTTGCCGTGGTCGAGTTCGCCGTTGGCGCCGGCCCGCGAGTCGGAGCCGAGCACCAGGATGTTCTGGGCCCCCGCCACGACCTTCTTCGGCCGGTTGTCGCCGATCGCCTGGTCCAGGTCCACGCTGTCGATGTTGCTGTTGAGGTGGGAGTACGCCCACCAGCCCCCGCCCGCCGCCAGCAGGATCAGCACGGCCAGGACCAGCAGGGATATTCGCAGTACCCGCCGGCCGCGCCGGCGTTCGCCCCGCTCCGGCTGCTCCTGCTCGCCCTGCGCGGTCTCTCCGGTGTCCGTCATCAGCCCCGAATCCCTCATGAACACATGTTTGACGGAGAACTATAGGGGGCGGGGGCCGGTCCCCGCCGACGACCGGGACCAGCCGCCCGCCGCGCACCCGAAACGCACCCGGGAGCACCCGACGCGCATCCGGGACGCACCCGAGGCGCATCCGGAATGCCCCCGCCGAGCAGCCGGCATACACCTCGTGCACACAAGATCCACGCGGGACCCGCACCGTATCCACGCCGGGTCTGCACCGTATCCGCACCAGGTCCCCGGCCCGGCGGCCGGCCGGCACCTGTCACCGTTCACCCGCATGTGTGACTGCAATAAGGTGTCGGCTGAGCAGCACGGAAGACGACAAACGGAAGACGACAACAGGAGTGCAGGGTGGGGTGGGCGACGGAGCGGAGCGAGCGGGCCGCGGCACGGGGCCGCCGCAGGGCCGGCGCCGCCCCGGCCCCCCGCCGCTCCTCCCTCTCCCGCGTCCTGCACCTGCTGGCCCACCCCGGCGACGTCCTGGCCGCGACCGGCTCCGAGCTGTACCGGGCGATGGCCGAACCGGACCGGCCGGTCGCCGTGGTCCTCCTGACGGACGGTGAGCCGGGCGACCGCGACCGCCTGTTGCGCCGGCTGGGCCGGGACGGCGCCTGGCGCCGCAGGACCGAGGAACTGCCCGACGGCACGACCCTGGACGTGTTCGCGCTCGCCGACGCCCCCCGGATCGAGGTCTGCTTCACCTGGTCCGCCGAGCCCCCGCAGCCCGGCGCCCCGCCCGAACTGGTCGACCGGGCCGCCGCGTTGCTGGCCCACTTCGCCCCCGGCACCGTGTGCACCCTCGACCCCGACCCCGAACACACCGGCTGGAGCCCCAAGGGCGGGGCCGTCCGCCCGGACCACCCCGAACACGCCGCCGTCGCCCAGGCCGTGCTGGAGGCCGTGGCGCGGACGGCCGCCGACGGCGGCCGCCCGGTGGCCGTCGAATGCTTCCGCCCCGCCGGCCCCTGCGCGGCCGCCCAGGCCCCGGTGCCCGCCGTGCCCCGCTACCCGGGCCGGCGGATCTGGCTGACCCGGGGCACCGAGGGCCACCTCACGGCGTACGCGGCACTCGGCGGCCGGCTGGCCCGCTGGACCGAGCGCACGCCCGGCGGACCGGAGTGGGGCGAGCGCGAACTGCTCGACACCCCGCCCCTGCTGCCCGTGCTGTCCGTGGCCCAGGCACCCCTCGGCTGGGTCCACCTGGTCTCGCTGCGCCGCACCCCGCACGCCTCGGGCGGGGCCTGCGTCGAGGTCATGCACGCCGTGCAGTACCAGAGCGGCCGGCCGCTGGGGGAGTGGCGCTCGCTGGGCAACCCCAACGGCACCGGCCCCGACAAGGGCCGCGAGGTCGGCGTACCCGCCGTGGTGGTCGACGCCGAGGGAGCCGCCCACGTCTTCGCACGCAACTTCGGCCGCGGCGTCAGCTCCCGCTCCCAGCGCCCCGACGGCTCCTGGACGCCCTGGCGCGACCTCAAGGGCTCGCGCGTCCAGGACGGCCTGGCCGCGCTCCTCGACGACGAGGGCCGCCCCGAGCTGTTCGCCCCGTCCGCCGGCGGAGTGCTGCGCTGGCGGCGCGAGGGCCCCGGCGGCGACCTGCGCGAGGTGCCGGCGGACCGGATGCCGCTGCTGGCCGCCCCCGGCACGGCACTGGCCGCCCTCGCCTCCGGCCCCGGCCGCATCACCGTCTACGGATGCGACGCCCGTGACCGGATGCTGTACGCGTGCCGCACCGACGGCGCCGCAACGGCCGTCGGCACCACGGGCGGCGCCGGCGTGAGCGTGCTGCGGACCGCCATCGACGGCTACGACTGCACCGTGCTGCTCCAGCGTTCCCCCGAAGGGGTCACCGCCGTCGGCGCGTACCCCACCGAACAGGAGCACGCGGGCCTGTGGTGGGAGCGCACCGGAGGCACCGGCACCCGGGAGCCGGCGGCCGCGGCGGACGCGTTCGGCCGGCTTGTTGTCGCGTCCCTCGACGGGGAGGGCCGACTCGCCGTCACGCGCCAGGACTCCACCGTGCCCGGCCTCGCCCTGGGCGGGTGGATGACGCCCTAGACGCCCTAGCGGACGGTTGCGTTCTGCCATCATCTATTCTTCTCATCTTGCAGCGGTTGGTTCGGGACTCTGCAACACAGGAGTCCGGTGCGAGCACTGCAGGAAGGTTGAGCGTGGCAACCATGCCTGAGCAGGCAGTGCGGGCCCGGACGACGACCACACTGCCCCGGATCCGCGTCGGTGACACCGGCGACGAGGCCTACGTGCATCCGGCGGCCGCCCCGCTGGCCGCCCGGGAGTGGAACCGGGCCGCGGTCGCAGACCTGCTGGACCACCTGGGAATCCCCTCCTTCGCCGTGCCCGGACGCTCCGACCACGGCACCGTCGTCGCCGTCGCCGACGAGCACCGCACCCGCGTCCTCGAAGGCCTCGGCCAGTGGCTGGCCCGCAGCCCCGGCCATCTCACCTGGCTCCAGGAATCCCCCGTACGCACCCCGCGGCCGCGGCCCAGCACCGACCTGCGGGCCTGGCAGCCCCCGGCCGACGCCGTCGGCGTCCAGGTCAGCTGGTACCAGACCGATCCCGGCGGCCACCTGCTGCTCGGTCACGAGTACGGGTGCGCGGTCGAGTTCTGGACCCGGCAGGG
The DNA here is from genome assembly GCF_019400985.1 of Streptomyces bambusae. Taxonomy (GTDB): domain Bacteria; phylum Actinomycetota; class Actinomycetes; order Streptomycetales; family Streptomycetaceae; genus Streptomyces; species Streptomyces bambusae_A. The sequence continues at coordinate 26,018 of NZ_WTFF01000059.1, forward strand.
CGACCGGCTGCTCGCCCCCCGCGCCAACCGCGGCCCCTGGTCCGTGGCCGCGTCCGGCCAGGACGTCTGGGGCGCCGCCCGCCTGTTCAGCCGCCTCGTCTCCGCCCACACCGCGCCGGAGCTGGCGCCCCCGCTGGCCACCCGCCCCGAGTTCCTGGTCCCGGGCGTCGAGGACATCGACTTCCCCGTGGACGCCGTCTACACCTGGGTGGACGGCAACGACCCGGCCTGGCAGGCTCGCAAGGCCGCGGCGAAGGGCGAGGTCTACCACGAGGAGTCCGCGAGCGACGCGCGCTTCCTCAGCCGGGACGAACTGCGCTACTCCATCCGCTCCCTCCACCTGTTCGCGCCCTGGATCCGCAACGTCTACGTCGTCACCGACGACCAGGTGCCCGCCTGGATGCGCACCGACGTGCCCGGCTTCCAGGTCGTCTCCCACCGCGAGATCTTCCGCGACCCGGCCGACCTGCCGACCTTCAACTCGCACTCCATCGAGAGCCAGCTGCACCACATCGACGGCCTCGCCGAGCACTTCCTCTACTTCAACGACGACATGTTCATCGGCCGCCCTGTCACCCCGCACGCCTTCTTCACCCCCGTCGGCACCGCCCGCTACTTCCCCTCGCCCAACCGCATTCCCCAGGGCCCGGTCGCCCCGACCGACACCCCCGTCGACGCCGCCTGCAAGAACAACCGCGCGCTGCTGCTGGAGCGCTTCGGCCGGGTCATCACCCAGCCCATGGAGCACATCCCCTACGCCCTGCGCCGCAGCGCCATGGCCGAGGCCGAGGCCGCCTTCCCCGAGGCCTGGGCGCGCACCGCGGCCAGCCGGTTCCGCGCCATGACCGACCTGTCGCCCACCTCGTCCTTCGCCCTCTACTACGCCGCCCTCACCGGCCGCGCCCAGCCCGGCTCCCTGCGCTTCGCCTACGTACGGCTGTCCAGCGGGGACCTGGCGGAGCGGCTGGAGAAGCTGCTCGACGGACGTAACCACGACTCCTTCTGCCTCAACGACACCTACTCCACCGCCGACGATCTCGAAGCCCAGCAGGAACTCCTCGACGGCTTCCTGGGCGCCTACTTCCCGACCCCCAGCCCCTGTGAACACACGGGAGAGGAGCGTGCGCCGTGGCCGACCCCGAGTCGATGAGCTCCGCCGCCGAGGTGTACGCCAAGCTGGTGCCGCTGCCCGTCCGCGTCGCCGCCCGCAAGGTGCCGCCGCAGATGCGGCACAAGGTCAGGAAGCGCCTGGACCGCACGCTCGCCTCCCGTGAGTCGCGGCTGCACCGGCGGGCCCTGAAGCGGGTCCGCGCGAGCGAGTTCAGCAACCTGCCCGAGGGCCGGGCCAAGGCCCGCGACGGGCGGGTCGGGCACGTCCACTCCGGCCTGACCGCCGACCTCGCCCGCCGCACCGACCTGGGCCTGGTCACCACCGCCCTGGACCTGGCCGGCATCCCCTGGTTCGCGGTGCCCGCCCTCGACGACCGCCGGATCGCCCTGGCGGTCCCGCAGGAACGCAAGCCCGACGTACGGCGGGTGCTGCGGGCCCTGCTGGAGGAGCAGACCGGGTACGTCGTCTCGGCCGTCCCCTCCAACGAGTCCACCGCCCGGATCCCCGGCAGCTACGTCAAGGCCTGGAAGCACTTCGCCAAGGCCCGGGTGATCCGGCTGGTGTGGCTGCGCACCGACCCGACCCGCACGCTGTGGGTCGGCGAGGGCCAGGGCGTGGAGATCGAGTTCTGGACCCCGAACACCGCGCTCGACCACCTCCGGCTGGTCGGCCCGCGCCCCAACCGGGTCCAGCGGGTGGTGCCCGCCGAGGGCGGCCGGGTCATCGAGATCCCCCACCAGCGGCTCACCGGCTACGCCGATGCCGACGCGGACGCCGAGCGGACCCTGACCCGCGAGCACTTCGACGTCCCGCGCATCGAGGAGATCGGCTACCCCGTCGACGCGGTCCTGCTGTGGCAGCACACCGAGCACTGGGCCGAGGAACTGCTGCGCGCCACCCTGCGGTCGCTGCACCAGTACGCGCCGTGGATCGACGTCGTGCACCTGGTCGCCTCCGCTCCGGTGCCGGCGTGGGTGCGCACCGGCGACCGGCTGCGCCTGGTGCCCGCCGGGGCGGGCGCCGACGCGGCGCTGCACCTGCTGCCGGACGCCGCCGCCCGCTTCCTGCTCTTCCGCCCCGGCGCGCTGCTGGGTCGGCCCGTCCGCCCCTTCGACTACTTCACCCCGATGGGCGGCACCCGGCCCCGGCGGACCGACTGGTCCGCCGCGGAGGCGGCGGCGCCGTGGACCTCGGCGGCCTTCGCGTACACCGGGAAGGCCGCGGTCCACGGCTACGCGCACGGCCCGCAGCCGTACACCGTCGAGGTGCTGGCCGCCCTCGGCGACAGCGGGGCGACCGCCGGGCCGTCGCCCGACCTCCAGTACGTGCCCGAACTCCCCGGCACCCACCCCGTGGACGGCGTGGTCCACCACGCGGCCCACGCCGTCGGCTACGCCGAACCCTCCGGCGAGGCCACCCTGGCCCTCCACGCCTCCACCCCGGGCCTGACCCGCTGGCTGGACCGCCTCCTGGCCCGCCGCGACGCCCAGCAGTTCCACCTGATGGGCCTGGGCGCGGCAGAAACCCCGAGCTGGGCACTGGCCGCGCACGGGGCGTACGCCGGGCCGGGCACGACGTACGACGGCCACGGGGGGCACGCCGGGCCGGGCACGGGGCACGACGGCCGTGGGGCCGGGCTCGCCGGGCCGGGCGGGGGACACGACGGCCGTGGGGCCGGGCCTGTCTCTTTTACACCTCTGACGCTGCCGTCGCACTTAGTGGTGTATCAGAGGACGGTGCG
>NZ_WTFF01000590.1 GCF_019400985.1 Streptomyces bambusae
GTTGACCACGAACGCGCCGCCCGCGACCACGGCCAGCGCGCCGCCCGTGATCGCCAGCGCCGTGGCGAGGCCGCCCGGCTCCACCGCGGCGGCGGTCGCCGGCTTGTTCTCGTGCGACTCGGCCGGCGAGCCGTGCGGCTTGGTGTCCAGGCCCTTGGGCGGCACCAGCTCACCCACCGGCTTGACCTTCCCGGCCGCCTCGAAGCCCCAGTCCAGCAGGGCCGCGGTCTCCTGGTAGACCGGGTTCGCCCCACCCGCGCTCGGGTTCATGACCGTCACCAGCAGCTTCCGCTCGCCGCGCTGGGCCACCCCGGTGAAGGTGGCGCCGGCCATGGTGGTGTTGCCGTTCTTCACCCCGGCGATGCCCTTGTACGGGGAGAGGCCGGCCGCGCCCGTCATCAGCCGGTTGGTGTTGGTGATCTCGAAGGTCTCGCGCTCCTTGCCGGGCACCTGGTTGCCGGGGAACTGCGCGGTCACCGTGCTGCAGTACTCCCGGAAGTCCTTCTTCTGCAGCCCCGAGCGGGCGATGAGGGTCAGGTCGTACGCGCTGGAGACCTGGTTGGAGGCGTCGTAGCCGTCGGGGGAGACCACGTGGGTGTCGAGGGCCTGGAGCTCCTCGGCGTGCGCCTGCATGTCCTTGACGGTCTTGTCGATCCCGCCGTTCATGGCGGAGAGCACGTGGACCGCGTCGTTGCCCGATTTCAGGAAGACCCCGAGCCACAGGTCGTGGACGCTGTACTCCAGGTCCTCCTTGACCCCGACCAGACTGCTCCCGGCGCCGAGGCCGTCGAGGTCCTGCGGGGCCACCTTGTACACCCGGTTCTTGGGCAGGCTGGGCAGGACCGTGTCCGCGAACAGCATCTTCAGCGTCGAGGCCGGGGGCAGCTTCCAGTGGGCGTTGTGCGCCGCGAGCACCTCGCCGGACTCGGCGTCCGCCACGATCCAGGACCGCCCCGTCAGGTTCGCGGGCAGCGCCGGCGCGCCCGGCAGCAGGTTCACCTGGGTGCCGGGCTGCCCCAGCCGCGATCCGCCGACGGTGGACATCGAGGCGGGCGGCTCGGCGGGCAGCTGCGCGGGCGCGCCGGGCTGCTGCGCGGGTGCGCCGGGCTTGTCGTCGGCGTGCGCGGGGGCGGCCAACAGGGCAGGGATCAGCAGTGCGGCGGAGACGGCCGTCAGCGCGGTCTTTTTGGCGGACACGCAGGTGAACGTACATCGAGTTGTCATATTTACCGTGTCGGTTCGGCCAACCCGCCGGTACCACCGCCGGGACAGCCCACCCCGACGCGTCCGACTCGGCGACGGAACCGATACTGAGGGCATGAAACTCAGCCGTTCCGCCTCCTGGTTCCTGCTCGCGTTCGGAGTGTGGAGCTGGTTCATCTGGGTGACTTTCGTCCGGAATCTGGTGAAGGACGCCAGCGGGCTGGCCTTCGACGACGCGGGGGAGCCCACTGCCTATTTCTGGGTCCACCTTGCGCTCGCCGTGACCTCCTTTCTCCTGGGGACGGCCGTCGGAGTGATCGGGTTGCGTGGAGTGCGGGCCCTGCGGCGTGAATCACGCGAGGGCTCCCGATGACCGTCGTCCTGGTCGTGGCCGTCGTCCTGCTGGTCCTGGCCCTGCTGGTGCTGGTGCACCGCTGGCTGTGGATCCGCCTCGTCCGCGACACGACGACATCCGGCTCGCGGGTCCGGCGGGTGCTGACGGCCGCCGCCTTCGCGCTGCCGGCCCTGTCGCTGGCCGCCCTGACGGGGCACCGCGCCGGGCTCCCCTTCGGGATCGAGCAGCTGGTCGCCTGGCCGGGCTTCCTGTGGCTGCCGGTGCTGCTGTACCTGACCCTGGCGATGCTCGTGGGCGAGGCCGTACGCGCGGTGTGGCTGCGCCGGGAGCGGAGCACCGCCGCCGCGGCGAGCCCCGCCGCCACTGCCGCCACCGCCGCCCCGGTGCCGGCGGCCCGGGCCGGCGG
>NZ_WTFF01000591.1 GCF_019400985.1 Streptomyces bambusae
GCCCCCGGGCGGGATGGGCGGGGCCGGCGGGGCCGACTGGGCCGGCGGGCCGGTTCGCCGGCGCGGCCCGTTGCCTCCCGCGCGGCCCGTTGCCTGCCCGTGCGGCGGCTCAGCCCTCCAGGAGGGTGCCCATCCACTCCTCGATGCCCGCCACCGTCCGCGGCAGGGCGCCCGACATCAGCCGGGCCCCGTCGGAGGTGATCACCAGGTCGTCCTCGATCCGTACGCCGATGCCGCGCAGCTCGGCCGGCAGGGTCTCGTCGTCGGGCTGGAGGTAGAGGCCGGGCTCGACCGTGAGCACCTGGCCCTCCTCCAGCACGCCGTCGAGGTACGTCCCGGCGCGCGCCTTGGCGCAGTCGTGGACGTCCAGGCCGAGCATGTGGCCGCTGCTGCACAGGGTGTAGCGGCGGTGCAGGTCCCCCTCCGCGTTCTTCAGTACGCCCCATTCGGCCAGGCCCTCGGCGATGACGCGCATTCCGGCGCGGTGGAAGTCGCGGAAGCTGGCGCCGGGGCGCAGGGCGGCGATGCCTGCCTCCTGGGCGGCCAGGACCAGTTCGTAGACCTGGCGCTGGACGGGGGAGAAGCGGCCGGAGAGGGGGAGGGTGCGGGTGATGTCCGCCGTGTAGAGGGTGTCCGTTTCCACGCCCGCGTCCAGCAGGAGCAGGTCACCCTGGTTCAGCCGGCCGTCGTTGCGGATCCAGTGCAGCACGCAGGCGTGCGCGCCGGAGGCGGCGATGGTGTCGTACCCGGTGCCGTTGCCCTCGGCGCGGGCGCGCAGGCCGAAGACGCCCTCGATCCAGCGCTCGCCGCGCGGGTGGGCCAGGGCGCGCGGCAGCGCCCGTACGACGTCCTCGAAGCCGGCGGCGGTGTGGTCGACGGCGAGCTGGAGCTGGCCGACCTCCCAGGCGTCCTTGACCAGCCGCAGTTCGGACAGGGCGGTGGCCAGTTCGGCGTCGGTGGAGGCGTCGCGGCCGGCCGGGGTGCCGAGGGTGTCCAGGTGCGCGCAGCGGATGCCGGTCAGCCGCTCGGCCTCGGCGAGGTCGGGGCGGCGGCCCACCCAGAACTCGCCGTAGCGGCGGTCCCGGTAGAACTCCTCGGTGCCGTCCGCGCGCGCCGAGCGCGGCCGCAGGTAGAGGACGGCCTCGTGCCCGTGCGGTCCGGACGGCTCCAGGACCAGGACGTGTCCGACCTGGTCCTCGCCGGTCAGGCCGGTCAGCCACGCGTAGGCGCTGTGCGGGCGGAAGCGGTGGTCGCAGTCGTTGGATCGGACCTTCAGCTCGCCCGACGGGACGATCAGGCGCTCGCCGGGGAAGCGGGCCGACAGCCGTGCGCGGCGGCCCGGGGTGACCTCGTACCCGGGGACCCGGACCGAGTCGGGCAGCGGGGAGGGGGCCCACCGGCCCGCCATGAACCGGGACAACTCGGCTGATACGGGCAGGTCGTGACTGCCGATGTTGAGGCGCGCGGGCTGTGCGGGGGTGTCGGTCACGAGGGGCTCCCGAGGGTGGACGAGAACTGATGGCTGCACAGGTCTTGTCAGTGCAATTTCACATTACTATGTTACAGCTCACACAACGGCTCGTTAATCCCCGTCAAATGCCGTGTGCAGCAAGGCAGTTCACGCACCAACCCCCCACCACCCCTCTCCCACCAGGAGTTTTGGTGTCCCAGTACAGAGCTGTGCGTTCGGCCCTTCTCGCCTCCGCGGTCGCGGTGACCCTCCTCGCTTCCATAGGGCAGGCCACCTCGCAGGCGGCGGAGAACCCGGTGCCGGCCACCTTCGCCGGCGCCCGGGCGCCCCAGGCCGCCCAGGCCGCCCAGGCAGCGCAGGCGGCCCCGGCCGCGGCGGCCCGCGGCGAGAACCCCTTCGACGAGGTCGACCGCCTCGCCTCGGCCCCCGCCGAGGTC
>NZ_WTFF01000592.1 GCF_019400985.1 Streptomyces bambusae
GGCGGGCGGTGGCCGTGGGCGGCTGCGTGGGCGTCGGCGAGGCCGCGGCGGGAGCGGCGGCAGCGTGGGCCGGGGCAGCGGCGAGCACGGCGAGCAGTCCGGCGGCGACGGCGGCGCTGCGGGCCTGGCTGAGCTTGTTCACGATGGTTCTCCACGGTCGTTCGGGGGCACGGGATTGCGCCCTTCACCCCCGCACGACGCGCGACCTGCCGGGAGGTTGCCGCGGTTGCGAAGAAATTTTTTCCGCTGCGGGCGGCGGCGGGAGCGCTGCAGACGCCGGCGCCGTGTCCGGAGTCACGCCTGGGCCGTGTCCGGAGTCATGCCTGCGGTCCGGAGTCATGCCTGCGGTCCGGAGTCACGCCTGCGGCGGTGGCGCCGCCCGACGCGGCTCCCCGAACTCCCCGCCCACGGGCCCCGGGAGGCCTTGACACCCCGGTCGGCTTCGACCGCCCCGGACGCTTCGGTCGGCTCCGGCCGGCCCCGGTCGGCTCCGGTCGGCTCCGGCCGACTCGGATGCCCCGGACGGCTGCGGCCGCTCCCGGCGCCCCGGTCGCTCAGAGGTCGCGCAGGGCGGCGCCGAGCAACGCGACGCCCTCCTCGATCTCGTGGGCCGGGCCCGCCGCGTAGCCGAGCACCAGGCCCGGCGGTCCGGGGCTGACGCGGTGCCAGGACAGGGGGTGCACCTTGACCCCGCGGGCAAGGGCAGCCGCGGCCAACTCGGTGTCGGAGAAGCCGGGGAAGGCCGAAGGGGCGGAACGGCCGGGAGGACGGCTGTCCGGGTCCGGGCCACCGCGGGAGCCGCGGCCGCCGCCGGCGTCCCGGCCCCCCTCCAAGGTCACCATGAGGTGCAGTCCCGCGGCCGCGCCGTGCACGCTCGCGCCCGGCAGGTGTGCCTCGACGGCGCGCAGCATCGCGTCCCGCCGGCGGCGGTGGCGCCGGCGCACGTGGCGCAGGTGGCGTTCCAGCTCGCCCGAGTCCATCAGGCGGGCCAGGACGAGCTGGGTGAGGATGCCGTTGCCCAGGTCGGCGTACCGCTTGGCCGCCACCGCCGCCTCCAGCCGGTCCGGTGGTACGAGGAGCCAGCCGACCCGGAGCGCGGGCGCGAGCAGTTTGGACACGCTTCCCGCGTAGCAGACCCGCTCGGGCAGCAGCGAGCGCAGCGCCGGCACCGGGGGCCGGTCGTAGCGGTGTTCGGCGTCGTAGTCGTCCTCGATCACCAGCCCGCCGTCGGCCGCCCAGCTCAGCAGGTCGCGGCGGCGCTCCCCGTCGAGCACCACCCCGGTGGGGAACTGGTGCGCCGGGGTCAGCAGCACCGCCGGGGCGCCGCTCGCGCGCAGCGCCGCGACGTCCAGTCCCCCGGCGTCCACGGGTACGGGCACGAGCTCGTGGCCGCCGTACTCCAGCTGTTGGCGTGCGCCCAGTGAGCCGGGGTCCTCCACGGCGATGCGGTGGATCCCGTCGGCCCGCAGGATGTGGGCGAGCAGGGCGAGGGCCTGTGCCACGCCCGCGACGACGACCACCTCGTCCGGGTCGGTGCGGATGCCGCGGTTGCGCGCCAGCCAGCCGGCGACAGCCCTGCGGAGCGCGGGGGCGCCCTGCGGGGCGCCGTAGCCGAAGTCGGCCGGGCCGACGCCCGCGAGGACGGCCCGCTCGGCACGCAGCCAGGCGGTACGCGGGAACGCGGCGAGGTCGGGCACGCCCGGGGAGAGGTCGATCCGGCAGGGCAGGGCACGCAGGGCGTCGACGACGCCCTCGCGGTCACCCAGGCCGAACGCGGACCCCGGCCCCGGGCCGGCACCGAGGCCGGGGAACGCGGACCCCGACCCCGGTCGGGCACCGAGGCCGGGGCCCGTACCCGGGCCCGTGCCGGGGACCGCGCCGGGG
>NZ_WTFF01000593.1 GCF_019400985.1 Streptomyces bambusae
GGCGGCGGCCTCCTCCCGCTGCGCCGTGGCCAGGGCGACCTCGGCGTAGCCCTCGCCCCCGGCCCGCCAGGCGGCCTTCAGCCCCTGGAAGGCGGGCCCGTACGCGTAACCGGCCGCGGCCGCACGCCCGTAGAAGTCCGCCACGTCGACCGGCTCGGCACCGGCCGGCGGCCACACCGACAGGTCCTGGCCCGAGCCCGGCGCGGCCGCGGGGGCGACGACGGCGCCGGCGTGCCGGGTCCAGGGGAGGTCGGTGCCGTCGGGGCGGGCGTACACGGTGACCGGGCGGCTGCCGTCGGCGGCGGCCTCGCCGACGGCGAGCTGGAGCTGGACGGCGCCGGTGGCGGGCAGCGCCAGCGCGGTCTCCAGGGTGAGGTCGCGCAGCACGCCGCAGCCGGCCTCGTCGCCCGCGCGGACGGCGAGTTCGACGAAGGCGGTGCCGGGCAGCAGGACCGTGTCGCCGACGGCGTGGTCGGCGAGCCACGGGTGGCTCAGCAGGGAGATCCGGCCGGTGAGCAGGTACTGGTCGCCGTCGGCGACCGGCACGGCCGCGCCCAGCAGCGGGTGCCCGGCCTCGGCCAGACCGGCCGCGGAGACGTCGGCGGCGCCGGACGCCGGCTGCGCCCAGAACCGGGAGCGCTGGAAGGCGTAGGTGGGCAGGTCGGCGGTGCGGGCGCCGTGTCCGGCGAGCACGGCCCGCCAGTCGGGCGACGCGCCGCGGGTCCAGGCCTCGGCGAGGGAGGTCAGGAAGCGGCGCGGGCCGCCCTCGTCGCGGCGCAGCGAGCCGAGGGACACGGCGGCGGATCCGGTGGCGTCGACGGTCTCCTGGACGCCGACGGCGAGCACGGGGTGGGCGCTGGCCTCGATGAAGAAGCCGTGGCCGCGCTCCAGGAGGGCCCGGACGCCGTCCTCGAAGCGGACGGTGCGGCGCAGGTTGGTGTACCAGTACTCGGCGTCGAGCTCGGTGCCGTCGACCATGCGGCCGGTGACGGTGGACAGGAAGGGCACCGCGGCCTTGCGCGGGGTGATCCCGGCGAGGGCGGTGAGGACGGCCTCGCGGATCTCCTCGACCTGCGGGCCGTGGGAGGCGTAGTCCACGTTGATGCGGCGGGCGCGGACGCCGTCGGCCTCGCAGGCGGCCAGCAGTTCGTCGAGGGCTTGCGGGGTGCCGGAGACGACGGTGGAGCGGGGGCCGTTGACGGCGGCGACGGCGAGGTCGCCGCCCCATGCGGCGATACGTTCCTGCACGGCGTCGGCGGAGTCGGCGACGGACATCATGCCGCCCTTGCCGGCCAGGGCCAGCAGGGCCTTGGCGCGCAGCGCGGAGACCTTGGCCGCGTCCTGGAGCGACAGCGCTCCCGCGACGGCCGCGGCGGCGATCTCGCCCTGCGAGTGGCCGATGACGGCCGCGGGTTCCACGCCGCAGGCCCGCCACAGCGCGGCCAGCGAGACCATCACCGCCCACAGCGCCGGCTGGACGACGTCGACCCGGTCGAAGCCGGGCGCGCCGTCCGCCTGCCGCAGCACCTCCAGCAGCGACCAGTCGGTGTACGGGGCCAGCGCCGCGGCGCACTCGTCCAGGCGGGCCGCGAACACCGGCGAGGACGCGTACAGCTCCACCGCCATGCCCGCCCACTGCGAGCCCTGGCCGGGGAAGACGAAGGCCGTCTTGCCCTCGATGTCGGCGAGGCCCTCGACCAGGTGGGCGGCGCTCTCCCCGGCGGCGAGCCGGGCCAGCCCGTCCAGCCGGCCGTCCGCGTCGTCGCCGACGACGACGGCGCGGCGGGCGAGCGCGGCGCGCGTGGTGGCCAGCGACAGTGCGGTGTCGGCGGCGGCCGGGGCGCCCTGCCCGGCCGCGAAGGCG
>NZ_WTFF01000594.1 GCF_019400985.1 Streptomyces bambusae
GCCTCGGGGGCAGGGGTCGCCGAAAGCCCGGGCGCGGAAGCCGTGCCGGGGCGCGAGGTTGCCCCGTCGGCAGACGTCGGCTCGGCGGTGGGTGCGGCCGCCTGCTGGTCGGTGGGCGCCGGGGCCGCCGCGGGGCCAGCGGCCGGGGTCGGGGCGCCCATGGCAGAGGTGGCTGCTGTCGCGGCCAGGCGGAGGGCGGTCAGGAGGGGGGATACGGCAGGTTCGTGGCGGAGGGGGGCGTCCGTGCCGTCCGTTTCCGTCGGGACGCCCGCCGCGATCAGGGCGCGCCGCATCGACGGCAGGGTGCGGCCGCCGGAACGCACCAGGACGGCCATGTCCCGCCACGGGACGCCGTCCTCCAGATGCGCCCGGCGCAGCACGTCCGCGATGTTGTCCAGCTCCGTCGACGCCGTCGGATACGTGAGGACCTCGACCCGGCCCCCCTCCCGCGTGGCCCGCAGCTCGCGATGCGCGCGGACCGCGTCGGCCGGCAGGCGCGGTACCGGCATGCGCGCGGTGAGCAGGCGGGTCGCCGCGAGCAGCGCCGCCCCCGAGCGGCGGGACGTGGTCAGGGCGCGGACCCGCCCGCCCGGGAAGGCCGCGGCGAAGTCGAGGACGCCGTTCACGTCGGCGCCCCGGAAGGCGTAGATCGACTGGTCCGGGTCGCCGAAGGCGACCAGCGCCGCGCCGCCGCCGGTCAGCGCCTGGAGCAGGCGGACCTGGGAGGCGTCCGTGTCCTGGTACTCGTCCACGTACACCGCGTCGTACAGGGAGGCGATCGACGGGGTCCGGTCGGCCAGCAGGACCGCGCGGTGGACGAGTTCGGCGTAGTCCATGGTGCCCTGGAGGTCCAGTACGTCCAGGTATTCGGCGAGGAAGGCCGCCGCCGCGGCCCAGTCCGGCCGACCGATCCGCCGGGCGAAGGCGGCCAGCTCGCGCGGGCCGAGCCCGAGCTCCCGGCTGCGCGCCAGCACCGCCCGTACCTCGTCGGCGAAGCCGCGCGTGGTGAGCGCGGCCCGCAGGTCGTCCGGCCACGGGATGGACCGCAGCTCGCGCTGGCCCTCCAGCAGGGACCGGACGGTGACGTCCTGCTCGGGCCCGGAGAGGAGCCGGATCGGGTCGGCGAAGAGGTCGGCGTCCTGGTGGGCGCGGACCAGCCCGTAGCAGAAGGAGTGGAACGTGGTCGGCTGAGGCGCCCGCGCGCCGCCGAGCCGCAGGGCCGTACGGTCGCGCAGTTCGACCGCCGCCTTGCGGCTGAAGGTGAGGACGAGGATGCGGGCCGGGTCCGTACCGGCCGCCACCCGCGCGGCCACCGCCTCGACCAGCGTGGTGGTCTTGCCCGTGCCCGGCCCGGCGAGGACCAGGAGTGGTCCGCCGGTGTGCTCAACCACGGCACGCTGCGCCGCGTCCAGAACGGGTGGATCCCCTCGCCCCGGCCCGGTACGTACCAGTCGGTACGCGCCGGGGTTCCGCGTACGCCGCTCGGAGCGGTCGGTGCGGTCGGAGGGAGAGGTGATCACGTGGGGTGCCGGTCCGGTTCTGAGCTCGGGGAGTGCGTCTACGTCTGCTACGTCGATGTCGGTGTCGGCGTCCGCAGGTTCGAGGGCGGGTGCGGGTACGGGTGCATCTGCGTCCGCGGGTACGAGTGCGGGGGCGTCGGCCGAAGAGGCAACGCTACGCCAACCGACCCCGGCCGTGCAGTCCCGTCCGCCCGGCGTCGCGCTGACCTGGGGCGGGCCGACGGGCGGGCCGACGCGTGCCCGGTGCGGCCGGGGCGGCGCCGCTGCGCACCGCCCTGCCGGCCCCCCCGCGGGGCGGGGCGCCCCCGCCGTCGGTCCCGCCCCCGCCGAGGAGCGCCGCGCC
>NZ_WTFF01000595.1 GCF_019400985.1 Streptomyces bambusae
GTGCCCGGTAAGCTGGGCTCACAAGAGCACGCGCCGGCCACCGTCAGCGACAGGCGTAAGATCGTCGGCAGCGTCCGAGGTGTATAAGAGACAGCTCGTACGCCGACCCCGACCCGGACCCGGACCTCGACCCCGCCCCCGGCCCGACAGCGCCCGCGTCGGCGTCCGCGCCCGCGTCCGCGTCCCCGTCCCCGTACGCCGTACCGGCCAAGTCGCAGGAGCGGCCGGCGCGGTGGCGGCGGACCAGCTCCTCCAGCACCAGCGCGACGCAGCCGTCGGGGCCGTCGGGCAGCTCGGGCACGGCGATGCCGAGCCGGCCGCCGAGCCGGGACAGCGCCAGGACCGCCCACGCGGGGTCGGCGAGGAACGGGTCGCTGCCGTCCTGCCCCTCCCACACGCCGAGCACCGCGCCCGCGGCCAGGAGCAGCGCGTACCGGTCGCTCAGCACGACGGCCGCCGGCAGGTCCGGGCCGGCCAGGCACTGCGCGCGCAGGGCGCGCAGCTCGGTCGCGAACTGCTCGGCCAGCTCGGCGAGCAGCCCGAGGTGGCCGCCGGCGGCGCGGTCGCCATCGAGGCGGCCGGCGGCGCCGACGAGGGTGGCGGACAGGAAGTCGTGGCCGCCGGCCGCGCCCAGCAGCCGGTAGTCGAGCACCGGCAGGTCGGCGGCGGGCCGGAACAGGCTCGGCGGCGGCTCCTGCGCGCGCAGCCACGACCGTTCGGCCAGGTGGGACAGCTGCGGCACGATCACGGCCTGGCAGGCGGCCGTACCGGCGTGTCCGAGCCCGGCGACCGGCAGGTCGCGCACCAGCTTGTCGAGGGAGCCGTAGCGGGGGCTGCCGTACTCGTATCCTTGCGCGCCGAGGACGGACGCGAGCTCCTCCAGGTTCTCGCGCAGCAGGTCCGGTACGACGTACTTGACGGCCGCCGCGAGCACATGGGCCCGCTCCGGCAGCAGCGACAGCGAGCGCAGCGCGACGACGGACATGGCGTCGGCGGCGAGCAGGTCGGCGAAGACCCCGGCGAGGGGCTTGCGCCAGCGGCGCGCGACGGGCTTCGTACGGCCCTCCGTCACCGACCGGACGGCGGAGTGCAGCACGGTGTCGGCGGCGGCGACGGCCAGCGCGGGGATGAGGCAGCGGTTGACCTGGAAGGTGCGCAGCGCCAGCGCGACGCCCTCGCCGGGGCGCCCGACGAGGGCGTCGGCGGGCAGGGCGCAGTCGTCGAAGCGCAGGCCGGAGAAGAGACCGCCACGCATGCCGGCGGTGGGGACGCGGGGCAGGTGCGTCAGGCCGGCGGGGACCTGGTCGGGGCGGACCAGGAAGACGGCGTGGCTGCGGGCGGAGCGGCGCTCGGCGGAGGTACGGGCGTACACGACGAGGGCGCCGGCCCGGGCCGCGTTCATGATGACGGCCTTGCGGCCGTTCAGGACGTGGCCGGCGGCGGGACCGGCCGGGTGGGGCGCGGCCGTGAACTCGTCGCGCAGGATCCCGTTGGCGTGGGCGAGCTCGTGGTGGACGATCGCCGCGCGGCCGCCGCCGAGCAGCAGTTCGGCGGCGTCGGTGCGCTGGCGCGCGGTGCCGGCCGCCCAGATCGCGGCGGTGGCGAACAGCGAGGTGATGCCGTGCCCGAAGCCGAGGGCGGCGTCGCGCCGGAAGACCGGGCGCAGCACGGTGACGAGCAGGTCTGCCCGGGTGAGCAGGCCGCCGAACTCGGCGGGTACGAACTCGGCACCGAGCCCGGCCGCGTCGAGCAGCTCCTCGGTGGCGTACGGCGGCTCGGCACGCCGGTCGGCGTCGAGCAGGGCGGCGAGCCCGTGCGGATTGGCCGGGTCGTGCGGATCACCGAGCAGCCCTTCCAAC
>NZ_WTFF01000596.1 GCF_019400985.1 Streptomyces bambusae
ACGAGGGCCGGCGGCACGAGGGCCGGCACACCGGCCGGCACGCGGCGGGGGCGGCGCCCGGCCCGGCACCGCACGAGCCCGAGCACGAGCACGACGCGCCCGGCCCGGTCCACCTCACCCCGGAGGAACGCGGCGTGGCCGGCAAGGGCGGGCCGCTGACCCGGCTGCGGGACTTCTTCCGCCGGGCGTGACCCCGCTGGTCGTGAGCCCGCCGGTCATAAGATCGGCGGTATGACCCCTGCCTCCCGTGACACCCCGCCGCCGCTGCCCGAGCCCCTGCGGGTGGCGGTGGCCGACTCCCACACCCACCTGGACATGCAGGGCGGCACCGTCGAGGAGGCCCTGCGGAAGGCGGCGTCGGTCGGTGTGACCACCGTCGTGCAGGTGGGCTGCGACGTGAAGGGCTCGCGGTGGGCGGCCGAGACCGCCGCCGCGTACGACAACGTCCACGCCGCCGTCGCCCTTCACCCGAACGAGGCGCCCCGCATCGTTCATGGCGACCCTGACGGCTGGTCGCGGCAGGGGGCCCGCCCCGGCGGCGGGGAGGCCGCGCTGGACGAGGCGCTGGCCGAGATCGAGGCGCTCGCCGCGCTGCCGCACGTACGTGCCGTGGGCGAGACCGGGCTGGACCACTTCCGCACCGGACCCGAGGGCATGGCTGCGCAGGAGCGTTCGTTCCGGGCCCACATCGAGATCGCCAAGCGGCAGGGCAAGGCCCTGGTCATCCACGACCGCGAGGCCCATGCGGACGTGCTGCGCGTCCTGCGCGAGGAGGGCGCCCCGGAGCGGACGGTCTTCCACTGCTACTCGGGCGACGCGGAGATGGCCCGCGAGTGCGCGGCCGCCGGCTACTACATGTCCTTCGCCGGCACGGTCACCTTCAAGAACGCCCAGCCGCTGCGCGACGCCCTGGCCGTCGCCCCGCTGGAGCTCGTCCTGGTCGAGACGGACGCACCGTACCTGACCCCGGCCCCCTACCGCGGCCGCCCCAACGCGCCCTACCTGATCCCGCTCACCGTACGGGCGATGGCGGCGGTCCGCGGCCTGGACGAGGACGCGATGGCCACGGCCCTGGCGGCGAACACGGCGCGGGCGTTCGCGTACTGAGCGAAACCGGGCGGGTCCAGGTCTCGGGGCCACATCTCGGGGTCACGCCTCGGGGCCGCGTCTCGGCCTGCCGCCGAGGCCGAGCCCGGCCGGGGCGGGGGCTGGGCTTCGGTGGGGGCCGGGGGCTCCGGGTGGGGGCATCCGGGACTGCATGATTTATGGCGTCCTGGCTCGTCCCGAAGCCTGGCCACTGTTTGCGCCACAAATCACGCTCTACGTCCCGGACACCCCCACCCTGCGCCCCCGACCCCCGCTCAGCCCCGCTGGCCCGTCTCAGGACCACCGCCCGGCTTGCCGCTGAGGCCGAGCCCGGCCGGGGCGCGGGAGTGGGCTCGGGCGTGGTGCTGGTGCGCCCGGGGGCGGGCCGAGCCGAGGGTGGGGGACGGCCTGGCGGGGTGTCCCGGGGGGTACGCCCCCTCCGCGCTCCCGCTCGCGCCCCGGAGCGGCCGGCCGGCCGCCGCCCTTCCCTACGGTCGTCCCGCAGGTGACACGCAGGGTGACCAGTCGAGTTGGGAGAGTGACGTCCGCTCCGCTAGTGTGCCGTGCCCGAACCAGCGGTGCCGGACCAGTGGAGCGAGCGTCGTGAGCGATACCCAGGGCAGTCGGCGCCGCGGCACGGGCCGCGGCGCCGCCCGCGCGACGTCCGCCGCCCCACCCACGACGGCGGCCCCTGTCGGGTACGCCGCCCCGCCGCCGGGTTCCGACCCCGGCCCCGGCTTCGGGCCTGCTTCTCACGCCTCGGGCCCGGCC
>NZ_WTFF01000597.1 GCF_019400985.1 Streptomyces bambusae
TTAGGGAAACGCCCGGTTACATTCCGAACCCGGAAGCTAAGCCTTTCAGCGCCGATGGTACTGCAGGGGGGACCCTGTGGGAGAGTAGGACGCCGCCGAACAATCATTGTGGGAAAGCCCCGCACCGTTAATGGTGCGGGGCTTTTCTGCGTTCAGGGCTAGGATCCGCCGTATGACCCAGCACCAGAACGTGATACGTCCCGTCCGAGCCGACGAGTGGGAGAAGGCCAAGGAACTGCGCCTGACGGCACTGCAGGACCCCGTCGCCCGCATCGCCTTCCTGGAGACGTACGAGAAGGCCTCCGCCCAGCCCGATTCCTTCTGGCAGGACCGCACGCAGCGGGCCGCCGAGAGTGCGACGGTGCGTCAGTTCGTCGCCGAGGCGCCCGACGGGACGTGGGTCGGGTCCGTCACTGTGTTCGTGGAGGCGGCCGGCTCCGACAGTGTGCTGGACGATCAGGCCGAGGTGGACCAGGGGCACGTCGTGGGCGTGTTTGTGCGGCCCGAGCACCGGGGCACCGGGGTGATCGAGAGCCTCTTCGAGGCCGGCGTGTCCTGGGCCTGGTCGCTGGAGGAGCCGCGGCTGGAACGCGTACGGCTCTTCGTGCACGAGGACAACGCGCGGGCCGCGGCCTTCTACGGGCGCTTCGGGTTCCGGCCGTCCGGGGTCGTCATACCGATGCCGAACGACCCGTCCGCGAAGGAGATCGAGTACGTCCTCCCGCGGCCCTAGCGGCGGCTCAGCTAGCGGCGGCTCAGCGGGCCGGCAGGTCCGCGGCCTCCGGCCAGCGGGAGCGGGCCTGTTCGCGGCTGCGGCACAGAGCCAGCAGCGGCAGGCTCTCGTCCGTCAGCAGCTCCGGGAGCTGGGGGATCGGGGCGACGGCGGCGACGTCGTCGAGCACCAGCGAGAGTGGTGGGTCGAGCCGACCGTGGGATGACCGTGCGGCCATGCGGCGGCCGTGCTCGACCACGCTCGCGGCGAGTGCGGTGAGCAGGGGCATCGCACCCGGGTGGGTGCGCGGGTCCTCCAGGGGCTCACCCACCACATAGAGAGTGCCCCCTTCGGTCAGAAACGATGCCAGCGTGAGCGAATCTGTTCGGTTCGGATTGCAGGCCTCGCGGATGTGGATCGACGTGAGGCAGGAGAGCGTACGGGCCGTCAGCTGGAGGGCCATGTCCCGGCGTTCGGGATGGGCGGCCAGGGCGCTCTCCAGTTCGCCGCCGGCGCCGGCGGCCGCCCGGGGGTGGGTGCGCAGGACGCGGACCGGTTCCTGGGCGGAGGTGCCCTGGGCCCAGCGGTGCAGCTGCTTGAACGGGCGGTCGTCCAGCGCGGCCGCGTGCAGCCAGCTCCGGAGGAGCGTTTCCGCCGTGTCGGCGACGGCCGCGTCCATCCGGGCCTGCGGCCGTACGGGGGCGAGGAGCGCGTGCGCGCGGGCGGCGGCGGTGTCGCGGTCCGCGCAGCCCTCGGCGGGGTTCCAGTGCATCCGCGCCGGGGTGTCGCACAGGTGCGAGGGGTCGTAGAGCAGGACGGGGCCCAGCTTGGCGCGGGCGTCCTTGGTCTGCGCCCACAGGGCGGGGGAGGAGGTCACGACGAGGGCGGCGCCTTCCGCCTCCGCGATGCGGTGGGCGGCGGCGCGGGTACGGTCGTCCGGGCCGCCGTACTGCATCCGGCGGGTGGCCGGCCCCGTCGCCACCACGGATTCCGGGGCGGGCGAGGGCGCGGCCGAGGGCGCGGGGGCGGTGGCCGGCGCGGGGAACGGTGCGGACGTCGGGGCGTAGCCGAAGACGTAGGGGTAGGCGTCGTCGCCGCCCGCGGGCTGCCGGCCCGGGGCCTGGGTCGGCG
>NZ_WTFF01000598.1 GCF_019400985.1 Streptomyces bambusae
GACCGGCGCCTGGGCCCTGCCGCTGCCCACCCTCGACCCGCAGATCGTGGCCCGCTCGGCGGCGGCGCTGGAGCGCTACGGCCCCGACTTCCGCTACCGCCACTACGCCGCCGTCCGGCACCTGCCGGTCGCGCTGGGCGGCACCGCGGCCGTGGGCGCGGCGGCCCTGCTCGCCCAGATCCCGCCCGCCCGGCGCTGGCTGATGAGCCGCTGGGAACCGGGCCAGGGCCCGGACGCGGAGCGCCGGGCCCGCAGCTGGTTCTCGGTCCGCTTCGTCGGGGAGGGCGGCGGCCACCGGGTGTTCACCGAGGTCTCAGGGGGCGACCCGGGCTACGGGGAGACGGCCAAGATGCTGGCGGAGTCCGCGCTGTGCCTCGCGTACGACGAACTCCCGGCGCGCGCGGGCCAGCTCACCACGGCGGTCGCGATGGGCGACGCCCTCCTGAGCCGGCTCCAGCACGCGGGCATCCGCTTCCGCGTCGCGGACAGCAGGCGGATCACGGACGGCGAGTGAGCGAGCCACGCACTGCGAGCGGGGACCCACCCGTGCTGCTGTCAGAGGGCCTCGCGGAGGGCGCGCCGGCACAGGGAGTCGGCGTGCCGGGTCGTCTCGGGTATCCGGAAGCGCGGGCTGAGCGCGAGCGCGTGCGCGCACGCGTTGTCCAGCGACACCCGGTGCCCCACGGACACGTACACCGGCTTGATCCCGTCCTGCGTACGCAGCGCGCGCCCCACCTCCGCGCCGTCCTCGGCCAGCAGCGGGGTCGCGTCGCCGCGACGCCCGCCGGGTTCCTCGTAGGTGAAGGTGAACGCGTTCTTGGCGACTCCCATGCTCGGCAGCCCGGTGACCACCCCGAGGTGGCAGGCCAGCCCGAAGCGGCGCGGGTGGGCGAGGCCGTACCCGTCGCACACGACCAGGTCGGGGGTGGCGGTCAGGGCGTCCAGCGCGGCGAGCACGGTGGGCAGCTCGCGGAAGGCCAACAGGCCCGGCACGTACGGGAAGCTGACCCGGCCGACGGCGGTGGCCTCCTCGACCACCTCCAGCGTCGCCGCGTCCAGTACGACGGCCGCGGCGGCGACCAGGTCCCGCTCGTCGTCGTACGCGACGTCGACACCGGCGACGAGCCCGCGCCCGGCCGGCGGACCGGGTTCGTCGAACACGACACGGTTACGCAATTCGTCTTGTACCGCCCGGGCCTCGGCCTCGTCGGCGGGGGTCTTCACGCTCGTCATGGTGGTCCGAGAGTAGCCTGACGATCATGTTCGTAATGGAGTTGACCTATACCGCCCCCATCGAGGCCGTCGAAGAGCAGATGGACGCCCACATCGCCTGGCTGGACGGCTACTACGCCTCCGGCGTCTTCCTCGCGTCGGGCCGCAAGGTCCCGCGCGACGGCGGCATCATCCTGGCGGGCGGAGTCTCCCGGGCGGAGATCGAACGCATCGCGGAGGAGGACCCGTTCACGGTGGCAGGAGTGTGCGGCTACCGCATCACGGAGTTCATCGCCACGAAGACCTCCTCGGACCTGGCACCAGTACGCGAGGCGCCGGGGGCGTAGGGGGGCGGGGGCTGACCCGAGGGGGTTCGCCCGGGGCGGGGCGGGGCGGGGGCTTGGGGGGGGGGGGTGGGGCGGGGGGGGTTTTTCCCTTGGGGGGGGGGGGTTTCCGGGGGGGGACCCGGGGGGGTCGGCCGCGGCGGGGGGGGGGGTTGGGGGGGGGGGGGTGGCCGGGGGGGTTTTTCCCGTTTGGCGGCGACGGATTCCGGGGGTGGACCGCGGGGCTTTCTCCGGCCGGGGGCAGTGAGTTCGGGGGGGGGGGTGTG
>NZ_WTFF01000599.1 GCF_019400985.1 Streptomyces bambusae
GTGCCAGGCCGACCCCGGCGGAACGGACCGGCGGCTCGCGCTGCGCTGCTTCCGCCGGTTCGAGGCCACCGTCGACGGCCGTCCGCTGGACTGGGGCGCGACCCGGCCCCGGGTGCGGGCGCTGGCCCGGCTGCTCGCCGTCCACGCGGGCCGCCCGGTGCACCGCGAGCACCTGATGGCCGCGCTGTGGCCGGAGAGCCCCGCCCGCACCGCCGGCCACGGCCTCCAGACCGCCGTCTCCGCCCTGCGCACCGTCCTGGAACCGGGCCAGGACCGCGGCCGCGCCCGGATCCTGGTCCGCACCGGCGAGGCGTACATGCTCGACCTCGCCCCCGACGGCAGCTGCGACGTCCAGCACTTCGAGGCCGCGGCCGGCCGGGGGCTGACCGCGGCCGCCCGCGGCGACACCGACCGGGCCGCGCAGGCGCTGGAGCGCGCGCTGCGCCTGTACACCGGCGAGCTGCTGCCCGAGGACGGCCCGGCCGAGTGGGTGGTGCCCATCCGCGAGCGCTACCGCGGCCAGGCGGTGCGGGTCGCGCAGACCCTGGCCGAGGTGGAACTGGCCCGCGGCCGGGCCGAGCCCGCCGCCGCGGCGGCCGCGCACGCGCTGTCCCTGGACCCGTTCCACGACGCGGTGTGGCGGCTGCTGATCGAGGCGCACCGCCGCGCCGGCGACGAGGCGGCCGCCCGGCACGCGGAGCGCCGCCACGCCCAGATGCTGGCGGTACTGCTGCGGGGCTGAGGCCGCACGGGCACCCGCCGGTCAGGGCCGCTTGAAGAACTCGACCTCGGCGAGAGCGACCCGCCGGCCGGCGCCCTCGGTCCCGTACGCGCCCTGGACGGTGATCCGCAGCGTCACGACGTCGCTGACGGCGAAGTGGAAGCGCTGCTGCCCGGGTACGTCGGCCAGCCGCACGGTCCGGCTCGTCGCGCGGCCCTCGCGGTCGGTCGCGGTGAACTGCAGGGCGGCCGGGCGGCCCTGCTGGAGGAACTTCTCGGCGACCGGCGAGCTGCCGGGGTGGACGACGAGGTCGAGCAGCCGCACCGGCCCGGCGAAGGTGGCCTCCAGGAACTCGCCCTGCCCGGCTCCGGCGGTGTCCGGCGCCCAGTACTTGTCCGTCGTCCCGTCCACGGCCAGCGCCGGGTCGTGCCCGGCCTGCGCACTGGAGGCGGTGACCCGCACGGCGTGCAGCTGCTGCGGGGAGGCGAGCCGGTCGCGTACGGCCTCCACGGCGCGCAGGGCTTCGGCGCGGAAGAGGGAGCCGCCGCCGGCCAGGAGCAGCAGCACGGCGAGCAGCGGGACGAAGCGGGGCAGCCGCCACTGCCGGGGCGCGGCGGGCCGCTCCCCGGGGGCGTACCGGCGGCGCCGGCGGCGCAGCAGCCGCCGCCACCACGGGGGCTTCGGGGCGACCCGGGCGTCGAGGAGGGAGGCTCCGCAGCGCCGGCAGTAGTTGCGGGTGGGGATGTTGCCGGCCCGGCACTGCCCGCAGATGAGGTCCCCGGGCTCCGGCTCGGGCTCCTCCGGCTCCACCGGCCGCGACACCACCGCCGGCGCCTCGGGCCCCGGCCCGTCGATCCGCGGCTGCACAGCCCTGGCCGGCGCATACCGAGGCCGCGGCGGCACCCCACCACCCACCATTCCTGCCCCGGCGGCACGACTGGCCCCGTGCGTACCACTGGCTCTGGGCGTACCACTGGCCCCGGGCGCGCTACCGGCCCCGTGCGTGTCCCCGGCCGCCGGCGGCACCAGGGTCCCGCCCTCGGGCCCGCGTGATCCTTGCCCTGGCTGCCCGCCCCCCGGCGCGTGGGCGCGGCCG
>NZ_WTFF01000006.1 GCF_019400985.1 Streptomyces bambusae
ACCGCCGTCCTGGCCGCCGCAGTGGCCGCCGCGGACCCGCAGCAGCCGGTACGGCGCGGACTCGGCGGCAACGGCCGCGGCCACGGCCTCGCCGGCCGTGGTGTCGGTCACCTGCTCGGCGGCAGCGGTGCCACCGGGCGGGCCCGCCGGGCGGGACGCCGCACGACGGCGGCGACGCGGCGGCAGGTTGTCGCTGGGGGTGCTGTTGTCAACGTTCTGGGGCATGCGGGGGTTCTCCCGTCACGCTCCCGGGCGCCGCGGCTGACATCCGGTCCGGCACGGCTCCGCGTGATGAGCGCGGAGCCGGCCTCCGGGGCGCATGCGCCTCACGGGAGCTGTAGTCCAATGCCGCCGGTTCCGTACGTGATGTCGCACGGCCTGACGGAAGTCTTCAGGTCTGTGCGCGGCCCGACCCAGGTGGCTCCCGAGTGCCAGGGCTGCACGCGACGACAGCCCTTACGCGGGACCTTCCGGCGCCTTCGCGTCGGCTGTCACGGCGGCCGTGGGTGGAGCGGCCGTGTCGGCGTCGCGGTCGGGCGCGAGCGGGTCGGTCACCGTGCCGGACTCCTCGTCGAAGAGCCCCTGCGCCAGCCTGGTCACCGCTGCGGGGACCGGCGGCGCCAGGTCGGCCACAGCTCGGAGACCGGACAGGACGTCGTCGGGTCGCACGGCAGGTGTCACGTGCCGAACAACCAGCCGCAGTATCGCACAGGCATTGTCCAGCGGCCTATCGGCTGCCGCCGGACGGGCGTCCAGGCTCACCACGGCCGCCCGGGTGTCGAAGGTGCGCACGCCGTTCTTGGTGCGGCGCTGGACCTCGACGGTCTCCGCGGCCAGGAAGGTCTGCGCCGCGCGCTCGGCCTCCTCCGGCTCCACGCCGTCCAGGCGCAGCTCCCAGACGGAGGCGGTCAGCCGGTCGGCGAGACCGGACGTACGGGCCTGGACGGCATCGACGATGTCGAGGCCGTCGGGCAGCGACTCGTCGAGCAGCTCGCGCAGCTTCTCGGGGTCGCGGTGTGCGGTGAGGGCGATCTCCAGGTACTCGGCCTCGCTTCCGGTACCGGTCGGCGCGGCGTTCGCGTAGCTGACCTTCGGGTGCGGGGTGAAGCCTGCCGAGTACGCCATCGGCACCTCGGCGCGGCGCAGGGCCCGCTCGAAGGCGCGCTGGAAGTCTCGGTGGCTGGTGAACCGGAGGCGGCCGCGCTTGGTGTAGCGCAGTCGGATGCGCTGCACCGCCGGTGCGGGCGGCGGGCCTTCGGGCTGTCGCTTGCCCAGTGGTTCTTCTCCTTGTGCGGGGCGCGAGCACTCAGGCTCCGCCCTAGGACGTCGTTCGCAGCGGGGGGCGGCTCAGCGGCCGCGCCTGCCGGCTGTCGTACTACCCAGAGTACGCGCCCGTGACCTCGCCGGTTCCTGCGGCGGCGCACCGAAGAGGGCCCGGCGCACCTCGGACCACGCCTGGCGCACCGGCTCGGTCACCGTCCGCCACACCGCGCGTACGGCGTGCCCGACCGGGGTGAGCACGTGCCGGTAGATCCACACGGCCGGCAGCCCGAGCACCACCCAGGCCACCCACCGCAGACCGCGCCCGAACCAGGCGAGGATCCGCCCGGCGACGCCCCAGGCCCAGGCGAGCAGCTGTCCGAGCGGGGCGAGCACATAGTCGTACAGCGGCCGGAGCACGTACCGGCCGAGCATCCGCGCGATCCAGCCCACGGCCAGCCCCACCGGCCTCAGCAGCCCCCGGTAAACCACCGTCCACGGCCAGACGATCAGCACCAGGGTGAGCGCCTGGTCCAGCCAGGCCACGGCCAGCGCGAGCGGCCCGAACACATAGGCCAGCGGAACGACGACGAACCGGTACAGGAACCGCCCGACGGGCACCACCACGTACCGCCACAAGGCGACCCAGGGCCAGACGAACACCGCTTTGAGCAGCGGTACCAGCACATACGTGCACAGCGGCCCGAGCACATACCGCCCGAGGAACCGTCCGCACGCGGCGAGCAGCTCCCACAGCGCACGCACCGGCAGCACGACGAGCACCGCCACCACCTTGACCGGGAACCGCACGGCCCGGACCAACCAGCCTTCTTCCATGCAGGTCAAGACGCCCGAAGGCCCCCGACCGTTGCAGGTCGGGGGCCTTCGGGAGGGGTTCAGTCGACGGACCCCGGCTCGGCCAGCCAGCGGGTTCGCAGGTCGGTGTGCTTGGCGATCGTCTCGAAGTCCCGGTCGTAGTGGAGGACGGTGAGCCGGTGATGCGCGGCGGTGACCGCCACCACGAGGTCGACGACCCCGGCGGAGCGGAGGCAGCCGGCGCCCGCCAGGGTGTCCTGCAGCAGCAATACCTTCACCCAGACGTCGTCCGGGATTCCGTACCAGGTGTAGAGGTCACCGAGGGTTTCGCGCATGGTCGTGTACTGCTCGGCGGACCGCGCCGAGTACAGCACCTCCGCCTCGGTCGCCGCACACATCCCGATACGGCCCGCGGTGAGCGCGGAACGCCACACGGAGAAGGGTCCGGGCAGCGTGATGCGGTGCGCCGCCGAGGTGTCGATCAGGAAACCGGCGTCTCGATCCCCCACGGTCCGCGCACCTCCTCCTTGAACCCAGCCTCCCGCCCCTTGTCGAAGGCTCCCTCCTCGTCCAGCTCGACGAGTCTGGCCAGGGCCTTCTCCCTCCTGACCCGTGCTCCTATTTCCGCCAAGGCCGCGTTCACGGTGTCCTTCTTGGTCCTGGTTCCGAGCGCCGCTGCGGCCAGCGCGAGCGCTTCCTCGTCAAGATCGATCACGGTCTTGGCCATGGCCCCACCTTTCGATACCCAGCACTATGCAATCAGGATATCCAGACGAGGTCCATGCAGAAACATTCCTGCGCATTCGAATGAATATGCCCCCACCGGGAATCCCGGTGGGGGCACAGGCGCGAGCCGCGACCGCGGCTACTTCACGACCGACAGCGGCAGCAGCTTCTTGCCGGTGGGGCCGATCTGGATGTGCGTGTCCATCTGCGGGCACACGCCGCAGTCGAAGCACGGGGTCCAGCGGCAGTCCTCGACCTCCGACTCGTCCAGGGCGTCCTGCCAGTCCTCCCAGAGCCAGTCCTTGTCCAGGCCGGAGTCCAGGTGGTCCCAGGGCAGGACCTCCTCGTACGTGCGCTCGCGCGTGGTGTACCAGGCGACGTCCACGCCGTACTCGGGCAGGGTCTTCTCGGCCGCCTGCATCCAGCGGTCGTAGGAGAAGTGCTCGCGCCAGCCGTCGAAGCGGCCGCCGTCCTCGTACACGGCGCGGATGACGTCGCCGATGCGGCGGTCACCGCGCGAGAGCAGGCCCTCGACGATGCCGGGCTTGCCGTCGTGGTAGCGGAAGCCGATCGAGCGGCCGTACTTCTTGTCGCCGCGGATCTTGTCGCGGAGCTTTTCGAGACGGGCGTCCGTCTCCTCCGCCGAGAGCTGCGGGGCCCACTGGAACGGGGTGTGGGGCTTCGGGACGAAGCCGCCGATCGAGACCGTGCAGCGGATGTCGTTCTGGCCGGAGACCTCGCGGCCCTTGGCGATGACGTTGACCGCCATGTCGCCGATCTGGAGCACGTCCTCGTCGGTCTCGGTCGGCAGGCCGCACATGAAGTACAGCTTCACCTGGCGCCAGCCGTTGCCGTAGGCGGTGGCGACGGTGCGGATGAGGTCCTCCTCCGACACCATCTTGTTGATGACCTTGCGCATGCGCTCGGACCCGCCCTCGGGGGCGAAGGTCAGGCCGGAGCGGCGGCCGTTGCGCGTCAGCTCGTTGGCCAGGTCGACGTTGAAGGCGTCCACCCGGGTGGAGGGGAGGGACAGGCCGATCTTGTCTTCCTCGTACCGGTCCGCGAGGCCCTTGGCGATGTCGGCGATCTCCGTGTGGTCCGCGGACGACAGGGAGAGCAGGCCGACCTCCTCGAAGCCCGTGGCCTTCAGGCCGCGCTCCACCATCTCGCCGATGCCGGTGATGCTTCGCTCCCGCACGGGGCGCGTGATCATGCCGGCCTGGCAGAAACGGCAGCCGCGGGTGCAGCCGCGGAAGATCTCCACCGACATCCGCTCGTGGACGGTCTCGGCGAGCGGGACCAGCGGCTGCTTGGGGTAGGGCCACTCGTCGAGGTCCATGACGGTGTGCTTGGACACGCGCCACGGCACGCCGGAGCGGTTGGGGACGACCCGGCCGATGCGGCCGTCCGGCAGGTACTCGACGTCGTAGAAGCCGGGGACGTAGATGTTGCCGGTCTTCGCGAGGCGGAAGAGGATCTCCTCGCGGCCGCCGGGACGGCCCTCCGCCTTCCACGCGCGGATGATCTCGGTCATGTCGAGGACGGCCTGCTCGCCGTCGCCGATGACCGCCGCGTCGATGAAGTCCGCGATCGGCTCCGGGTTGAAGGCCGCATGGCCGCCCGCCAGCACGATCGGGTGGTCGACGGTGCGGTCCTTGGACTCCAGCGGGATGCCCGCGAGGTCCAGGGCCGTGAGCATGTTCGTGTAGCCCAGCTCCGTGGAGAAGGACAGGCCGAACACGTCGAACGCGCCCACCGGGCGGTGCGAGTCCACCGTGAACTGCGGGACCCCGTGCTCGCGCATCAGGGCCTCCAGGTCCGGCCACACGCTGTAGGTGCGCTCGGCGAGGACGCCCTCGCGCTCGTTGAGCACCTCGTAGAGGATCATGACGCCCTGGTTGGGCAGACCGACCTCGTACGCGTCCGGGTACATGAGCGCCCAGCGGACGTCCGCACTCTCCCAGGGCTTGACGGTGGAGTTGAGTTCACCGCCGACGTACTGGATGGGCTTCTGGACGTGCGGGAGCAGAGCCTCGAGCTGAGGAAAAACGGACTCGGCGGGCATCTCGCGACCTTCGTGAGCTGGCAGGGGGCGACTATCTAGCGTAACCCGGGTGCAGGGCCGCCCCCGCCGCCTCAGTTCTTCAGGGGGGACAGCAGGGACGGCGCCCCGGCCTCGGCCCAGAGCTCGGGGAGCTCGCGTTCCAGGCGGTCGGCCAGGGCCTCCTCGCGGCCGTACAGCAGGCCCCAGGTGAACGAGGACTCGCCCGCGCCGTTCGCCTGGACGGCCAGCTGCCGCAGGGCCTCGCGGGCGACGACGCTGTCCTGGTGCTCGCCGAGGGCCGTCTGGAGCGACTTCACGGCCTTGCCGAGCCGCTTGGCGGGTCCGCCGAGGACGCCTGTGGCGGACTCCGCCGCGTAGCGGGCGCGCTTGGCCGCCTTGCGGGCCTCGTGCAGGGCGAGGTCGCGCTCGTGTCCGGGGTCGAGGTCCAGCGCGCGGCCGATCCGGTCGGCCAGCCGGCGGTGGTCGCGCAGGACCGCCTTGGCCAGGGCCTTCGGGGCGGGGTCCGCGGCGCCCGGCAGCAGCGGCGGGTCGGCGAGCAGCGCGTCGAGGGCGTCGAGCAGGGCGAGGTGGCGGCGGCTGTCGAGGGCGGCCAGGGTGCGCCGTCGGGCGCCGGCCCGGCGGGCGTTGTTCCAGATGCGCAGCCGGCCGCGGACCGAGCCGAGGAGCAGGGGGCGGGGGACCTCGTCGAGGCCGCTCTGGAAGCGCTCCATGAGCACCTCCTGGTCGCGGTCGACGCCGAGCTCGCCGGCCAGCCACTTCAGCTCCTCGCCGAGCGGGTCGGTGACCTCGCGGTCCAGGACCTTGGCGTACGTCCTCAGGGCGCTGCGCAGCCGCCGGGTCGCCACGCGCAGCTGGTGCACGGAGTCGGGCAGGTCGCGGCGGACGGCCGGGTCCTGGGCGACGAGTGCGTCGCGCTGTTCGCGCAGGTACGCGAGGACCTCCGCGCCGGCCGTGCCGGGGTCGAGGTCCGGTGCCGGGCGGGGCGCCGGCCGGGCGCCGGTCTCGTCGAGGGCCCGGGCGAGCTTGGACGGGGCGTCGGAGACCTTGAGGCCGGCCTTGCGGAAGGCCTTCTCCACGGCGTCGAGGAGGGCGGGGTCGGTGCCGTCGGCGAGCTCGACCTCGACCTCGGTCCAGCCAGCGCTGGTGTCGGCGCGTTCGGCCGTGACGGTGTCGGTGCTGAGCTCGGCGAGCAGTGCGCCGTCGGCGTCCACGAGGTGGGCGATCTTGCGCGAGGACAGCAGCCGGACCTGCGGGGACAGGTCGGTGTCGCGGACCCGGGAGCGCACGAGGGCGGCGAGGCTGCGCGGGACGGTGTCGCTGAGGGCGGCCCGGACCTCGTCGCGCACGCCCGGGGAGACGGGCAGTTTCAGGTGCCAGCCCTCGTCCTCGCCGCCGGTGCGGCGGCGCAGTGTCAGGCCGTCGGCGGCCAGGCGCCCGTCGGGGGTGTCGTAGTAGACGGCGTCGAGGTCGGCGGTGCCCCGGTCGAGGACGGCGGCGATCCCCGCCGTGCCCGTCAGGTCCGGGACTCCGCGTCTGCTGGCCTTGGGCTTCGTGAACTCGAATTTCCGCTCGATCTCGCGCTTCGTGTCCGCCATAACCCGAACCTAGTCCTGAACGGATCGCGTCGGCAGGGTGAACAGCGGATTAGGCCGACATCGGTCGCTGCACCCTGATCGACTGGAGGAGTCCGACCGCCACCCAGACGGCGAACATCGAGGAGCCGCCGTAGGACACGAACGGCAGGGGCAGGCCCGCCACCGGCATGATGCCCAGGTTCATCCCGATGTTCTCGAAGGACTGGAAGGCGAACCAGGCGATGATCCCGGCCGCCACGACCGTCCCGTAGAGCTCGGTGGTCTCCCGTGCGATCACGCAGGCCCGCCACAGCACGACCCCGAGCAGGCCGAGGATGAGGATGCCGCCGACGAAGCCCAGCTCCTCGCCGGCCACGGTGAACACGAAGTCGGTCTGCTGTTCCGGTACGAACTGTCCGGTGGTCTGCGGTCCCTTGAACAGGCCCGAGCCGAGCGCGCCGCCGCCGCCGATCGCGATCCGCGCCTGGTTGGTGTTGTAGCCGGCGCCGGCGGGGTCGAGCTCGGGGTTGGCGAAGGCGGCGAAGCGGTTGATCTGGTACTCGTCGAGCACGCCGAGCTGCCAGATCAGGATCGCGCCCACCGTCCCGGAGCCGATCAGCCCGAGCACCCAGCGGTTGGAGGCGCCGGAGGCCAGCAGCACGCCCAGCACGATCACGACCATCACCATGACCGACCCGAGGTCGGGCATCAGCATCACGATGCCCATGGGTGCGGCGGCCAGGCACAGTGCCTTGACCACGGTCCGGTGCTCGGGATGCACCAGGTCGCCCGCGTCCACCCGGGCGGCCAGCAGCATCGCCATCACCAGGATGATCGTGACCTTCACGAACTCCGAGGGCTGGAGCGAGAAGCCGCCGCCGATGACGATCCAGGCGTGGGCGCCGTTGATGGTGGCGCCGAGCGGGGTGAGCACGGCGGCGACCAGCACGATCGAGAGCCCGTACAGGACCGGCACGGCCCCGCGCAGGGTGCGGTGGCCGAGCCAGACCGTCCCGATCATCAGGACCAGGCCGATGCCGGTGTTGAGCAGGTGGCGCCACAGGAAGTACTGCGGGTCGCCCTGGTTGAGGTAGTCGCGGTGGCGGGTCGCGGACCACACCAGCAGCGAACCGATCAGCGACAGCCCGAGGCCCGCGAGCAGTATCGGCCAGTCGAGCCGGCGCAGGACCGAGTCGCGGGCCGTCAGCCGGGCGAGCGGGCCCTTCTGCGGCGCGTACCGGGACACGGAGAACTTGTTGGCGGTCTGCATCATCACGTCTCAGTCATGCCGCAGGGGCGGCGGGCCGGCGAGCGCGGGCGGCGCCAGCTCCTCCGGGGACGGGGGCACGTACGGCTTGATCTCGGGGGCGTCGATGGTGCCGTCGGGGTGGACGGTGGGCAGCTGTGCCTGCGGCTTGGGCAGGAGGGCCTTGCCGTTGTCCTTGCCGTCCATGGTGAGGCCGTACATCGCGTTGTAGATGTTGCGTACGGCGGGGCCCGAGGCGCCGGAGCCGGTGCCGGCCTGGGAGATCGTCATCACGATGGTGAAGTCGTCGGTGTACGTCGCGAGCCACGAGGTGGTCTGCTTGCCGTAGACCTGGGCGGTGCCGGTCTTGGCGCGCAGCGGGATCCTGTCCAGCGGCCAGCCGCCGAACCGCCAGGCGGCGGTGCCGCCGGGTTCGACGACGGAGCGCAGGCCCTTGTCGAGGTCGCGGACGGTCTTGGCGTCGATCGGGAGCTTGCCGTGGGCCTGGGGCTGGATCTCCTCGATCCTGCCCTCGGGGCTGATCACGGCCTTGCCGACGGTGGGGTTGTAGAGGGTGCCGCCGTTGCTGATGGCGGAGTAGGCGGTGGCCATCTGGATGGGGGTGACGAGGACGTCGCCCTGGCCGATGGCGAAGTTGATGCTGTCGTAGGCCTTGAGCTGGTTGCCTTCGAGGCAGCTCTCGTAGGCGATCTGCTCGACGTAGGTGCCGCCCTTCTTGCCCTGCTTGCACCAGGCGTCCTTGTTGGCCTCCCAGAAGCTCTTCTTCCACTGGCGGTCGGGGATCCGGCCGGTGACCTCGTTGGGCAGGTCGATCCCGGTCTCGGAGCCGAGTCCGAACTCGCGGGCGGTGCGGTAGAACCAGTCGTGGGCGTCCTTCTTGGGTTCGAGGCCGCCGTCGCGCTGCCACTCCTGGTGGCCGAGGGCGTAGAAGACGGTGTTGCAGGAGTACTTGAGGGCTTCGCCGAGGGTGATGGGGCCGTGGCCCTTGGACTCGAAGTTCGCGAAGCTGCGGCCGCCCATGTTGTAGGAGGCGCTGCAGTTGTACTTGTCGTCGAAGTCGTGGCCGGCGCGTACGGCGGCGCTGGCGGAGACCACCTTGAAGATGGAGCCGGCGGGGGCCTGGCCCTGGATGGCCCGGTTGAGCAGCGGGTAGTTGGAGTTCTTGCTGGTGAGGTTGGCGTAGTCCTGGCCGGAGATGCCGCCGACCCAGGCGTTGGGGTCGTAGTCGGGCTGGGAGGCCATGGCGACGACGCGGCCGGTCTTGGTCTCCATGACGACGACGGCGCCGGAGTCGGCCTCGTACTTGCGGCCGGTGATGTTGTCCGTCTCGTTCCGGACGACCTTCATGGCCTGGGCGAGCTCGTACTCGGCGACGGCCTGGACCCGGGCGTCGATGCTGGTGACGAGGGTGGATCCGGCCACGCCCGGGTCGGACTTCGTCTGGTCCATGACCCGGCCGAGGTTGTCGACCTCGTACGAGGTGACCTGCGCCTTGCCGCGCAGCTGCTTGTCGTACGTGCGCTCGATACCGGAGCGGCCGACCTGGTCCGAGCGCAGGTGCGGCGAGTCGGTGTCCTTGGCCTTCTGGATCTCGTCGTCGGTGACCGGCGAGAGGTAGCCGAGCACCTGTGCGGTACGGGCCCCGCCGGGCGCCGGGTAGCGGCGGACCGCGGTGGGTTCGGCGGTGATGCCGGGGAAGTCCTCGGGGCGTTCGCGGATGGTGAGGGCCTGCTGGGTGGTGGCCTCCAGCGTGACCGGGATCGGCTGGTACGGGGAGCCGTTCCAGCAGGGCTTGGGGGTCTTGGAGTCGCAGAGCCGGACCTTGTCCATGACGTCCTGCGGCTTCATGTCCAGGACGCCGGCCAGCCGGGTCAGGACGGCCTTGCCCTTGTCCTTCATCCGCATCAGCTCGGTGCGGGACGCGGAGACCACCAGGCGGGTCTCGTTGTCGGCGAGCGGGACGCCGCGGGCGTCCAGGACGGAGCCGCGCACGGCGGGCTGCACCACGCGCTGGACGTGGTTGCTCCTGGCCACGTCGGCGTACTCGTGGCCGTTGCGGATCTGCAGGTACCACAGGCGTCCGCCGAGGGTGAACAGCAGCGAGAAGACGAGCACCTGGATGATGACGAGCCGGATCTGCACCCGGGGGGTGCGGCCGGTCTCGGGAATGTTGGTCATGCGTCGTGCTCCCCCGTCACAGCTTCTTGACGCTCTTCACGCCCTTGATCCCCTTTATCCGGCCGGCCCGGTTGGCGCGGCCGCGGGCCGCGCTCAGGCGCAGGCCGCCGCGCCGGCCGCCGATGCGCAGGCCGGTTCCGCCGGCCAGCCAGCCGGAGGAGACGTCGGCGCCCTGCGACGGCCCGCCGTTCGCCTCCACGGCCATCGGGTCGTTCTCGGCGCGGCGGGCCAGCGCCATGATGAACGGCACCGTGAACGGGGCCAGCAGCAGGTCGTAGAGGACCGCGGTGAACAGCAGGCCGACGAGACCGACGTGGCGCTCGGCGATGTCGCCGACCAGGGTGCCCACGCCGACGTAGAGCAGGATCGAGCCGACGGCGGCGGCCAGCACGGTGAGCATGGGGCCCCAGGCGGAGCGGAACCGGCCGTTGTCGGGCCGGGCCAGACCGGCGGCGTAGCCGATCACGCAGAGCACCAGGGCGTAGCGGCCGGCGGCGTGGTCCGCGGGCGGGGCCAGGTCGGCGAGCAGTCCGGCGCCGAAGCCGAGCAGGGCGCCGGACGTCGGCCCGTACACCAGGGACAGGGCGACGACGGTGAGCAGTATCAGGTCGGGGACGGCTCCGGGGAGTTGGAGCCGGCCCAAGATGGTGACCTGGACGACGAGGGCGACCACGACGAGGGTGGCGGAGAGCAGGATCCGGTTGAAGCGCATGGCTTTAGCTCTCCTCCTCGCCCACGGGCCGGCCGGAGACGCTCGGGGAGGGCGTGACCGTGACGGTGACCGTCGGCGTGGGCTTGGGGGGTTCCGGCTTGGGCGGCAGGACCGTGTCGCGCGGGTCCTCCCGGGGCGGCATCACGACCACGCCGACGATGTCGAGGCGGGAGAAGCCGACGAACGGGCGGACGTGCACGGTCCGGGTGAGGCCGCCGCCGGACTTGTCGACCTGGACCACCTCGCCGAGCGGGACGCCCGGTACGAAGGGCTTGTTGGCGCGGGAGCCGAAGGTGACCAGGCGGTCGCCGGGGTTGACCTTGGCCCGGCCGTTGAGCATCTGCACGGACAGGGGGCGGTCGCCCTGGCCGGTGGCGAAGCCGAGTTCGCCGGTGCCCTCCAGGCGGGTGCCGACGGTGAAGTCGGGGTCGTTGGCGAGCAGGACGGTGGCGGTGTCGGGGCCGACCGTGGTGACCCGGCCGACGAGTCCGTCGCCGTTGAGCACGGTCATGTCCCGCTCGATGCCGTCCTTGCTGCCGGCGTCGATGGTGACCGTCCAGGAGAAGCCCTGGGCGGACCCTATGGCGATGACCTCGGCGCCCTTGATGCCGTACTGGCCGGCGCCGGCCCGCTTGAGCATGGCGTCGAGTTCCTGGATGCGGCTGCGGGTGCGGTCGTCGCTGCCGAGCCGGGCCTTCAGGGCCGCGTTCTCGCGTTCGAGCGTCGCGATCCGGTTGTGCCGCTCGCCGGAGTCCCGTACCGCCCCTATGGCGTTGGCGACCGGGTCGACGGCGGTCGACACGCCCTTCTCCACCGGGCCGAAGACCGCGGCGGCGGCCCGCCGGGCGCCGTCGACCGGGGACTCCTCGCCCGCCCGGATGTCCACCGTGATCAGTGCGAACGCGATGGCGATCAGCAGCACCAGGAGCAGCCGGCTCTCTCGTGTGTCCCTCACGTGCGGCGGCCGTGCCTTCCCTCTAGGAATTTTCTCTGCCTGTATATCAACGATCCGCCGCACCGGCGCGGTAGCACCCGTACGGCGGATCATCGTGTTCCGCATATGCCCCTGCGGGGCGGATGTCAACGCCTGGGCTGGGCGTCCAGGACCTGCTGGAGCGCCTCGAACTCCTCGACGCACTTGCCGGAGCCGAGCGCGACGGAGTCCAGCGGGTCCTCGGCGATGTGGATGGGCATGCCGGTCTCGCGGCGCAGCCGCTCGTCGAGGCCGCGCAGCAGCGCGCCGCCGCCGGTGAGCACGATGCCGCGGTCCATGATGTCGCCGGACAGCTCCGGCGGACACTTGTCGAGGGTGGTCTTGACCGCGTCCACGATCGCGTTGACGGGCTCCTCGATGGCCTTGCGGACCTCGGCGGCGGAGATGACGACCGTCTTGGGCAGTCCGGAGACGAGGTCGCGGCCGCGGATCTCGGTGTGCTCGTCCTTGTCGAGGTCGTACGCCGACCCGATCGTGATCTTGATCTGCTCGGCGGTGCGCTCACCCAGGAGGAGGCTGTACTCCTTCTTGATGTGCTGGATGATCGCGTTGTCCAGCTCGTCGCCGGCCACCCGGATGGACTGCGCCGTGACGATTCCGCCGAGGGAGATGACGGCGACCTCGGTGGTGCCGCCGCCGATGTCCACGACCATGTTGCCGGTGGCCTCGTGGACCGGGAGGCCCGAGCCGATGGCCGCGGCCATGGGCTCCTCGATGATGTGCACCTGACGGGCGCCGGCCTGGGTGGACGCCTCGATGACGGCGCGGCGCTCGACCCCGGTGATGCCGGAGGGGACGCAGACCACGACGCGCGGGCGGGCCAGGTAGCGACGCTTGTGGATCTTGAGGATGAAGTAGCGGAGCATCCGCTCGGTGATCTCGAAGTCGGCGATGACGCCGTCCTTGAGCGGACGTACGGCGACGATGTTGCCGGGGGTGCGCCCGATCATCTTCTTCGCCTCGGAACCGACCGCGAGGATGCCGCCGGTGTTGGTGTTGATCGCGACGACGGACGGCTCGTTCAGCACGATGCCCCGGCCCCTCACGTACACCAGCGTGTTGGCGGTCCCGAGGTCGACAGCCATGTCACGGCCGATGAACGACATTGAGTTCCCCTTGTTCCCCATGAGGAGCGTCTGGCCTTCCAGTTGATAGCGGCTGCTGTCAGGTCGGCGAGGTGGGTGTGTGGGTGGAAGCCCCATCGTAGTGCCGCACGTATGGACATCGCGCGACGGGACTCCGGCTTTCCCGGGGATACGGAAACCCGTCCCCTTAGTGGTGACGTTGCGTGTTGCCCATGCGTTCCCCGCGGGGGCCGCGAATACCGAAGGGCGACCGAAATTACTTCGGTCGCCCCAGGTCATGAGCGCTATTCGGCTGATGTCGCGTCAGGACGCGCATGGCGCGGGCGGGCCCGCGACGGGCTCGCGACGGGATCGCCCGGGCGCCGTAAGGGCCCCGTCCGGGGGATCACCGCCCGCGAAGACTCACAGGACTTTCACAGGCCCGGGAAGAACAGCTTCAGCTCGCGCTCGGCGGACTCCTCGCCGTCCGAGGCGTGGATCAGGTTCTCGCGCACGATCGTGCCGAAGTCGCCCCGGATGGAGCCGGGCGCGGCGGCGATCGGGTCGGTCGGACCGGCCAGCTGGCGCAGGCCCTCGATCACGCGCTCGCCCTCGACGACGAGGACGACGGACGGGCCGGAGGCCATGAAGCCCATGAGGGGCTCGTAGAAAACCTTGCCCTTGTGCTCGCCGTAGTGGGCCTCAAGGGTCTCCTCGTCCAGCGTGCGCAGCTCCATCGCCAGGATGGTCCAGCCGGCCTTGCGCTCGATGCGGCCGATGATCTCGCCGACCAGCCCCCTCCTGACCGCGTCAGGCTTGAGGATGACGAGCGTGCGCTGGGACATGGTGTGGCTCCTTGCGGCATACGGGTGCGGTAGCACGAGGCTACAGGGAAGGAGCGAACCGGCAGCACCCGGACCGCTCGCCGACAAGACCTCGACGGACAGCCTCCGGCGGAACACCCCGCAGAGGCGGGGAAGGCCCGGGTGCCACAGGCATCGAAGCACGTGGCACCCGCAGGGCACAGCCTCAGGCCTGGGCCTCACTCTGCGCCGCCCAGCGGGCCTTCGCCTCGTCGATCTTGCGGCCGTAGTGGACCGAGGCCCACCACAGGCCGGCGAAGACCGCCCCCAGGAAGAACATCGTCGGGACGACGAAGCCGCTGGCGATCAGGCCGATCTGCAGCGCCCAGCCGATCTGCAGCGCGCCCGGGCGGCTGAGCATCCCGCACAGCAGCACCGACAGCAGCATCGCGACGCCGCACACGGTCCAGACGGTGGCCTGGGTGAGGTCCGGGTCCTTCATGGCCACCAGGCCGGCGAAACCGACCACGAAGAACTCGCCGATCAGCGTCGACGCGCACAAGGTCCGCACAGGTCAGCCCCTCTTGAGCAGCAGGCGCGCCTCGCCCACCGTGATCACGGAGCCGGTCACCAGGACGCCGGCCCCTCCGTACTCGGCCTCTTCCTCCGCCAGGGTGATCGCCGCCTCCAGGGCGTCGTCGAGCCGCGGCTCGACCTGCACCCGGTCGGCCCCGAAGACCTCGACCGCGATGGCCGCCAGCTCGTCCGCGCTCATCGCCCGGTAGGTGGAGTTCTCCGTGACGACGACCTCGGCGAAGATCGGCTCGAAGGCCTCCAGGACCCCGCGCACGTCCTTGCCCTCGCTCGTGCCCACGACGCCGATCAGCCGGCTGAACCCGAAGGCCTCGGTGATCGCGTCGGCGGTCACCCGCGCGCCCGCCGGGTTGTGGGCGGCGTCCAGGACGACCGTCGGGCTGCGCCGGACGACCTCCATGCGGCCGGGCGAGGTGACCGTGGCGAAGGCCCGGCGGACCGTCTCCACGTCCAGCGGCCGCGCGTGCTCCGCGCCGATGCCGAAGAAGGCCTCGACCGCCGCGAGCGCCACCGCCGCGTTGTGCGCCATGTGCGCCCCGTACAGCGGCAGGAAGATGTCCTCGTACTCGCCGCCCAGCCCGCGCAGCACCAGCTGCTGGCCGCCGACGGCGACCTCGCGGGACACGACGCCGAACTCCATGCCCTCGCGGGCGACCGTCGCGTCCACCTCGACGGCCTTCTTCAGCAGCACCTGCGCCGCGTCCACCGGCTGCTGCGCCAGGATGACGGTGGCGCCCTGCTTGACGATCCCGCCCTTCTCGGCGGCGATGTCGGCGGGCGTGGCGCCCAGCCGGTCGGTGTGGTCCAGGCTGATCGGCGTGATCACGGCGACCGAGGCGTCGATGACGTTGGTCGCGTCCCAGCTGCCGCCCATGCCGACCTCGACGACGGCCGCGTCCACCGGGGCGTCCGCGAAGGCCGCGTACGCCATCGCGGTGAGCACCTCGAAGAAGGACAGCCGGTACTCCTGGGACGCGTCGACCATCTCCACGTAGGGCTTGATGTCGTGGTAGGTCTCGATGAAGCGTTCCGCCTCGATCGGGGCCCCGTCCAGGCTGATGCGCTCGGTGATGGTCTGCACGTGCGGGCTGGTGTACCGGCCGGTGCGCAGCTCGAAGGCGCCGAGCAGCGCCTCGATCATGCGGGCGGTGCTGGTCTTGCCGTTGGTGCCGGTGACGTGGATCGAGGCGTACGCGCGCTGCGGCTGGCCGAGGACGTCCATCAGGGCCTCGATCCGGGTGACCGAAGGCTCCAGCTTGGTCTCGCCCCAGCGGGTGGACAGCTCCTGCTCCACCTCGCGCAGCGCCTTGTCCACCTCCGGGTCCTCGGGGCGGGCGGGCACCGGGTCGCCCTGCGGCGCACCGGCCTGGGCGCGCAGGGTGCGGCTGCCGGCCTCGATCACCGCCAGGTCGGGGTCGCGGTGGGTTTCTTCGGCCACGATCTCGTCGAACTCGTCGAAGCGGTCGTCGCTGGGCTCGGGCTGCTGCTCACTCACAGGGCCAGTCTACGGACGGACGGCGGGCCCGGGCCGCGGGGGAACGGCCGAGGGCCCCGCGTCGCGCGGGTGCGCGGTGCGGGGCCCTCGGTGTGTCCTGCGCTGCCGGCCGACCGGCGGAGCGCTTACGCGGCGGGCAGGGCCGCGAGCTGGGCCTGGATCCGGGCGATGTCCTGCTCGGCCTTGGCCAGCCGGCCCTTGATCTTGTCCACGACGTTGTCCGGGGCCTTGGCGAGGAACGCCTCGTTCCCGAGCTTGGCCTCGGCCTGGGCCTTCTCCTTCTCGGCGGCGCCGAGGTCCTTGGCCAGGCGCTTGCGCTCGGCCGCGACGTCGATCGTGCCGGACAGGTCCAGCGCGACCGTGGCCCCGGCGACCGGCAGGCTGGCGGTGGCGTTGAAGCCCTCGCCCTCCGGCGTCAGGCGCAGCAGCTGCCGGATGGCACCCTCGTGGGCGGCCAGCGGGGTGCCGGCCAGCTCCAGCCGGGCCGGGACCTTCTGGCCGGGCTGCAGCCCCTGGTCGGCGCGGAAGCGGCGGACCTCGGTGACGACCTGCTGGAGGTTCTCGATCTCGGCCTCGGCGGCCTCGTCGCGGAACCCGCTGTCGGTGGGCCACTCGGCGATCACGATGGACTCGCGGCCGGTGAGCGTGGTCCACAGCGTCTCGGTGACGAACGGGACGACCGGGTGCAGCAGGCGCAGCATGACGTCCAGGACCTCGCCGAGGACCCGGCCGGAGACCTTGGCCTGCTCGCCGCCGGCGAAGAAGGTCGTCTTGGACAGCTCGACGTACCAGTCGAAGACCTCGTCCCACGCGAAGTGGTACAGCGCGTCGCTGAGCTTCGCGAACTGGTAGTCCTCGTAGTATGCGTCGACCTGCGCGACCGTCTTGTTCAGGCGGGACAGGATCCAGCGGTCGGTCGCGGACAGCTGCTCGACCGGGGGCAGCTCGCCCTCGATCGTCGCGCCGTTCATCAGGGCGAAGCGGGTCGCGTTCCAGATCTTGTTGGCGAAGTTCCGGGAGGCCTTGACCCAGTCCTCGCCGATCGGGACGTCGACGCCCGGGTTGGCACCGTTGGCGAGGGTGAAGCGGACGGCGTCGGAGCCGTACTCGTTCATCCAGTCCAGCGGGTTCACCGCGTTGCCGAAGGACTTCGACATCTTCTTGCCGAACTGGTCGCGGACCATGCCGTGCAGGGCGATGGTGTGGAACGGCGGGGTGCCGTCCATCGCGTACAGGCCGAACATCATCATCCGGGCGACCCAGAAGAAGAGGATGTCGTAGCCGGTGACCAGGACGGAGTTCGGGTAGAACTTCGCCAGGCTCTCGGTCTGCTGCGGCCAGCCGAGCGTGGAGAACGGCCACAGGCCGGAGGAGAACCACGTGTCGAGGACGTCGGTGTCCTGGTGCCAGCCCTCGCCCGCCGGCGGCTGCTCGTCGGGTCCGACGCAGACGACCTCGCCGTTCGGGCCGTACCAGACCGGGATGCGGTGGCCCCACCACAGCTGGCGCGAGATGCACCAGTCGTGGAGGTTGTCGACCCAGTCGAAGTAGCGCTTCTCCATCTCCTGCGGGTGGATCTTGACCTTGCCGTCGCGGACCGCGTCGCCGGCGGCCTTGGCGAGCGGGCCGACCTTGACCCACCACTGCATCGACAGGCGCGGCTCGATGGTGGTCTTGCAGCGCGAGCAGTGGCCGACGGAGTGGACGTACGGGCGCTTCTCGGCGACGATCCGGCCCTCGGCGCGCAGCGCGGCGACGATGGCGGAGCGGGCCTCCAGGCGGTCCAGGCCCTGGAAGGGGCCGTGGGCGGTGATGACCGCGCGCTCGTCCATGACGGCGAGGTTCGGCAGGCCGTGGCGCTGGCCGATCTCGAAGTCGTTGGGGTCGTGGGCGGGGGTCACCTTGACGGCGCCGGTGCCGAACTCGGGGTCGACGTGCTCGTCGGCGACGACGGGGATGCGGCGGCCGGTGAGCGGCAGCTCGATCTCCCGGCCGACGAGGTGCTTGTAGCGCTCGTCCTCGGGGTGGACGGCGACGGCCGTGTCGCCGAGCATCGTCTCGGCGCGGGTCGTCGCGACGACGATGGCGTCCTCGCCGTCCCCGTACCGGATGGAGACGAGCTCGCCGTCGTCGTCCTGGTACTCGACCTCGATGTCGGAGATGGCGGTGAGGCAGCGGGGGCACCAGTTGATGATGCGCTCGGCGCGGTAGATCAGCTCGTCGTCGTAGAGCTTCTTGAAGATGGTCTGGACGGCCTGGGACAGGCCCTCGTCCATGGTGAAGCGCTCGCGCGACCAGTCGACGCCGTCGCCCAGGCGGCGCATCTGGCCGGAGATCTGGCCCCCGGACTCGGCCTTCCACTGCCAGACGCGCTCGACGAACGCCTCCCGGCCGAGGTCGTGGCGGGACTTGCCCTCCTTGGCGAGCTCGCGCTCGACGACGTTCTGGGTGGCGATACCGGCGTGGTCCATGCCGGGCTGCCACAGCGTCTCGTAGCCCTGCATGCGCTTGCGGCGGGTGAGTGCGTCGATCAGCGTGTGCTCGAAGGCGTGGCCCAGGTGGAGGCTGCCGGTGACGTTGGGCGGCGGGATGACGATGGTGTACGGCGGCTTGTCGCTGTTCTCGTCGGCCTCGAAGTACCCACGCTCTACCCAGCGCTCGTAGAGCTTCCCCTCTACCTCGGCCGGCGCGTACTGGGTCGGCAGTTCGGAGTTGGGGCTGCTGGGTGTCTGCGTGTTCTCGGTCACGGACCACAGGATACGGGCGGCGCCGCCCCCGTTACGAATTGATACCGCGGGGCGGACCTCGATGCAGGTGCAGACGTAGCAGTGTCGTAGTAGTTGCGTAACGCCTGGCACCCCGGCGCCCCACGCGCGTTCGGCTTCCGACAGGATGTGAGGAACGCATAAGCAAAGCAACCTCAAAGGGGGAGCCGGGAATGAGCTTCAACCAGCCGGGGCCGTACGGCGGCCAGCAGCCGGGCCCGTACGGACAGCAGCCCTACGGTCAGCCGGCCCCGCCGCCGCCGGCGCCTGGCTACGGCTACCCCCAGCAGGCTCCCCCGCCCCCGCCGGGCTACCCCCAGCAGCCGGGCGTCCCGCCGCAGCCGCCGTACGGCTACCCGGGCCAGCCCCCGACGCCCCCGTACGGCGGCATGCCGGTGCAGCAGCCGCCGAAGAAGAAGACGGGCCTGATCGTCACGGCGGCGGTCGTGGCGGTCGCGGTGATCGCGGGCGGCGGCTGGTACTTCCTGGGCGGCGGCGGTGGCGGGGTGTCTTCGGACACCAAGGGCTACAAGCTGGTGATGCCGGAGTCGATCGACGCGTTCAAGAAGAACGCCAAGAGTCCCGCCAACATCGAGGACAAGGTTTTCGAGGGCGAGCAGAAGGCCAAGGCCGAGGCCATGGGCGTCAAGAACGCCCACAACGTCGCCGCGCAGTATGCCAACGGCACGGACGACAAGACGTCCAAGCAGCTCCACGCCAACGGCCTCTACGGCGAGGTAGCCGACCCCGGGAAGGCGGTCGACAACTACTTCGCCAGCATCGGCAAGAACAAGGAATCCGAAGCCAAGAACTTCACCTACGAAGTGGTTGGCACCCCACAGGAGTTCAAGCCGTCGGGCTTCAAGGGCGGCGTGATGAAGTGCGCCAACGTCAAGGGGACCAGCACCAAGAGCGGTTCGTCGGCTGCCCCGGGCATGAAGGACTTCATAATCCCCACCTGCGCCATGGGCGACCTCTCCACGCTGACCTCCGTCAACATGATCGACCCGGCCAAGGCATTGCTCGGCGCCCCGAGCGGCACCCTGGACGAGGTGGCGGCCCTGGCGGCGAAGGTCTACAACACGGCCCGGGTCAAGGCCTGATCAGACCTGCGGTCGGCGCGGACACTCATTCCCGCGCCGACCGGGCCAATGTCAGAGGCTCGCCTGGTAGCACGCCTCGCTCGCATGCTCCCACTTAACCCCTATCGATATCATCGAAGGTTCGCAGAACACATTCGCGATCCCACCGGCGCCTCGGTCGCACGCCGCGTTGGTCCTCGGACCCACCTGATAGCCCACGTTGCTCAGGTACTGCAGGCAGTCGGCCGCGTCGGCCGAAGCCGGCGAGGCCGCCACAAGCGGCAGTGCGGCGGCAGCGAAGGTCGCCGCCAGAACGCCGAGCGTCCGCTTCTTCTTCATGTCTCGTTCCCTTCGTGGAAGACGCGCCGAGACAAAGT
Organism: Streptomyces bambusae; assembly: GCF_019400985.1. Taxonomy (GTDB): domain Bacteria; phylum Actinomycetota; class Actinomycetes; order Streptomycetales; family Streptomycetaceae; genus Streptomyces; species Streptomyces bambusae_A. The sequence continues at coordinate 19,773 of NZ_WTFF01000006.1, forward strand.
TGATCAAGGAAGCGGCCGCATCGCGAGGCAAGACGGAACACTTGTCCGATAATCGGTCAATACAGTCCTGAAATGCGAGGAAGGGGCGCCCCGGACATCCGGGGCGCCCCTTCCTCGTTCGTACGGCAGGTGCGGTGAGCGCTACGCGCTACGCCGACTTCTCGTGCGGCCCCGCGTCCTTCGGCACAATCCGCGGCACCAGCGTCGGGTTGACGTTCGAGCGGACCACGTCGGCCGTGATGACCACGCGGGCCACGTCCTTGCGGGACGGGACCTCGTACATCACCGACATCAGGACCTCCTCCATGATGGCGCGCAGGCCGCGCGCGCCCGTCTGGCGGAGGATCGCCTGGTCCGCGATCGCCTCCAGCGCCTCGCGCTCGAAGTCCAGCTCGACGCCGTCGAGTTCGAACAGCCGCTGGTACTGCTTCACCAGCGCGTTGCGCGGCTCGACCAGGATCTGGAGCAGGGCCTCGCGGTCCAGGTTGTGCACCGAGGTGATGACGGGCAGGCGGCCGATGAACTCCGGGATCATCCCGAACTTCACCAGGTCCTCCGGCATGACCTCCTGGAACTGGTCGCTGGCCTCGATCTCCCGCTTCGAGCGGATCGTCGCGCCGAAGCCGATGCCCTTGGCGCCCGCCCGCGACTCGATGATCTTCTCCAGGCCGGCGAAGGCGCCGCCCACGATGAAGAGCACGTTCGTCGTGTCGATCTGGATGAACTCCTGGTGCGGGTGCTTGCGCCCGCCCTGCGGCGGGACCGACGCGGTCGTGCCCTCCAGGATCTTCAGCAGGGCCTGCTGGACGCCCTCGCCGCTGACGTCGCGCGTGATCGACGGGTTCTCGCTCTTGCGGGCGACCTTGTCGATCTCGTCGATGTAGATGATCCCGGTCTCGGCCTTCTTGACGTCGTAGTCGGCCGCCTGGATCAGCTTCAGCAGGATGTTCTCGACGTCCTCGCCGACGTACCCGGCCTCCGTCAGCGCCGTCGCGTCGGCGATGGCGAACGGGACGTTCAGCATGCGGGCCAGGGTCTGCGCCAGCAGGGTCTTGCCCGAGCCGGTCGGGCCCAGCAGCAGGATGTTGGACTTCGCGAGCTCGATCGCGTCGTCCCGGCCCTGCGCGCCGCCGTTCTCGCCGGCCTGTACGCGCTTGTAGTGGTTGTAGACCGCTACCGAGAGCGCCTTCTTCGCCGGCTCCTGGCCGACGACGTAGCTCTCCAGGAACTCGTAGATCTCGCGGGGCTTGGGAAGCTCTTCCCAGCGCACCTCGCTCGTCTCGGCGAGCTCCTCCTCGATGATCTCGTTGCAGAGGTCGATGCACTCGTCGCAGATGTACACACCGGGTCCTGCGATGAGCTTCTTCACCTGCTTCTGGCTCTTTCCGCAGAACGAGCACTTGAGCAGGTCGCCGCCGTCACCGATGCGTGCCACGAGGTGCTTCCCCTTCGCCTGGGAGACGCTTGGTTCAGCGCTCCTGGTGCCTCATATCCGACGGTACCTTGCCGGGGCCCCGCTGAGGGGCCCCGTGCAAGTATCAGGCCGCGTTCATCTTCCGGGTGGAGATGATCTGGTCGATCAGGCCGTACGCGAGCGCGTCCTCGGCCGTCAGGATCTTGTCGCGCTCGATGTCCTCGCGGATCTTCTCGATCGGCGTGGTCGAGTGCTTGGCCAGCATGGACTCCAGCTGGTCGCGCATGCGCAGGATCTCGTTGGCCGCGATCTCCAGGTCGGAGAGCTGCTCGCGGCCGGTGCCGCCGGAGGGCTGGTGGATCAGCACGCGGGCGTTCGGCAGGGCCATCCGCTTGCCGGGCGTGCCGGCGGCCAGCAGGACGGCGGCGGCGGAGGCCGCCTGGCCCATGCAGACCGTCTGGATGTCCGGCTTCACGAACTGCATCGTGTCGTAGATGGCGGTCAGCGCGGTGAAGGAGCCGCCGGGGCTGTTGATGTAGATCGAGATGTCGCGGTCCGGGTCCATCGACTCCAGGCACAGCAGCTGCGCCATGACGTCGTTGGCGGAGGCGTCGTCGATCTGCACGCCGAGGAAGATCACGCGCTCCTCGAAGAGCTTCGCGTACGGGTCGTACTCGCGCACGCCCTGCGAGGTGCGCTCCACGAAGCGCGGGACGACGTAGCGGTTGTCCATCGGAGCGCCGGTGTAGAGGCCGCTCGCGGAGAGGTTGTTCTGCATCTGGGTGTTCACCGTCCTGGTGGCGTTCTGCGGGCTGGGGGGCTGTCCGGTACGGGCCTGCGGCCGGGGTCAGGCCCCGGTGCCGCCGCCACCCGGGACGCCGGACGCGGCCGAGATGATCTCGTCGATCAGGCCGTACTCCTTGGCCTCCTCGGCCGTGAACCAGCGGTCACGGTCGCCGTCCTGGATGATCCGCTCCACCGTCTGGCCGGAGTGGTGCGCGGTGATCTCGGCCATCCGCTGCTTGGTGCGCAGCAGGTACTGGGCCTGGATCTTGATGTCCGAAGCGGTGCCGCCGATGCCGGCGGAGCCCTGGTGCATCAGGATGTCGGTGTTGGGGAGCGCGAAGCGCTTGCCCGCGGTGCCGCCGGTCAGCAGGAACTGGCCCATGGAGGCCGCCATGCCCATGCCGATCGTGACGACGTCGTTCGGGATGTACTGCATGGTGTCGTAGATCGCCATGCCGGCCGTCACGGAGCCGCCGGGGCTGTTGATGTAGAGGTAGATGTCCTTCTCCGGCTCGGCGGCCAGGAGGAGGAGCTGCGCCGTGATCTTGTTGGCGATCTCGTCGTCGACCTGCTGGCCGAGGAAGATGATGCGCTCGCCGAGCAGCCGGTTGTAGACATGGTCGCCGAGGCCACCACCGATGGACGGCTCACCCGCGGCGTAAGGCAGCTTCAGATTCGTCACGTATCCACCTGCTCGTCTCCGACGGCTACGTGCCGTCTCAGCGTCTCGTTCGGAGGGCAGTGCCCTCATATTCATGGACCCTAACGCGCAGGTCGGACAACGCCATCCCGCTTCCCGAACTGTTCGCTCGGAGCGCAAGGTCCCGCGGCCCCTCGGGCAGGTACGCGGAAGGGCCCGGACGCACAGGCGTCCGGGCCCTTCCAGGCAGCTCTCGGCTCTCGGGGCCCCTGCCGGGGACCCTGGGGCCGTACGAACCTACGGGCCCTACGGGCCTTACGAGGGCTACGGGCCTTACTTGGCCTCGTCGTCGCCCTTGGCCTCGTCGCCCTTGGCCTCGTCACCCTCGACGGCGGCCTCGACGACCTCGGCGGCCTGCTCGACCTCGTCCTCCTCGTCGGACAGGTCCACGACCTCACCGTTGGTGTCGACGACCTTGGCGGCCTCGACGACCAGGGCCAGGGCCTTGCCGCGGGCGACCTCGCCGACCAGCATCGGGACCTGGCCGCCCTCGACGACCGCCTGGGCGAACTGGTCGGGGGACATGCCGGAGGAGGCGGCGCGGCGCATGAGGTGCTCGGTGAGCTCCTCCTGGTTGACGTTCAGCTTCTCCTTGTTGACGAGCTCGTCGAGGAGGAACTGGGTCTTGATGCCCTTGATCGCCTGCTCGCGGGTCTCGGCCTCGAACTCCTCGACCGTCTTGCCCTGGAACTCGAGGTACTTCTCGATGGTCAGGCCCATCTGGCCGAGCTGGTGGTGCTCGAGGTTGTGCTTGCGGGTGTTGACCTCGTCCTCGAGGAGCTTCTCGGGAACCGGGATCTCCGCGAGCTCGATGAACTTCTCCAGCACGCGCTCCTGGGCCTGGGTGGCCTGGTCGTACTGCTTCATGTTCTCGAGGCGCTTGCGGCTGTCGGCCTTCAGCTCGTCCAGGGTGTCGAACTCGCTCGCCATCTGCGCGAACTCGTCGTCCAGCTCCGGGAGCTCGCGGGCGGAGACCTTGGTGACCTTGACGGTGACCTCGGCGTCCTTGCCCTCGGCGGAGCCGCCCTTCAGCTGCGAGGTGAAGGTGGCCTCGCCGCCGGCCTCCAGGCCCTTGACGGCCTCGTCGATGCCGTCGAGGAGCTCGCCCGAGCCGATGGTGTAGGAGACGTCGGAGGCGACGCCGTCCGGCAGCACCTCGCCGTCGACCTTGGCCTCGAGGTCGATCGTCACGACGTCGCCGTCCTGGGCGGCGCGCTCGACGACGTTGGTGGAGGCGAAGCGGCCGCGCAGCTGCTCGACGGACTTCTCGACGTCCTCGTCGGAGACCTCGATGGCGTCGACCTCGACCTCGATGCCGGAGAAGTCCGGGATCTCGATCGCCGGGCGGACGTCGACCTCGGCGGTGAAGGCCAGCAGCTCGCCGTCCTTCAACTCGGTGATGTCGACCTCGGGCTGGCCCAGCGGGTTGACCTCGGCCTCGTTGACAGCCTCGGTGTAGAACTTCGGGAGCGCGTCGTTGACGGCCTCCTCCAGCACCGCACCGCGACCGAAGCGCTGGTCGATGACCCGGGCCGGGATCTTGCCCTTGCGGAAGCCCTTGACCGTGACCTGCTGGTTGATCTTCTTGTACGCCGCGTCGAGGCTGTCCTTGAGCTCCTCGAAGGGCACCTCGACAGTGAGCCGAACCCGAGTCGGGTTCAGGGTCTCCACGGCGCTCTTCACGGTTCGGTCTCCTTGTGGCTGACTTCTGGGGTTCTGCTGTCGCCGCTGCATGTTCAGCGGACCAGCGGATCGGGCCCGGTACATCAGACACACGGGCACGCAGCTTGCATAGTAACCGCAAGCGGGAAGCAGCCCACAACGCGATCTTCGCGGGTGGCCGTGGATGGTGCTGGTCGGGGTGGCCGGATTCGAACCGACGACCTTCCGCTCCCAAAGCGGACGCGCTACCAAGCTGCGCCACACCCCGTCGGTGCGACACGTAGGGTACATGCCCGGAGACGGTCCGACGCCCCTGGTTTTTCCGCGGCACCCGCCCCGCCCGAAAAGCGGTGTGCGACGCGCACGCCCGACCCGCTAGGATGCTGTCCGTGCCGCGGTCCTCGATCGACCTGCGGCGCCGCTGTGCGGGCGTAGCTCAATGGTAGAGCCCTAGTCTTCCAAACTAGCTACGCGGGTTCGATTCCCGTCGCCCGCTCTTCATGGCTCAGGGCCAGGTCAGAGGATGTTTCCTCGGCCTGGCCCTGAGGCGTTTGCGGGGGTCGCGATCAGCCCGGCGTGTCCCCCGCGTGCCCCTTCGGCCCGGCCGTGCCCTGTCGGCCCTTCCTGACGAGGTCGCTCAGGGCGTCGGCGATGAGCCGGTCGCGGTCGGCGCCGGCGTGCTGATAGATCAGGGCCGCGCGGGCGGTGCTGTGGCCCATGCGGGTCATCAGCTCGCGGGTACTGGCTCCGGTGGACGCGGCGAGGGTGTTGCCTGTGTGCCGAAGATCATGAAAGTGCAGCCCCTTGATCCCGGCCTTCTCGCAGGCCTTGCGCCACAGCCGGTTGAAGTGGTTCCGGCGCGGCGTGGCCCCCTTCGCCCCGATGAACACCCGGCCGTCGGCGCCCGGTTCGGCGTACGTCTTCAGGTGCTCGCGGATCTCCGGGGCGACGACGTCAGGGATCGAGACGGTCCGCTTGCCCACCACGCTCTTGGGCGCCTTGATCTCCCGCTGCCCGTTGCCCAGCTCGGCGACAGCCCGGCGGACGCGCACGGTCCCGTTGTCGAGGTCGATGTCCCGGCGGTGGAGCCCGATCAGCTCACCCTGTGCACGGTGCTGGCTCCCTTGATCTGGCACGGGTTCCGCCTGATCATCTGGTCGGCCACGGCTGTGCCCAGAATCGCCCGCAGGAGCGCGTACGCCTTGGCGACGGTGGTGGACCCGGTACCGGCGGCGAGCTTGTCCGCGCGCCAGCGCCGGACCAGGGGAGGCGAGATCTCGGCGACGTTGACCGTGCCGAAGGTCGGCTCCAGGTGGTGCTTGAGCAGCGAGCCGTAGAGCTGCCGTGTGGTGCTGGTCAGCTCACGCTCCTTGATCCAGGCCACGGCGTACGGGCCGAAGGCGACCTTCCTGGCGTCCGGGTCGTGCCAGTCGCCGCGCCGCATCTCGGTCTGTTTGTCGGCGAGCCAGTCGTCCGCATCCCTCTTGGTACGGAAGGTCTCGGGCGCCGGCCGTAGCTGCCCGTCGGGACCGACGTAACGGGCCTGGTAGCGGCCGGACGGGAGCCTGCGGACCCGCCCGAACTGACGGCGCTTCCCAGCCATCAGGCAGCCACCCCCCGAAGGGTGACGCCACGCTGACGCGGCTGGACGGTGTGGGCGGCGATGTACGCCCGCACTGCGCTCTCGGGGATGCGGACGTGCCGCCCCACCTTCACGAAGGTGATCCGCCGCTCCTCAGCGGATCGCGGATGCGCTGCGTGCCGCGATTCAGGCAGGCGAGTACGCCCCAGGCGATCGCCTGCCGGGTGAGAACGACCTCATGGCCAGGTACGAAGTGGCCCGCATGACCGCACGCCAGGCTCTCAGCGTTCTTCAGAACGAAGGCCTTGCCGAGGCCCGCAAGGGCGCCGGCGTCTTCGTCCGAGCGTTCCGACCGCTGCGCAGGCGATGCATCCAGCGGTTGGCCCAAGAGCAGTGGGGGTCGGGCAAGTCCATCTGGTCGGCCGACATCGAGGACCGCACGCTCACCGTCGACCAGATCGAGGTCTACGAGGAGGCAGCGACCGAACGGGTCGCCGGGGCGCTCGACGTCGAGCCCCGCACCCCCGTATGGGTGCGTAGCCGCCGCTTCGCCCTGGACGGCAAGCCGGTCCTCTTCGCCACCTCGTACCTTCCGTCAGATGTCGTCGCGGACTCTGCGATCACCCAGGAGGACACCGGACCGGGCGACACCTATACCCGCCTTGCCGAGCTGGGCCACAAGCCGGTGCACTTCCGCGAAGAGATCCGATGCCGTATGCGTATGCCGTCGGCCGGCTAGGCGGAACGGCTGGCCCTGTCGATGGGCACTCCGGTCATCCAGATCGCGCGTACGGCGTTCTCCGAGAGCGGCAGGGCGGTCGAAGTCAACGAGATGACGCTCGACTCCGCCTCATACGTCCTTGAGTACGACTTCGACGCCTGATTGGGAGTGCACCTCACCCCCCGCCCAGCCAGGCCTTTCGGTGACGCGCGACGGCATACAGCGCTTCGACCTGCTCGTCTGTGAACCGACCGGTGAGCGGCGCGAGCGACGCGAGGTCCTTGTGGCGGTAGACACGGACGTCGAGCTGTGTCGCAGAGCGCGGCAGCTCCGGAACACCTACGAAGACAAGGATGGGCTCCACCGGTACCGGGAACGAGCAGTACCGCTCCAGAACCCGGCGCACGTAGGCAGCCTCATTACGACTCACGGCGGGATACGGCCGCGGCTTGCCGTGATCCACCCTGACCATCTCGTCGCCGATCCATACCGTCTTGCCGGTCAGGTTCTTGGTGTTGATGCTGAACACCCCGCCACGGCCGATCAGGACATGGTCGATGTCCCCGCCGGTCGGCCGCGGAACTGAGTGCACCACCCGCCATCCATGCCTGGTGAGCCGATTCAGCTCCGCGCCGGCCTTCCGCTCACCTGCGAGCCCTCGACACCACGAGTCCCACTCACCCTTCCGACGTAACAGCCGGTCGAGCAGCCGACGCGCCGGGGCAGGGCCGCGTGAACTGAGCAGCGCCCGGATTTCGGCACCGGGACGGTGCAACGCCAGGTCATCAGCCGCGGTCAAGTCAGGCAGCGTCAGCGTCCGAGGCGAAGCCACGCGCCCCGGCGCTTCCACGGGCTGCTTCACGGTCTGGGTGAGCTGATGGCGAAGCAACTGCAAGGCCTCTTTGCGGTGAGCCTCCACGAGGATCTCAACCCGCCCGGTACGAGCGTCAGCCCACGCAACTGCAGTACCGTCAGCAAGGTTCACGTACCAGCGGTCATGCCCTGGCCGCTGCCACCGGGACACCTTGAGCCCAGCCATCCCCCACCCCCAAGCATGTCGCCCCAAGGACATGGGAACAGCCGAATCGTGACGCGGCAAGACGGCCTCATTGCAGGCAGGGACGCCAGTTCGACCCCACGGCACTCGGTGTCCGTGGCGGGTGTGGTGGTCCGCGACGATGGCCGGTTGCTGGCGATCCGGCAGGCGGACAACGGGACGTGGGAGCTGCCGGGCGGAGTGCTGGAGATCTCCGAGACGCCGGAGGATGGTGTCCGACGCGAGGTCCTGGAGGAGACCGGTCTCGACGTAGACGTGGCGGAGCTGACGGGCGTCTACAAGAACGTCACACTCGGCGTCGTAGCCCTGGTCTTCCGGTGCAAGGCGACCGGGGGCGCCGAGCGCACCTCCGACGAGACCACGGCAGTCCAGTGGCTCACGCCCGAAGAGGTCTCCGAGCGGATGTCCGAGGTCTACGCGATCCGACTTCTGGACGCCCTGGACGGGCACGGGCCTCACGTGCGGAGCCATGACGGCCGCCAGCCGTTCCCCGTGCGGTGAAAGTTTCCCTACTCCATCAAGGCACCCGCCGCGCACAGCGCGGCGCGCGCGGCCCGTCGCCCGGGCCTGCGCTCCTGTCTCCGCCCCACTCCGGCCCGACCGCCGGCCGCACGCCGAAGACCGGCGAGGGTTGACGGTCGGGACAACCCCTACGAGGCCAGCGCCCTCAGCTCCACAACTGCCTGCAGCTCAAGCAGGCTTCCAGCGCCGGGTGTGAGTCCCCTGCCCTCCGCTTGAACCGCTCAGCGGGCACCATTGCCAACCAGGCCCGCTGGAGCAGCTGAGGCATCCCAGACGCCGCTCCCCGGGGCGCCAAGGCCCAACGACGCCACAAGGTCAGAACAATGCCTCCGGCGGGGGCGCTCAAACGCCGGGATGGAGGGGGCCCGTCCTGCGGCCGCGGCTCGGTTGTGGTGCGGGTGGGGAGCTGTCACTGGCGCCACGACCGCGTTCAACCAGCAACCACGACCAGGCTTCGACCTCCGAGCCAGGACAACGGTCGTGGTGTCGACCTTTGGGAAGGTGCCGCATCACCCAAAATGTAGGTCAACTCCCCCTCTCACAGCTAAAGTTGGCAACTCGACGTCGGTCATACCAGAACCTTGGAGTGCGTGTGGAGGAGCGGCAGATTTCCCTGGCGGAAGCCAAGGAAATCATCAGCAAGCAGGAATCTCACTTCTGGGATTTCAAAAGCGCTTCGAGCGACGGCAAGAAGATTCAAGAAATTTCCACCTCTCTGGCCAATTCCGAGGGCGGAGAATTCATCGTCGGCATCGAAGACGAGAAGCACGCAACCGGGATCGACAGGTGGCAGGGGCTGCACAATATCGAGGCCGCGAACTTCATCCACCAAAATCTGGTAAATGAAGTCCAACCCCCCGTTCCGTACGACATGGAATACTTGTGGATCTCGGGCGACAGCGAGCGCGGCGTGTGCTGTCTCGTGACCATCCAGAAGAGCTCCGACGTCCACAAGACATCCAAAGGAGACGTATTTCAACGAAAGGGCGCCCAGACCCTCAAACTCACGGGGCACCGAATCGCCGACCTCGCACTTTCCAAAGGTGCTCGATCGTACGAGGATCAGCTCCTGGACGACTACGAGGTGGATGAACTGAAGGAGGAAGAGGAGCTGGATACATTCCTTTCTACCTACAGCCCGGCCACAACGCCGGAGAAGTACCTCACACGCCAGAGGCTCGTCTCCAGGAAAGACGGAAAGGCCACAGTCGCAGCGGCCATCCTGTACGCGGAAGAGCCTGCCGCAGTCGTGCCGAAGCGATGCTCCGTAAAGATCGCACGGTACGAAAGCAAGGAAAGTACCCCTGACAGGAAGTATCTCAAGGGAACCCCGCTATCGATCGACGGCCCGGCTCGCATCCTAATCGAAAAGACGCTGGATGCGGTGGCAGAGATCATCGAAGCCGTTCCCATCCTGGGCACTGACGGGCAAATGGCACCAGTAAAGTATCCACCAGAGGCCCTGAAGGAGATTATCGTCAACGCCGTAATCCATCGAGATTACAACGTTTCAGACGACATCCTAATCTCAATCTTTGATAACAGGGTTGAGGTCAGGAGTCCCGGCCGACTGCCTGGGCACATGACGACCGACAACATCCTCACCGACCGGTTCGCCAGAAATCCAAGCATTGTGCGCCTGCTCAACAAGTACCCCGATCCACCCAACAAGGATATCGGCGAGGGGCTTGACACGGTAATGAGCGCCATGAAGGCCGCGAAGCTCAAAGCGCCGCTATTCGTTGTCGAAGAAAATGCATTCGTAGTAATTCTGGCCCACACTCCACTTGCGCGACCAGAAGAGCTCATCTTGGAGTACTTGCGCAACAACGAGGAGATCTCAAATAAGATTGCCCGATCCCTTACAGGGATCGCCTCAGAGAATCGCGTAAAGCAGGTGTTCTACAAACTCAAGAATGCCGACATGATCGAGCCTGTCCCTGGCAGGATTCGATCTCAGTACGCGTGGCGCCTCACTGAAAAGGGAAAGAGCCTTCGCGGCTCCATCGACTGAAGGTCAAATTCCCGACATCAACGGTGCAGAGGGCGGGGATAGAGCCCATCGAAGCCGGGTACCGATTGGGCTCGGGAAGCCTGTCGGACCGCCTTGCCCTCGGCAAGGCGGTCGGGCGTGCCAGACGCGTGCCAGAGGTTGGTGAACGGCGGTCAATGCGGGACAGCCTGAGCGGCGCCAGGATTCGGGCTGTCTCCGTATCCGCTGGTCAGACGCCTAGCGGGCGGACCAAGATCGGTGATTCCCAAACTCATGGCATTCCAGGCTTGGGCGCCGTTAGGGTCCGCAGCATGACCAACAGCATCCCGAACTGCTCTGAGTGCAGTCAGGCCATTCAGTTCGGTGGTTTCGTGCTCAGCCGACGGGCCGAGGATGACCAGCGGGTCTGCCGGTCGCTGGGGAAGCGTGCCGGGCGGCATGTGTGGTGGCACTGGGCCGATCGGCCGGACGAGGCGTTGGAGGTCTGCCCGACGCCGCAGCTGTTCCGGTGATGGCTCGTCGCGTGCCCTCCGCGTGTCCGAACGAGGGGCGCGGGGCGGGGAACAGCGGGAAGCTGCGGGGTGACGGCCGCGAAGGCGCAGGTCAGCGTCTTACCAGGTCAGGGCGCAGGCGCTTACGCGATCTTCCAAACTAGCTACGCGGGTTCGATTCCCGTCGCCCGCTCTTCATGGCTCAGGGCCAGGTCGGAGGGTGATTCTTCCGCCTGGCCCTGAGGCGTTTGCGGGGCTGTGGCAGGAGCGTGTGGCTCAGCGCAGGGTCACTACGACGACCACGACGCAGACCAGCGAAAAGCCCAGGAAGACGTAGCGCTGCTTCTGCATCAGGGCGAAGCGGCCCTTGGTGTCGCCCGCGATGATGCGGTACTTGCTCGTGCGGTGTTCGAAGTACTTGCCGACCGTGGCGCTCGGCAGGTTCTTGACCACGCGGGCCATCCCCAGGACGGCAGTCGAGACGACCATGACGACGCACACCACGGCGATGACCCACGAAGGCGCGCCATCGAGAATCTGGAACACGGAATTCGACCCTTTGCGACGGTGGTCGGCAGGACGAGAGGGAGGGCAGGGGAGTCGTGCCAGTCGTACGGAAACGGGGTCGCCGGAATGGCGTGACGGCCGATTTCGGCACAGTGTCACGCCCAGCGGTCATCCGTCGCTACTTCGCGGCCCGGGTGCTCGCGTCCAGCCGGGGAATTTCGGCCCACCTCCCGCGGAGGCCGGCCGGGCTGGCTCGTTACGCCTCGATGCGGTTCTCGGCCCTGCGGCCCTTGTTCCAGGCGTTCACGACGAGCCGGTAGGCGGTCGTCACACGGGATCCCGTGCCGCTGTTGTTGAAGCCTCCCCGCGAGGACTGGCTGAGGATCTCGGACCGCCACTTGGCGGCCGTCCCCAGGTCCATGATCTTCCGCGCGAGCTCCTTGTCGTCCACCAGGTCGCCGTGGCGGCCGATGAAGGTACCGAGGCCGCCGAGGAGCATGCCGTCCCAGCTCTCGGCCGAGCGGCCCCAGGCTTCCTCGGCGACGGTCAGAGTGCGGTCGAAGACCTGCGCCCCGTGCCGGTCCATGATCTGCAGCACGCCGGAGACTGCGCCCACGCCGTTCGTCGACGACGACCCGAGCGTCAGGTTGTGCTTCTTGAGGATCCTGTCGGTGTCCACGAAGAGCGGGACGCCGCCCGTGAGCCCCACGTGGTACTCGTCGATGGCACGCGGCTTGTGCGATTCACGGTTCTTGATCAGGAAGAGGATGGCTTCCTGCGCCTGCGTGAGGCCGTAGTGGACCTCAGCCATGATCGTGGAGATGCCGGCGAGGACGCACGCGCGCCAGCGGTGCTGGCCGTCGACGATGTAGAGGTCCCCGTCGGCGCGCTTCGACACGATGATCGAGCCGACGGCTTCGCGCACCAGGTTGTTCGCGATGTTCTGGGCGCGCTTCTCGTTGAGCGTCCGCTGGGCCTGCGGATCGATGGTCAGGTCCCTGACCGGGACCTCCTGCCCGTACTCCACTTTGTGGGCCGGGAGCTCGAAGGTGTAACGAGCTTTGGGCATGGGTGTGTCCTTCTGCGCCACGTTAGGGGGAGTATGCGGCAAAGCCGGGATCTTGGGATGCAGCGCGTCAGCGACACAATCATATTTACTTATCGACTCGCAACTTCCGTCACATGAGCGATAGTTGCGGAACGCGACGTTCCGTCTGGTACGGCGTCGACAGAGGTCAGATCTTGATGCCCGCGATGGTGTCGGCCAGGGAGTTCAGGAAGCGGTTCACGTCCGGGGCGATGGAGCTGGAGGCCAGGAAGAAGCCGAAGAGGACCGCTACGACGGCCGGGCCCGGCTTGAGGTGGTTGCCGCGGATCAGCACCACCAGGATGATCGCCAACAGAACCACCACTGACAGCGAAATGGCCACTTCTGATCACACCTTCGGTCGTCCCCTGGTCGGCCCGGGGCACGGCCGTGCGCACCCCCACATGGACCATCGTGCCACCAACAGGCCCCCGGTATCCGCCTGGAGGCGGTGATTCCCGTCAACTGTGTGGGTTTCAGAGGCCCAGGAGGGACCGGACGTACGCGTACTTGGCGGTCAGGCGGTCCCTGGTGGGGGCGTCGAGGACGGCCAGGCGGGCCGGGTCCGAGTTGTGGGCGAGGTCCGCTTCCTTGACGAGGAGGGCGCCGGGGACGGCCAGGATGCGGGCCGTGTATTCCTCGACCGGCTCGCCCGGTCGCTTCGTGACCGCCAGGACCATGTCCTTCACCGGCTGCGGCAGAGCGGCGGAATCCAGCCAGGCGCGGCTCAGCGCGCCGTCCTCGACCGCGTCGTGCAGCCAGGCCGCGGCCTGTTGGTCGCTGGTGCCGCCGCGGGCGCGCACGCCCTCGGCGACCGCCGCGAGGTGTTCGGCGTACGGGCGGCCGGCCTTGTCGGTCTGTCCCTCGTGCGCCGCGCGGGCCAGCGCCTCGACCTCGGGGAGGGTGAGGGGGGTGGGGGTGGGGGTGGACCGTGGCGATGTCATTCGATTCCCTTCGCCGCGCTGCGGAGGGCCTCGGCGGCCCGGCGTACGTCCGCCTGCGTGGTACGCCAGTTGGAGAACGCGGCGCGCAGGGCCGGGGTTCCCGCGAGGACGGTGGGAGTGACGAAGACCTCGGCGGCGACGGCCTCGCGCAGGGCGGTCAGGCGTTCGGCGGTGGGCCGTTCGGCGAGGGTGAAGCAGACGACGTTCAGGCGGACCGGGGCGAGGAGGCGGAAGGCGGGGTCCGCGGCGAGTTCGTCGCCGAGGGCGTGGGCGCAGGCGATGTCGCGTTCGACGATCTCGCGGTGGCCGGCGCGGCCGTAGGCGCGCAGGGTGAACCAGGCGGCCAGGGCGCGCAGCCGGTGGGAGTTCTCGGGCGTGAGGTGGACCAGGTCGGGGCGGGGGCCGAGGGGGCCGAGGTAGGCGGCGGCGTTGGCGAAGACGCGGGCCTGGAGGTCCTGGCGGCGGGTGAACTGCACGGCGCTGTCGTAGGGCACGTTGAGCCACTTGTGGAGGTCGACGCAGACGGAGTCGGAGGCGTCGAGGCCCGCGGTGAGGTGGGCGTGGTCCGGGGATAGCGCGGCGAAGGCTCCGAAGGCGGCGTCGGTGTGGAGCCAGAAGTCGTGGCGTTCGCGGAGGGCGGCGATCGCGCGGAGGTCGTCGAAGTCGACGGTGTTGACGGTGCCGGCGTTGGCGACGACCACGGCCGGACCGGGCGTGTCGGCGAGGGCGCGGTCGAGGGCGGCTGGGTCGACGGCCTCGCGGCCGGGCAGGGTGGGCACCGGGACGAGGGCGCGCCGGCCGAGCCCGAGCACGGAGAGCGCCTTGCCGATGGAGGAGTGCGGGGCCCCGGAGAGTACGCGTACGGGGCCGAGGGCGGCCGCGCCGTCGTCGGCCGGGGAGACGCCGAGGCGCTCGCCGAGCCATTCGCGGGCGATGGCGAGGCCGGTGGTGTTGGACATGGTGGCGCCGCTGACGAAGGTGCCGGTGTGCGCGGAGGAGAGCCCGAAGAGGTCGCGCAGCAGGCCGACGGTCTCGCGCTCCAGGTCCTGGCCGGCGCCGTCGAGGGCGGAGTTGGAGTTCTGGTCGTGCACGGCGGTCAGCCAGTCCCCGGCGAGGGCGGCGGGGGTCGCGCCGCCGGTGACGAAGCCGAGGTAGCGGGGGCCGGCGGAGGCGGAGAGGCGGGGCGCCCAGGTCCGGGCGAAGTCCTCCAGGGTGCGGGCGAGGCCCCTGCCGTCCCTGCAACCGTCCCTGCCGTCCCTGCAACCGTCCCTGCCGTCCCTGCCGTCCCTGCCGTCCCTGCAACCGTCCCTGCCGTCCCTGCCGTCGTGGGGTGGTTCCTCGCCCTCCGCGGGCGGGGCGGCGGCATCGTCGGCCTCGTGCCGGTCCCCCAGCTCGGTCGGCTCCCGCCGGTCCCGCGGCTCGGCCCGCTCCCTCGGCTCTCCAGGGGCTCCCGGGTCTTCCGGCTCCCTCGGCTCCCTCAGCTCTCCCGCCGCGGCCGGGTGTGCGTACGCGGGGACGACGGGCCGGGTGTCGAGGGTGCGCAGGGCTTCGGCGGCCTGGTCGAGGGTGAGGCCGAGCAGTTCGGGGAGGCGGCCGAGGTCGTCGGCGAGGGCGGGGTGCATGGTCGCCACGCTAGAGCTGGCGGGGGCACTGGTACCGGGCCAATCGCCGGGAAGTGGCCGCCGTGGGGCCGTAGGGTCGAAGGTGATCGCGAAGCTGGGGTACGGGGCGGAGCCCGGCCGGGGCCGGGGCCAGGCGGGGAGCCGGGGGCAAGGCAGAGGGAGGCAGGACCACGAGCCGGGCGGGGCCCGGGCAGAGGCAGGACCACGAGCCGGACCAGGAACCTGAGGAGAGGGGCGGCTCCGGGCCGGGGCAGAAGCCGGACCACGGGCCGGGGCGAGGGCCAATGCGGGAGCGGAAGCGAGGGCCGGCAGATAGGGGCGCGAGAGCTGACGAACCAGCGGGGAGGGGACGACGCGGGGCGCCGGAGCCGATGCGGGCGCGGGAGCGGATGCGGGCGCGGGAACCGAAGCGGGCGCGGGAACCGAAGCGGGCGCCGGAGCCGATGCGGGCGCCGGAGCCGATGCGGGCGCCGGAGCCGATGCGGGCGCCGGAGCCGATGCGGGCGCCGGAGCCGATGCGGGCGCCGGAGCCGATGCGGGCGCCGGAGCCGATGCGGGCGCCGGAGCGGATGCGGATGCGGATGCGGATGCGGGACCAGCTACGGAAGCAGGGGCGGATGCGGGAGCAGGTGCGTGGCCGAGTGCCTGAGGGACACGTGGAGTCGGTGTGGGGGGCTGGGCCGGTGCAGAGGCAAGAGGGGACGCAGGAGCAGGTGTACGCGGGGGCGGGGGCGCACGACGGGGCGTCGGGGCAGGTGTGCGCGGGGGCGAAGGCGCGGGGGCGAGGGGTTGTGGGGTGGGTCGTCGGGGGGGTTGTTGCCGTGGCGGCGCTCGTGGGGTGTGAGGCGGCGCCGCCGCCACCGCGGGCGCCGGGGCCGACCGCCGTGGCCGCCGTCCCCTCGGGGCCGATGGCCGCGACGCCCGGGGCCGGGCGGCCGCGGGAGTCGGGCGTGGCCTGTCCGCCGGGCGGAGTGGTCCTGCGCGAGGGGCAGGGGGACGCGGCGATGGGGCTGCGGGTGGCCGAGGTCCAGCTGCTCAACTGCGGGACCGAGCCGTACGTGCTGGAGGGCTACCCCGACGTGAAGGTCCTGGACAAGGCGAAGGCGCCGGTGCGGGTGGACATCGGGCACGGGTCGAACAACGTCGCGTCAGGCACCGGTCTCGACGCGCAGCCCGAGCGGATCGTCCTCCAGCCGGGGCAGCACGCGTCCTTCTCCCTGTTGTGGCGCAACCTCGTCACCGATGCGACCGTGCCCGCCACGGAGGGCCGGCACCTGGAGGTCCGGCCCCGGCCGGGCGCGCCCCTCCTGACCCTGGCGCTCACCCGTCCGCTCGACCTGGGGAACACCGGCAGGCTGGGGCTCGGCCCCTGGACGGCGGCGGCACGGTGATCGTCTGGCTCAACGGCCCGTTCGGCGGGGGCAAGACGCAGACCGCGTACGAACTGCACCGACGGCTGCCGGGCAGTGTCGTGTGCGATCCCGAGCACGTGGGATTCGGGCTGCACCGGATGCTGCCGCCCGCGCTGCGCGGTGACTTCCAGGACCTCGCAGCCTGGCGGCAGGGGGTGTTCGAGGTGCTGGACCTGGCGGCGTCCCGGCATCCGGGGCCGGTCCTGGTGCCCATGACGGTTGTCGACCCCGGCTACTTCGCCGAGACCGTGGGACGGCTACGGGACCGGGGGCACGAGGTACGGCATTTCGCGCTGCTCGCGGAGCGCGAGACCGTACTGGACCGGCTGCGCGAGCGCGGACCGGTCCGCGGGCTGAAGCGGGAGAGCTTCGCGGTGGGCCGGCTGGACGACTGCCTGGCGGCGCTGCGCGCGCCGGCGTTCGCGCAGCACGTGCCCACGGACCGGCTGTCCGTCCGGCAGGTCGCGGACCACGTCGCGGACGCGGCGGGCCTGCCGCTGCTGCCGGCCTCGGACGGGCCGCTGCGCGGCCGGCTCCGGCGCGCCCTGGTCGGCGTACGGCACATCCGCTTCGACTGAGGGGGCGGAGAGCGGCGCCGGCGACACCAGCGACACCGGTGACACCGGCAGTACAGGCGCCGGGCCTCGCGGAAATGCCGCGGCCGGGGCAGGGGAACCCCTGCCCCGGCCGCGGGGCGGATCATCGGACCGGTGTCCTCGGACCCCGTGTCGTCAGGACGTGGCCGTCCGGGGCCCGCAGCAAAGGCGGGACCGGGCGGTCAGCTGGTGGCGGTCGGCGGCTGGGGCTGCTGGTCGTCGCCCGTCTCGCCGTCCCAGAGGAGCTCGCCGCCGGCCGTGCGCAGCTCCAGGTGGCTGTTGCGCTCGAAGGTCATCCGGGCGCCGGGCTTGCCCCAGGTCGCGGTGTTCCACAGGGCGCCGCCCTTGCCCTCGCCGCCGCCCTTCTTGTAGATGACGAAGTTGCCGTCGGCCTGCATGCGGGCGTAGGCGCCGGGGCTGTAGGTGTTGGTGTAGCCCCGCATGTAGACGTCCTCGCTGAACTTCTCGAAGACGCCGAAGTACCCGCGCGCGTCCATCACCAGGGCGGTCTGGTCCGCGTCCATCCAGGTGCCGCTGTCGAGGTTCTCCCCGGCGGACAGCGTGTTGTCGCCCACGCGCCAGGTGCGGCTGGACCAGGCGGGCGAGTTGTCCTGGCGGTAGAGGACGACGTTGCCGTCCTCCTGGATGGTCAGGCGGGAGTTCGGGTTGCCCCAGGTGGCGGAGTTCCACAGGGCGCCGCCCTTGCCCTCGCCGCCGTCCTTCTTGTAGACGACGAAGTTGCCGTCCGCCTGGAACTGGGCGTAGGCGCCGTCGTTGCCGAAGGTGCCCGTGGCCCACAGGTCCGCGCCGGACATGTGGCCGATCACGAGGTTGCCGTCCTCCTGCATCAGCAGGAAGGCGTTCTCGCTGACGATGAACTCGCCAGGCAGCAGCTTCTGGCCCGGCTGCAGCGTGTCGCCCGCCTCGGCGGTCGTGGCGGTCGTGGCGGTGGTGGCGGCGGCGCTCTCGGCGAGCGCGCGGGCGTCGGCCTTGCCGGCGGTCCGCTGCTGCGTGGCGGCGGCCTTGGCCTTGGACGCGGCCATGGCCTTGGCCTTGGCCTTGGCCTTCGGCGACGCCGCCTTCTGGGGCGCAGTCGCGTTGTGCTTGAACGTTCCGGCACCGTCCGCGGCCTGGGCCGCCGGCGCGGCGAGGACGCCCGCCGCCACGGCGGAGGCGATGAGCGCGCCGGTCCAGGCGGCGCGCTTGCGCATGACAGTCATGGTGTGACCCCCCACGTGTTGAGGCTGACCGGGTCCCGATCAGCGACGTGTAGTGTGCACACGTTTTCGGCCGCGTGCAAAGGGCTTCCGGCCACCCCCGGTCCGGACAGCACGAAGCCCCTGGTCGGAGGCGAGGGTCCCACTCCGACCAGGGGCTTACGGTCAGCCGGTCAGCGGCCGGGCGGTCAGCGTTCAGCCGGTCAGCGGCCGGCCGCGGCCCGCCGGGCCGCCGGTGTCACTGGGTCTCCCAGTCCTTCAGGACCGAACCGTTGGCCGAGACGAGGCGGAGGCTTCCGTCACGCCCGAAGTCCAGGTGCGCACCCGGGTTGTTGTAGGTGCCGGTGTACCAGAGGGCGCCGCCCTTGCCCTCGCCGCCGTCCTTCTTGTAGATGACGAGGTTGCCGTCGGCCTGCATGCGCATGTAGGCACCGGGGCTGTACGTGGTGCTGGCCTTGCCGTAGCCGATCCGGGTGTCGATGACGAACCAGAAGCCCTTGGCGTCCATGACGAGGACGTGGTTGTCGCCCTGCATCCAGGTGCCGCTGTCCAGGTTCTCGCCGGAGGACAGGGTGTTGTCGCCCACGCGCCAGGTGCGGCTGGACCAGGCGGCCGAGTTGTTCTCGCGGTAGAGGACGAGGTTGCCGTCCTCCTGGAGGTCGAGGCGGCTGTTGGCATTGCCCCAGGTGGCGGAGTGCCACAGGGCGCCGCCCTTGCCCTCGCCGCCGTCCTTGCTGTAGACGACGAAGTTGCCGTCGGCCTGGAGCACGGCGTAGGCGCCCGGGTTGCCGTACGTGCCGGTGGCCCACAGGTCGGCGCCGGCGTTGTGGATCAGGACGAGGTTGCCGTCGTCCTGCATCTTCAGGTAGGCGTTGGCACCCCCGATGGACTGGCCGGGCAGCAGCTTCTCCCCCGGCTTGAGGCCGGGGGCGACCGTGTCGGCGGTCAGGGAACGGGCGCCGGGCTCGGCCGGAGCCTTCGGCAGCGACTGGGGCTGGGCCTGGGCGGCGGCCTTCCGCTCCACCGGTGCCGTACCGGCCCCGGCGGCCTGGGCCGCCGGAGCGACGAGGACACCGACGGCCACGGCGGCGGTGACGGCCGCACCGGTCCAGGCGGCACGCTTGCGCTGAACGGTCATGTAGCAAATCCCCCCACGAAACAGACGATCGAACAGTCGGCTGATCATCTCGGCCGACCGGGGGACAGTCTGCTCATACCGTTGATCCGGTTGCAAAGTGAATTGCCGCAGTCCGGTACGGGGCACGTTCCGCGCCGGCCACCGCCCAGTACGGAGCACCGCCCAGTCCGGGTCAGCGGCCGGTACGAGTCAACGGCCGGTACGGGTCACCGCCCGAGCCGGGCCACGCGTCAGCGGCCCGTCCCGCTGCGCCACAGCGCGACGTCCAGGTCCTTCTGGTAGACGACGAGGTCGCCGTTGCGCTCGAACACCAGGCGGGCGCCGGGGTTGTTCCAGGTGCCGGTGGACCACAGGGCTCCGCCCTTGCCCTCGCCGCCGTCCTTCTTGTAGACGACGAAGTTGCCGTCCGCCTGCATGCGCGCGTACGCGCCCGGGCCCCAGGTGTTGCTGGAGCCGCGCACCGCGTGGGTGTCGCGGTCGCGGATGGTGAGGTTGCCGCCCTGCTCCATCACGAGCATGGCGTTCTCGCTCCAGGTCCAGTTGCCCGTACCCAGTTGCTCGCCGCCGGCCAGCAGCGGCTGCACCATCCAGGTGGCGGTGTTCCAGACGGCCGGGCCGTCGGCGCGGTAGAGGACGAGGTTGCCGTCGCTCTGCAGGTCCAGGCGCGCGCCCGGGTTGCCGTACGAGCCGGAGGCCCACAGCACGGCGCCGGCACTGCTGTGGACGACGAGGTTGCCGTCCTCCTGGAGCGTCACGGTCGCGCCCGGGTTGCCGTACGTGCCGGTGGACCACAGCACGCCGCCGGCCGCGAGCTCCAGCACGAGGTTCCCGTCGGGCTGCATGATCAGTACGGCGTTCTTGCTGCGCAGCACCTCGCCGGTGCCCGGCAGCGCGTGCGCGGCAGGAGCCGACAGGACGGCGGCCCCCACCGCCAGTGCCAGCAGCGTCCCCACGGTCGTCGCGCGCTTGTTGTTCACAGTCACTCGAACCCCCCGGATCCTACGGATCCATAGAAGAACTTCCCGCTCATGCGGGGCGGCGCTCAGTCTGCCCACAGTAGGTGCGCACCCGCAAAAGCATCCGATCAGGTTCGGTCAGATGCGATCGTGGGGAGGGGCCGTCAGGTGCGATCGTCGGGTGCAGTTAGGCCGCGGTCAGGGGGACCGGCGGATCAGGAGCAGGGCGCGGTCGTCGTTGACGTCCTTGGCGACGCGTTCGATCAGGTGCCAGGCCGCGCCCTCCCAGCCCGCCGTCACGTAGCGCTCGGCCTCGCCGCTGAGGCGGTCGATGCCCTCGCTGATGTCGCGGTCCGCCGACTCCACCAGGCCGTCCGTGAAGAGCATCAGGACGTCGCCGGGGCGGAGGTTGCCGCGGGCCGGCTCGAAGACCGCGCCGTCGTAGACGCCGAGCAGCGGGCCCTCGCCGGACCTCTCCTGCCAGCGGCCGGTGCCCGCGCAGAGCTGGAGGGCGGGGAGGTGGCCGGCGGAGAGGAGTTCGTAGTCGCCGGTGTGGAGGTCCAGCACCAGGTGGACGGAGGTGGCGAAGCCCTCGTCCCAGTCCTGGCGCAGCAGGTAGCCGTTGGCCGCCGGCAGGAAGTCGTGCGGCGGCAGGGAGCCGAGCAGGCCGCCGAACGCGCCGGAGAGCAGCAGGGCGCGGGAGCCGGCGTCCATGCCCTTGCCGGAGACGTCGGTGAGGACGACCTCCAGGGTGCGGCCGGCCGGACCGGTGCGGGCGGCGACCACGAAGTCGCCGGAGAAGGACTGTCCGCCCGCCGGGCGCAGGGCCATCTCGCGGTGCCAGCCGGTCGGCAGGCCCGGCAGCTTGCTCTGCACCCGGATGCGTTCGCGCAGGTCGAAGAGCATGGTGCCGCCGCGCCGCCAGGGCACCCCGACCCGGCTGCGGAACTGCGCGATGACCAGCCCGAAGAACCCGCAGGCGGCCACCACCAGCACGGTGCCCGGGGTGACCCGGGCGGGCCCCTGGGTGTACGGCCCGAGCACCAGGGCCTCGACGATCAGGGCGGCCGCGGAGGCCGCGTAGAGCGCGAGCAGGCTGGCGGGACGCAGCAGCAGGCCCCCGGCGACGATGGGCAGGACGAGGGCCGAGGGCGAGAACCAGACCGGCAGCATCAGCGTGCCGAAGGTGATGGCCGGGACCGTCAGCAGCAGGCCGGCGAAGGCCAGCCAGTCGGAGGCGTCGCCGCGGAAGTAGTCCACGCCGGATTTACGCAGGGCGGTGCGGACCCGGTGCGAGCTCTTGCGCATCCGGGCCGTCCAGGTCTCGATCCGTGCTCCGGCCATTGCTTCGGGACCCTATCGATCCTGGCTGTGCGTGCGCAGGGGTACCCCTGCACGGGCCCGTCCGCGACTGTCGAAATCCGATCGACCCGTTGGTGGCGTCCTGATAGGGATGGCCTCATGGCGAATGAGATGCGCGTATTGCGGCCCGATGAGTGGGATGTCTGGTACGGCCATCTGGAACTGGCGTTCGGCGGAGTGACCGAATCCCCGGAGGAGCGGACGCTGTACCGCTCGCTGACGGAGGTGGAGCGTTCGCTGGGCGTCTGGGACGGTCCGACGTGCGTGGGCTCGGCCGGCGCGTTCAGCTTCCGGGTCGCCGTGCCCGGCGGGGCGCTGGTGCCGGCCGCGGGCGTGACCATGGTCGGCGTGGCCCCGACGCACCGCCGCCGCGGGATGCTGACCTCGCTGATGCGGCGTCAACTGGACGACGTACGCGAGGGTGGCGAGCCGCTCGCCGTGCTGACGGCCTCCGAGCCGGAGATCTACGGGCGCTTCGGCTACGGCACCGGCACGTACCAGCTGTCGCTGGAGATCGACACCACCCGGGTGCGGCTGGCCGTCCCGCCGGGGACGGACGAGGTACGCCTGCGCCTGGCGGACCCGGAGCAGTCCCTGGCCGGCTGCGAGAAGGTCTACGCCGAGCTGGTGCCGGCCCGTCCCGGCATGCTGGCGCGCCTGCCGGGCTGGGAGCAGCTGGGCGTGCTGGACCCGGAGGCCGACCGCGACGGCCGCTCGCCGCTGAAGTGCGTGCTGGCGGAGGGGCCGGACGGCGAGCTGCGCGGGTACGCGCGCTACCGGGTCCGGCCGGACTGGGAGCCCGCGGGCGCCGCGGGCATCGTGGAGGTCCAGGACCTGGAGGCGCTGGATCCGGCGGCGTACGCGGCGCTGTGGCGGTACGTCTTCGACCTCGACCTGGTGTGGACCGTGCGGGCCCGCAACCGGCCGGCCGACGATCCGGTGCTGCACATGCTGTCCGACGTGCGGCGCGCGAAGGCGCTCACCCGGGACGCGCTGCACGTGCGGCTGGTGGACCTGCCGGCGGCGCTGCGGGCGCGGACCTACGGCTCGCCGGTGGACGTGGTGCTCGACGTCACGGATCCGTTCTGCCCGTGGAACGAGGGTCGCTGGCGGCTGTCGGCGGACGCCGCGGGCGCGGTGGAGTGCGAGCGGACCGAGGAGCCGGCGGACCTGGCCGTGTCCGTGCGCGCCCTGGGGGCCGCCTACCTGGGCGGGACCACGCTCCGCTCGCTGGCCGGGGCCGGCCTGGTGAGCGAGCTCGGGCGCCGGCCGGGGGCGCTGGGCGAGGCGTCGCGGGCCTTCCAGGGCGAGGTCGCGCCCTGGCTGCCGCACGGCTTCTAGAGCCTTCTGGAGCGATTCGGCGCGCCCGGCGCCGTCAGCGGGCCCGGCGCCGCCAGCGCGCCCGGCCCCGTCAGCGGGTCTGGCAGGCCGGGCACCAGAAGAGGTTGCGGGCGGCGAGGTCGGCGGTGCGGATCTCGCCCTCGCAGATGTGGCAGGCCATGTTCGCCCGGCGGTAGACGTACACCTCGCCGCCGTGGTCGTCCACGCGCGGGGGCCGGCCCATCGCCTCGGGGGTGTGCTCCGGGCGGACGGTGTCGATCCGGTTCAGCCGCACGCCCTCGCGCATCAGTTCCGCCAGGTCCTGCCACATCGCGTCCCACTCGGCGCGGGTGACGTCCTTGCCGAGCCGGTACGGGTCGATGCCGTGCCGGAAGAGGACCTCGGCGCGGTAGACGTTGCCGACGCCCGCGACGACCTTCTGGTCCATGAGCAGCGCGGCGATGGTGGTGCGGGAGCGGGAGATCCGCCGCCAGGCCAGGTCCGGGTCGTCGGCGGGGCGCAGCGGGTCCGGGCCGAGCCGGTCGTGTATCGCCTGCTTCTCGGCTCCGGTGATCAGCGCGCAGGTGGTCGGGCCGCGCAGGTCGGCGTACTGGTCGTCGTTGGCGATCCGCAGCCGGACGGTGTCCGTGGCCGGCGGGGCCGGGGCCGGGCCGAAGGCGTACTTGCCGAAGAGGCCGAGGTGGATGTGGATCCAGCCGGTGCCCTCGAAGCCCAGGAAGAGGTGCTTGCCGTGGGCGTCGACCCCGTCGAGGACGCGTCCGTCGAGGAGGGCCGCACTGTCGGCGAAGCGGCCCTGCGGGCTGCTCACCCGCACGCCCCAGCCGCCGAAGCGGTCGAGGTGGTCCGCGGCGAGGCGGTGGATCGTATGCCCTTCGGGCACGGCTGCTCTCCTGACGGGACGGATCGGCGGAACAGACAAGCACACCGGGAACACCGCACGGCCCCGGGAAATGCCCGTGCCGCCTGCCCCTGGCGGGACCGGCGGCACGGGCGAGGGGTCCTCCGGGGGGCCTACTGGTCCTGCGGGTGGTGGGCCGGGATCGGGGGGAGCTCGCGCGTCTGCTCGTAGGCGCTGAGCATCTCGATGCGGCGGGTGTGGCGCTCCTCGTTCGAGTACGGGGTCGCCAGGAAGGCCTCGATGAAGCTGGTGGCCTCCTCCTGGGTGTGCATGCGGCCGCCGACGGAGATCACGTTGGCGTTGTTGTGCTCCCGGCCGAGCTTGGCGGTCTCCACGCTCCAGGCCAGGATCGCGCGCACGCCCTGGACCTTGTTGGCGGCGATCTGCTCGCCGTTGCCGGAGCCGCCGATCACGATGCCGAGGCTGTCCGGGTCCGCGGCGGTCTTCTCCGCGGCGCGCAGGCAGAACGGCGGGTAGTCGTCGACGGCGTCGTAGATGTGGGGCCCGCAGTCGACGGGCTCGTGGCCGTTGTTCTTGAGCCAGTCCACGAGGTGGTTCTTGAGCTCAAAGCCGGCGTGGTCGGATCCGAGGTAGACGCGCATGCCACGAGTGTGGCACGGGAGGCCCGGACCGGGCTCGGCCGGGGGCACCCCCGACCGGAGGTCGCGGGAGCGTGGCGTACGTCACTCCCGAAGCTCAAGTAATCCCAAACTACCCAGATGGGGCGGGGTGTCGCCTTCGGGACCAAGGGCCCGGACCTTCGCCCTTCGGCAACGATCCGGATTCGGGTCTTCCGTCCACCGTTCATCCGGGTTTTACTTCCGGGGCTCGCAATCCGAGAACCTAAGGATCCGTCCATGAGCTCCACGACGACCCTTCAGAAGGCAGGCGGACCGGCCGGCGAACCCGGCACCCCTGAGTCTTCCGACGGTCTGAAGGCCGGTCTCAAGAACCGCCACCTTTCCATGATCGCCATCGGCGGCGTCATCGGCGCCGGCCTGTTCGTCGGCTCCGGCGGCGGTATCGCCAAGGCCGGCCCCGCCATCCTGATCTCGTACGCCCTCGTCGGCGCGATGGTCGTCTTCGTGATGCGCATGCTCGGCGAGATGGCCGCCGCGAGCCCGAACTCGGGCTCCTTCTCGGCCTACGCCGACCGCGCGCTGGGCCGCTGGGCCGGCTTCTCCATCGGCTGGCTCTACTGGTTCTTCTGGGTCGTCGTGCTCGCCGTGGAGGCCACCGCCGGTGCCGCCATCCTGGAGGGCTGGATCCCGGCCGTCCCGCAGTGGGCCTGGGCCCTGATCGTGATGGCGGTCCTGACCGCCACCAACCTCGGCTCGGTCGCCTCCTACGGTGAGTTCGAGTTCTGGTTCGCGGGCATCAAGGTGGTGGCCATCGCCGCCTTCGTGATCATCGGCATGCTGGCCGTCTTCGGCGTGCTGCCCGGCTCGGACAACCCGGGCGCCGGCTTCGCGCACCTGACCGACGCCGGCGGCTTCTTCCCGAACGGGTACGGCGCCGTCCTCACCGGCGTCCTGATGGTCGTCTTCTCCTTCATGGGCAGCGAGATCGTCACCCTGGCGGCCGGCGAGTCGGAGAACCCGCGCAAGGCGGTCACCCAGGCCACCAACTCCGTCATCTGGCGGATCGGCGTCTTCTACCTCGGCTCGATCTTCGTGGTGCTGACCCTGCTCCCGTGGAACGACAAGTCGATCACCGACAAGGGCTCGTACGTCGCCGCCCTGGACTCGATCGGCATCGCGCACGCCGGCACGATCATGGAGGTCATCGTCCTGACCGCCGTGCTGTCCTGCCTGAACTCGGGTCTCTACACCGCCTCCCGCATGGCCTTCTCGCTCGGTGAGCGCGGCGACGCCCCGAAGGCGTTCGCCAAGGTCAACTCCCGGGGCGTTCCGGTCGCCGCGATCCTGGGCTCCACGGTCTTCGGCTTCGTCGCCGTCTACTTCAACTACGCGTTCAAGGACACGGTCTTCACCTTCCTCCTGAACTCCTCGGGTGCCATCGCCCTCTTCGTCTGGCTGGTGATCTGCTTCACCCAGTTGAAGATGCGCG
The DNA here is from genome assembly GCF_019400985.1 of Streptomyces bambusae. Taxonomy (GTDB): domain Bacteria; phylum Actinomycetota; class Actinomycetes; order Streptomycetales; family Streptomycetaceae; genus Streptomyces; species Streptomyces bambusae_A. The sequence goes on from NZ_WTFF01000006.1 coordinate 45,851, forward strand.
GGATCCTGGTCCGCGAGGCCCCGGAGAAGCTGACGGTCAAGATGTGGCTGTTCCCGTGGCTGACCTGGGCGACCGCCGGCCTGATCATGTTCGTGATCGGCTACATGTTCGTCGACGAGGCCAACCGCGAGGTCGTCACCCTCTCGACCGTGGTCGCCGCGATCGTCGTGGTCGTCGGCGTGGTCCTCGACTTCCGCCGCAAGCGCTCGCTGCAGGGCTGAGCCCGCAGCACCCGAGCAACGCAAAGGGCCCGGCCCGCCTCGTGTCGTCACGAGGCGGGCCGGGCCCTTTCACGTACCGCGGGCTGCGTACTGCGGGCTGCGTCCTGCGGGCTCCGAACTGCGGGCTGCGGCTCAGCCCCGGCGGCCCGCCAGCTTCCAGGCGGCGGGCAGCGCGCCCATCGCGAGGGCGGCCTTCAGCGCGTCGCCGATCAGGAACGGGGTGAGGCCGGCGGCGACGGCCGCGTCCAGCGACATGCCGGTGGCGGCCATCAGGTACGGCACGCCGACGGCGTAGATGATCGCGGAGCCCAGCACCATGGTGGCGGCCGTACGGGCGACCGAGCGGTCGGCGCCGCGGCGGGCCAGGGCGCCGACGACCGTGGCCGCCAGCAGCATGCCCAGCACGTAGCCGAAGGAGGCGCCGCCCGCGCCGGAGGTGCCGCCCGCGAACCAGGGCGTCCCGGCCGCGCCGGCCATCGCGTACAAGGCCAGGGCCAGGAAGCCGCGGCGGGCGCCGAGCGCGGTGCCGACGAGCAGGGCGGCGAAGGTCTGGCCGGTGACCGGGACCGGCGAGCCGGGGACCGGCACGGACAGCTGCGCGGCGAGGCCGGTCAGCGCGGCGCCGCCGACGACGAGCGCGATGTCGCGGGCGCGGCTCGCGGGGAGCAGGTCGGCCAGGACGGTGCCGGGCCGGAAGACGGCGGCGGAGGCGGAGGCGGTGCTCATCGGGGCTCCCGTGGGATGAGGGGTCGGGCGGATCACCGTGACGTTAGTCCGGCCGGTACGCCCTGCCCACCGTCGGCCGAACACAAAGCAGCGCTCCGCGTCTTGGTGGGGACCGGACAAAGATCGCCGCGCGGGCCCGGGGCGGAAGGTCCGAAGTGATGCGTATCACGCGGCCTTTTGGTTGCCGTGCATCCGTTTTGCGCGGCTGCTCACCACTCGGGGACACTGTGGGGATGTCACAAGCACCCCTGCGGGAACTCGCCGAGGAACCCCTCGGCCACGGTCTCAAGCAGCGCCACCTGACCATGCTGGGGCTGGGCGGCGTCATCGGCGCCGGCCTCTTCGTCGGCTCCGGCGCCGGCATCTCCCTGGCCGGGCCGGGGATCGTCCTGTCCTATCTCCTCGCGGGCACGCTCGCGATGCTGGTCATGCGGATGCTGGGCGAGATGTCCGCCGCGATGCCCGCCTCCGGCTCCTTCTCCGTGCACGCGGAGCGGGCGATGGGGCGGTGGGCCGGGTTCTCGGTGGGCTGGCTGTACTGGTTCCTGCTGGTCGTCGTGCTCGCCGTGGAGGCCACCGGCGCGGCGAAGATCGCGAACGGCTGGGTGCCGGGGATCCCGCAGTGGGGCTGGGTGCTGATCTTCATGCTGGTCTTCACCGCCAGCAACCTGGCCGCCGTACGGAACTTCGGCGAGTTCGAGTTCTGGTTCGCCGCCCTCAAGGTCGGCGCGATCGTGCTCTTCCTGCTGCTGTCCACGCTGGCGATCTTCGGACTGCTTCCCGACACTGACCCGGTCGGCCTGACGAACCTGACCGGCCAGGGCGGCTTCCTGCCCAACGGCTGGTCCGGGGTGGTCTCCGGCGTGCTCGCCGTGGTCTTCGCCTTCGGCGGCCTGGAGGTCGTCACCATCGCCGCCGCCGAGTCGGACGACCCGGCGCGCTCGGTGGCGCGGGCGGTGCGCAGCGCCGTGTGGCGCATCCTCTTCTTCTACATCGGCTCGATGCTGGTGATCGTCACGCTGCTGCCGTGGACCGCGATGAAGCCCGGCGAGAGCCCGTACGTCGCCGTGCTCGACTCCATCGGCATCCCCGGGGCCGGCCAGATCATGAACATCGTGGTGTTCGTGGCGCTGCTGTCGGCGCTCAACGCCAACCTGTACGGCTCCTCGCGGATGGTCTTCTCGCTCGCCGAGCGCGGCGAGGCCCCGCGGGCGCTGCTGACGGTGTCCGGGGGCGGGGTGCCGCGCCGGGCGGTGTTCGCGTCGGTGGCGTTCGGCTTCGTCTCGGTCGTGCTGAACCTGCTGTGGCCCAAGACGATCTTCCTCTACATGCTCAACGCGGTCGGCGCGGTCCTGCTGTTCGTATGGGCCCTGATCGCCGTCTCGCAGCTGCTGCTGCGCCGCCGCATCGAGCGGGAGACGCCCGAGCGGCTGACGCTGAAGATGTGGGCGTTCCCGTACCTGACGTGGGCGGCCCTGGCCGGCATGGCGGCGGTGCTGATGCTGATGCTCACCGACGACGAGGCGCGGCCGCAGCTGCTGTGGTCCACCGGCGCCGCGGCGGCGGTGCTCGTGGTGGCGGGCATCCGCGAGCTGCGCGCCCGCCGCGCCGCGCAGGCGGGTCCGGCCGGCCCCTGACCTCCCCGGCGCGGGGCCCATCCCCACGCCGCCCCCGAAGGCCTCCGGTCCGCACGGACCGGGGCCTTCGGCGTACGGGCATGATCACGTCGCGTGATCCGGGCGTCCGGATACCGGACGCGATCGTCCCGGTGATCGGACGGCGATCAGACTGGGGCAGTCACCCCATCCGACCGCACACCGGACAGGCATGCCCACATGAGCCAGACCACCGCCACGCCGCCCGAACCCCGCACCCCGGCCGGCCCGCCCCCGGCCGCCGCCGGCTCGCCGCTGTCCAACGGGCTCAAGCAGCGCCACCTGTCGATGATCGCCCTCGGCGGGGTCATCGGCGCCGGCCTGTTCGTGGGCTCCGGCGCCGGCATCGCGGCCGCCGGCCCGTCGATCGTGCTGGCGTACGCGGCGTCCGGGCTGCTGGTGATGTTCGTGATGCGGATGCTCGGCGAGATGTCCGCCGCGAACCCGGCCTCCGGCTCCTTCTCCGTGCACGCCGAGCGGGCGATCGGCCCGTGGGCCGGCTTCACCGTGGGCTGGATGTTCTGGACCCTGCTGTGCGTGGGCGTGGCGATCGAGGCGATCGGCGCCGCGGGCATCATGACCGGCTGGTTCCCCGGCTCCCCGGAGTGGATGTGGGTGCTGGTCTTCATGACCGTCTTCTGCGGCTCCAACCTGGCCGCCGTACGGAACTTCGGCGAGTTCGAGTTCTGGTTCGCCGCCCTCAAGGTCGGTGCGATCGGCCTCTTCCTGACCCTGGGCACCCTCGCCGTCCTGGGCCTGCTGCCCGGCACCGACTCCCCGGGCGCCGCCAACCTGCTGCACGACGGCGGTTTCCTGCCGCACGGCGTCGAGGGCCTGCTGGTGGGCCTGCTCGCCTCCGTCGTCGCGTACGGCGGGCTGGAGACGGTGACCATCGCGGCCGCCGAGTCCGACGACCCGGTCCGCGGCGTGGCCCGGGCGGTGCGCACCACGATGTGGCGGATCGCGATCGTCTACGTCGGCTCGATGCTGGTCATCGTCACCCTCGTGCCGTGGGACTCCGAGGGCGCGGCCAAGGCCCCGTACGCCGCCGCGCTGGACCAGCTGGGCATCCCGGGCGCCGGCCAGCTGATGAACGTCGTCGTCCTGGTCGCCCTGCTGTCCGCGATGAACGCCAACGTCTACGGCGCCTCGCGCATGGCCCATTCGCTGGTCGCCCGCGGCCAGGGCCCCCGGGCGCTGGGCACGGTGTCCGGCGGGGTGCCGCGCCGGGCGGTGCTGGCCTCCTCCGGCTTCGGCTTCGTGACGGTGCTGCTGTCGTACTGGTACCCCGACACCCTGTTCGCCTGGCTGCTGAACATGGTCGGCGGGGTGATCCTCGTCGTCTGGGGCTTCATCGCCGTCTCGCAGTTCGTGCTGCGCCGCCGCCTGGAGCGGACCGCGCCCGAGAAGCTGGTCGTGCGGATGTGGGGCTTCCCGTACCTGACCTGGGTGGCGCTCGCGGGGGTCGCCGGGGTGCTGGTCCTGATGGCCCGGGACACCGACACGCGCCTGCAGGTGGTCTTCACCGGCGGACTGACCCTCGCCCTGGCCGCCGCCGGTCGCCTGGTCCAGCGACGGGCCGCCGCCCGGTCCTGATCCGTTCGCCCGGACCGCAGGTGGGCCCCGTGCGACGGCACGGGGCCCACCTGCGTTTTCACGGAGGCGCCCCTGAGGTGACCCTTATGCGTGAGCCGGAAAAGATACTGCTAGCGTGCAGTTGCGCATTAATTGCAATAGCAGTTGGCACGCTGAGGGGACCGGACTACACGCATGGCCATCTACACGCTTCCCGAGCTTCCGTACGAGTACTCGGCTCTGGAGCCGGTGATCAACCCGCAGATCATCGAGCTGCACCACGACAAGCACCACGCGGCCTACGTCAAGGGCGCCAACGACACGCTGGAGCAGCTGGCGGAGGCACGGGACAAGGAGAACTGGGCCGCCCTGAACGGCCTGGAGAAGAACCTCGCCTTCCACCTCTCGGGCCACATCCTGCACAGCATCTACTGGCACAACATGGCCAGCCCGAAGACCGGCGAGGGCGGCGGCGAGCCGACCGCGGCCGACGGCCTGGGCGAGCTCGCCGACGCGATCACCGAGTCCTTCGGCTCCTTCGCGAAGTTCAAGAAGCAGCTGACCTTCGCCTCCTCCGCCACGCAGGGCTCCGGCTGGGGCGTCCTCGCGTACGAGCCGGTCAGCGGCCGCCTGATCGTCGAGCAGGTCTACGACCACCAGGGCAACGTCGGCCAGGCCTCGGTGCCGGTCCTGGTCTTCGACGCCTGGGAGCACGCCTTCTACCTGCAGTACAAGAACCAGAAGGTGGACTTCATCGAGGCGATGTGGAACGTCGTCAACTGGCAGGACGTGGCGAAGCGCTACGCCGACGCCAAGGCCCGCACCCCGCTGCTGATCCCGGTCCAGGGCTGATCAGCACGCACAGGCCGTCCGCCTCGTGATCGTCTTCTCACCCTTCACCGGCGGACGTATCGAGCAGGAAGCCCCCGCGATGACAGGGATCGCGGGGGCTTCCTGTCGTACCGGAGCCGACTAGTCGAAGGAGGGCGCCGCCGTGCGGGTGCGCTTGATCTCGTAGAAGCCGGGGGTGGAGGCGACCAGCAGGGTGCCGTCCCACAGCCGGGCCGCGGCCTCGCCGCGCGGGGTGGGGGTGACGACCGGGCCGAAGAACGCCACCTCGTCGCCGTCCGCGCCCGGCACCGAGATCACCGGGGTGCCGACCTCCTGGCCGACCCGGTCGATGCCGTCGGCGTGGGAGGCGCGCACGAGCGCGTCGTACTCGTCGGAGTCGGCGTGGTCGATCAGCTCGGCCGGCAGGCCCGCATCGGCCAGGGCGCCCGCGATCGCCTCGCGGCTCGGGCCCTCGCCGTTGTTGTGGAAGCGGGTGCCGAGCGCGGTGTAGAGCTTGCCGACGGCCTCGTCCCCGTGCTTCTCCCGGGCGGCTATGACCACCCGGACCGGCGCCCAGCCCTTGGGGCCGAGCAGCTCGCGGTAGCGCTCGGGCAGTTCGTCCAGCTTGTCCTCGTTCAGGACGGCGAGGCTCATCACGTGCCAGCGCACCTCGACGTCGCGGACCTTCTCGACCTCCAGCATCCAGCGCGAGGTCATCCAGGCCCAGGGGCACAGCGGGTCGAACCAGAAGTCGACCGGGGTCTTCTCGCGCACCTGGGTGTCGGTCATCGGGTCTCCTCGCAGCAAGGCTTCACGGGTCACATCCGTGAACAGCAACCTTCGGCGGACCTGCGGCATTCCCCCGTGGGAGGATGCGGCGAAAGGTCAGCGATCACGCACGAAGGAGTGCCGGTGCCCGGAGAGAACCTGTCCCGCGAGGAGGCCCGCGCGCGGGCCGAGCTGCTGTCCGTCGACGGGTACGAGGTGGCCCTCGACCTGAGGTCCGCGGTGGACGAGGCCGAGCCGGCCGAGGGACCGCGCACCTTCCGGTCGGTGACCACGGTCCGCTTCCGGTCCGCGGTCCCCGGCGCCGCCACGTTCGCCGACCTGATCGCCCCCTCGGTGAACTCCGTCACCCTCAACGGGCGCTCCCTCGACCCCGCCGAGGTCTTCGACGGCGCCCGCATCGCGCTGGCGGACCTGGCCTCCGAGAACGTCCTGGTGGTCGACGCGAACTGCGCCTACAGCCGGACCGGCGAGGGCATGCACCGCTTCGTCGACCCCGAGGACGACGAGGTCTACCTCTACACCCAGTACGAACCGGCCGACGCCCGCCGGGTCTACGCCAACTTCGAGCAGCCCGACCTCAAGGCCCCCTACCGCTTCGAGGTCACCGCGCCCGAGGGCTGGCAGGTGTGGAGCAACGGCGCGGAGGAGTCCCGCGAGGCAGGGGTGTGGCGGTTCGCCGAGACCGCGCCCATCTCGACGTACATCACCTGCGTGGTGGCCGGGCCGTACCACTACGTGACGGACACCTACACCCGCGGGGACCTGACGATCCCGCTCGGCGCGATGTGCCGCAAGGGGCTGGCCAAGCACTTCGACGCGGACGACGTCTTCCTGGTCACCAAGCAGGGCTTCGACTTCTTCCACGAGCACTTCGACTACCCGTACCCCTTCGGCAAGTACGACCAGGCGTTCGTGCCCGAGTACAACCTGGGCGCCATGGAGAACCCGGGCATGGTGACCTTCCGCGAGGAGTACATCTTCCGCGGGAAGGTGACGCGGGCGGCGTACGAGCGCCGCTGCAACACGATCCTGCACGAGATGGCACACATGTGGTTCGGCGACCTGGTCACCATGAAGTGGTGGGACGACCTGTGGCTGAAGGAGTCCTTCGCGGACTTCATGGGCTCCTTCTCCCAGGTCGAGGCCACCCGCTTCGACCAGGCGTGGGTCACCTTCGCCAACAGCCGCAAGGCGTGGGCGTACCGGGCCGACCAGCAGCCCTCGACGCACCCGGTCACGGCCGACATCCGCGACCTGGAGGACGCCAAGCTCAACTTCGACGGCATCACGTACGCCAAGGGCGCCTCGGTGCTCAAGCAGCTGGTGGCCTACGCCGGACGGGACGCCTTCCTGGAGGGCGCGCGCCGCTACTTCAAGGCCAACGCGTACGGCAACACCACGCTCGACGACCTGCTGTCGGTGCTCGGCGAGGTCTCCGGCAGGGACATGACCGAGTGGTCGCTGGCGTGGCTGCAGACGGCGGGCGTGAACACGCTGACGCCGCAGGTCGCCTACGACGCGGCGGGCCGGATCGCCGAGCTGGCCGTGGTCCAGGAGGGCGACACGCTGCGCCCGCACCGGGTGGCGGTCGGCCTGTACCGGCTGGACGCCGCCGGCGGGCTCGTCCGCTACGCGCGCACCGAGGCCGACGTCGCGGGCGAGCGTACGGTGATCGGCGAGCTGGCGGGCGCGGAGCGGCCGGACCTGGTCCTGGTCAACGACGACGACCTGACCTACTGCAAGATCCGCTTCGACGAGGGTTCGCTTGCCACCCTGCGCCGGCACCTGGGCGACGTGGCCGACCCGCTGGCGCGGGCGCTGTGCTGGTCGGCGCTGTGGAACCTGACGCGGGACGGGCTGCTGCCCACCCGGGACTTCCTCTCGCTGCTGCTGGCCTTCGCGGGCCGCGAGTCGGACGTCGGCGTGCTCCAGATGCTGCACGCGCAGGCGCTGGCCGCCGTCACGCACTACGCGGCGCCGGCCTGGCGGGAGCAGGGCGCGCGGGACCTGGCCGCGGGCGCGCTGCACGAGCTGCGGCTGGCCGAGCCGGGCTCGGAGCACCAGCTGACCTGGGCCCGGTTCTTCGCGGCGAGCGCCTCCTCGGAGGGCGACTTCCAGCTGCTGCTGGGCCTGCTGGAGGGCTCGGCGCGGATCGACGGGCTGGAGGTGGACCAGGAGCTGCGCTGGGACTTCCTGCTGCCGCTGGCCGCGCACGGCGTGGTGGACGAGCCCGTGCTGGCGGCCGAACTCTCCCGGGACGACACGGCGTCGGGCAAGCGGCACCAGGTGCGCTGCCTGGCGGCCCGGCCGTCGGCGGCGGTCAAGGAGCAGGCGTGGGCGGCGGTCGTGGAGTCCGACGCGCTGTCCAACGCGCTCGTCGAGGCGACGATCGCCGGCATGCAGCAGTCCTCGCAGCGCGCACTGATGGCGCCGTTCACGGAGCGTTACTTCGCGGTGATCGAGCGGGTCTGGGCGGAGCGCTCGATCCAGATCGGCATGGACGTCGTACGGGGCCTGTTCCCCGCCCTGCAGGACGACGAGGCGACGCTGGAGGCGACGGACGCCTGGCTCTCGGCCCACGAGGACGCGGCCCCTGCGCTGCGCCGACTGGTCCTGGAGGCCCGCGACGACCTGGCCCGGGCGCTGCGCGCGCAGGCCTGCGACGCGGCCGCGGGCTGACGCCTGCCGGCGTGCTCCCGCCCCGGGACCGGGGCGGGGGCACCCGGCCGGGGGCGCGCCCCCCCGCGCGGACGCCCCGTCCCCCATCCGTCGGGGGGGGGGGGCCGGGGGGGCCCCCCCTCCGCCGTCGGACGGCCGGACCTTTTGTCGGGAGTGGCCCTGTTCTGCGGACGGCGGGTTAGACACGGTGTCGGGGGCCCGGGGGGCCGGGATGCCGCAGGCGTATGCCACAACACCCCCCTCCCCCTCCGCCACCTCGCCGACAGCACCCGCCCCCGGGTCATGACCCTCGCCCAGCTCCGCGAGCACGGGGTCTCCGCCTCCGAGGCCGCCGACCGGCCCTGGCAGCAGATCCTGCCCGGGGTCTTCCTGCTCCACCCCGGGCCGGCGACCAGCGAGGAGCGGCTGCACGCGGCGCTGATGTACGCCGGCCGGCGCGGCGGCGAGGCGATGATCACCGGGCTGGCGGCGCTCGCGCTGTACGGGTTCGCCTCCGGGCCCCCGCTGCTGGCCCTCCAGCACATCGACGTCCTGGTGCCGAGCACCCGGCGGCTGCGGTCGGCCGGCTGCGCCCGCCTGGTGCGCACCCCGCACCCGCCGCGGCCGTTCGAGGTGACCGGGCTGCCGGTGGCGCCGGTGGCCCGCGCCGTGGCCGACGCCGTGGCACAGCTCACCGACGCGGTCACCGTGCGGCGGCTGCTGAGCGAGTCCGTCCGCGCCGGGCACTGCGAGCCGTCCGCGGTCGTACGGGAGCTGACCGTGGCGCGGCTGCTGAGCCGGCCGCACGTGGTGGACGCCGTGGAGTCGCTGCTCGCCGAGGGCCGGGCCATCGCCGAGGACCGGCTGTACCACCTGGTGCGCGGCTACGAACTGCCCGACCCCGTCTGGAACGTGGACCTGCGGATCCCCGGGGGCCCGCACCTGGGCAGCGTGGACGCCTACTGGCCCGACCACGCAGTCGCCGTCGAGATCGACACCCGCGCGCCCCGCCAGGGCGAGGACGAGCAGTGGTCGGAGGCCGTCCGCAAGCGCGACGCCCTGGAGCAGCTCGGGGTGACCGTCGTGCACATCACCCCGCGCAAGCTGCGCGACTACCCCGAGCAGCAGGCCGCGGTCGTCCGGACCGCCCTGACGGCGGCCGGCGACCGCGAGCCCGCCGCCTACCTCGTGGTGCTGCCGAGGTGAGGGGCGGCCGCAGAGCCGGGCGGCGCGGCGGCCGGCCCGCCGGCCGGAGGGTTTGCCGGAGGGTTGGCCGGCGAGTACTCCGGGGTGCTCCAGCGGAGCCGGCCCGCCGGCAGGCTCTCGACGACCGAGGCGATCGTGAAGACGGTGGTACGCGCGCCGTCCGGCCCGAACTCCACCCGGGCCCGGCCGCTGAGCTGGAGCAGTCCCCCGCTCTCCCAGTGCGGGAAGAGCAGCCCGGCCCGCGGGTCGGCGGTGAGGTTGCCCAGGGTGAGGAACATGCTGTTGCCGGGGTAGTCCGCCCAGGCCAGCTCGGTCGCGGAGCGCACCTGGACGAAGCCCGGGTTGCCGCCGCGGTGGCTGGCGTCGACCCCGTCCTCGGCGGTGGTCGCGATGAAGAACGTGTCGGCCCCGCGGACCGTCCGCGCCTGCCCGTCGGTGAGCTGCTCCCCGCGCCGGAGCACGCCCGGCCCTTCCGGCTCCACCTCCAGCGGCTGCCGTTTCTGCAGGTACTTCGGGCAGTTGGCGAACACCTGCTCCGCGTCGACGGTGAAACCTCCCGCGACCGTCGCCGGCGTGAGCGTGCCGTTGAGCCGCATCCGGCGCCGGGTCCGCGGGTCGAGGGCGATCGTGCCCACCGCGGTGCCGTCGGCGGCCAGCGCCCCGGCGAGCGGGTCGCCCGCCGGGAGGCCGCCGTCGACGACGAGCCGGTGCGCGCCCTGCGCCCTCATGAAGCCGGGCGGCCCCGTGAGGTGTGAGGCCCACATCCGGCCCGCCTCGTCCGCCGCGCCCACGACCAGGAACGGCTGCTGAGCCAGGAAGGCGGCGGCCACGTCCCGGATGCCGGGGGTGATGGAGCGGCCGACGTGGTCGGCGAGCTCGCGTACGCCGACCCGGTCCTGGACGGCGCGCGAGCCCTGGTGGTAGGCGCCGGCCATTAGAAGAATCCGCAGGTCGGAGCGGTTCCGCTGGGAGCCGGAGCGCCCTCGGCGCCGGTCGGTACGGAGATCTCCAGCCGGGTGCCGTCGGGGTCGTGGAAGAAGATCCCGCCGGAGGCCGCGCCCTCGCCGTGGGCGACCACGCCCTCGTAGGCGAAGTCGACGCCGAGCGCGCGCAGCCGCTCCTCGTACGCCCGGACCTCCTCGACGGTGCCCGCGGAGAACGCCAGGTGGTGCAGGCCTGCGGCGGCCGGGGCGAAGGCGCCTTCGGCCTGTTCCCACAGGGTCAGCACGAGTGCGCCGTCCTGGCCGAGGAAGGCGTAGCGGCGGCCCTCTTCCTTGCCCTCGCCCAGCAGCTCGAAGCCGAGGGTGTCCCGGTAGAAGCCGAGCGAACGCCCGAGCTCGGTGACGTTGAGGCCCACGTGGCCGGTGCTCAGTTTGCTGATGACGGCAGTCGTCATGACAGTTCCCTTCCCCTTGCCGTGCTGTTCTAACCTTCTAAATCGAAGTTAAGGGTTAGAAGATCGCGTGTCAACCGCTCACGTACCCTTAAGGGGTTAGTGAGTGGAGTACGGAGGCGCAGATGACGGGGACGGACCCGCGGCCGCTGACCGGCGAGCCGGTCTCCCTGGACCTGCTGAACACCCGGTGGATGCAGGACGGCGAGCCGGTGGACCTCTTCGCCGGAGCAGCGGGGCTGACCCGCCTGGAAGGCCTGGCCATCTGGCTGCGCGCCAACGGGCTCGAGAGGCGCTTCCGCGCCGACGCCCCGACCCTCGTCCACCTGCTGACCGCCCGCGAGGCCCTCGCCCGGGCGGTCGCCGACCCGGCCGACCCCTCGGCCCTGGCCCTGCTGGACGGCGTACTGGAGCACGGCCGGATCCGGCTCACCCTGGGCGCGGACGGCCAGGGCGAGCGTGCGGAGTTCCCCGATCCCGCCTGGGGGCCGGCCTGGACCGCGGTCCGGGACTACCTGGGGCTGCTGGCCGCGGGGCCCGGCCGGATCCGGGCCTGCGCGTCGAACGCGTGCGTCCTGCACTTCTACGACACGTCGCGCAACGGCACCCGGCGCTGGTGCTCGATGGCGGCGTGCGGCAACCGCGCCAAGGCCTCGCGCCACTACGCGCGCACGCGCGAGCGCTGAACGCGCCGGATCTGTCACACCCCCGCAGCGGCCGCCGTGCCGACGACTTCTGACGCGCGCTCATAAAGTCTACAAATCCACTCCATGACCCCGACGGGTCGTACCGCTATGCCCGGGTACGGCCCCGATGGCGCATACCCCGCGCTGGCGAGATACCGCCAATGACGGGTACGGGTCAATAACAACTCTCCCCAAACACTTGTCACGTAGGCAAAGCTGACCGGTCATCCGGCACCGAAATCCGGACCGTTTCTTCCACTCACAGGGATGCTGATGACCCTCGAATCCCCCAGCTCCATATCCGGGGCCAGACGCGCTGCCCGCGTCGCCGCGGCCGCGGGCCTGGTCGCCGCGCTCGTGGCGGCCGGCACCGTGCCCGCGTTCGCGGCCGGCAGCGCCGACGACCCGGGTGCCTCCGCGCCGGTCAAGTCCGCAGACAAGAAGCTCGGTTCGGCCGATGTCGAGCTCCTGCAGCAGGCCCGCGCGAAGGGCGAGCAGAACGTCACCGTGATGGTGGCGACCGCCCCCGGCAAGACGAAGCAGGTGGCCGACCAGCTCGACGCCGTCCCGGGTGCCTCGGTCGGCAAGACGTACGACGACCTCGGTTACGTCCGTGCCACCCTGCCCACCGACAAGGCGGAGGGTGCGCTCAAGGCCGCCGCCAAGCTGGACTCCGTGCACGGCATGGACCTGCGCCACGAGATCCAGCTGCCCGACCCGCGCCCCGACGCGGACCGCAACGGCGGGGCGGCCGGGAAGACGGCCACCCAGACCTACACGGCGCCGGACAAGAACACCCCCGCGAAGAACCCGTACAACCCGTCCTTCGAGACGGGCGCGGTCGACTTCGTGCAGAACAACCCGCAGGCCGACGGCCGCGGTGTGACCATCGGCGTCCTGGACTCGGGTGTCGACCTCGGCCACCCGGCCCTGCAGACGACCTCCACCGGCGAGCGCAAGATCGTCGACTGGGTCACCGCGACCGACCCGATCACCGACAGCGACGCCACCTGGCGTCCGCAGGTCACCGCGGTCAGCGGCAGCGAATTCACCGCCGGCGGCCGCACCTGGAAGGCGCCCGCGGGCTCGTTCCACTGGAGCCGCTTCAGCGAGTCCATCACCGCCAACGGCGACATGGCCGGTGACGTCAACCGCGACGGCGACAAGACCGACCAGTTCGGCCTGCTGTACGACGCCGCCGCCGGCACCGTCCGCGTCGACACCGACCAGGACGGCGACTTCACCAACAACGAGCCGATGAAGCCGTACAAGGACGGCTACCAGGTCGGCTACTTCGGTACGGACAACCCGGACACCCAGGTCGCCGAGCGCATCCCGTTCGTGATCGAGATCCGCAAGGACGTCCCGATGGACCCGTTCGGCGGGGACTGGGTCGGCAAGAAGGCCGACTTCGTCAACGTCGGCATCATCGAGTCCGAGCACGGCACGCACGTCGCCGGCATCACCGCCGCCAACAGCCTCTTCGGCGGCAGGATGAACGGCCAGGCGCCCGGCGCGAAGATCGTCTCCTCGCGCGCCTGCTCCTGGTCCGGCGGCTGCACCAACGTCGCGCTGACCGAGGGCATGATCGACCTCGTCGTCAACCGTGGCGTGGACATCGTCAACATGTCGATCGGCGGCCTGCCGGCGCTGAACGACGGCAACAACGCGCGCGCCGAGCTCTACACCAACCTGATCGACAAGTACGGCGTGCAGCTGGTGATCTCCGCGGGCAACTCCGGCCCCGGCCTGAACACCATCGGCGACCCCGGCCTCGCGGACAAGGTCATCAGCGTGGGTGCCGCGGTCTCCAAGGAGACCTGGGCCGCCAACTACGGCTCCGGCGTGACCACGCCGTACGCCATGTTCCCCTTCTCCTCCCGCGGCCCGCGTGAGGACGGCGGCATGACGCCGACCATCACCGGTCCCGGCGCGGCCATCAACACCATCCAGACCTGGCTGCCCGGCGCGCCCGTGAAGGAGGCCGGCTACGAGCTCCCGGCCGGCTACGGCATGCTCCAGGGCACCTCGATGTCCTCGCCGCAGGTGGCGGGCGCCAGCGCCCTGCTGATCTCCGCCGCCAAGCAGCAGGGCATCAAGCTGGCCCCGGCGACCCTGCGCACCGCGCTGGCCAGCACCGCCAAGGAGATCCCCGGTGTCCCGGCGCACGCCCAGGGCGCGGGCCTGATCGACATCGTCGGCGCCTGGGAGTCCATCCAGCGTGACGCCAAGGCCAACGACTACTCCGTCAAGGCCCCGGTCGACACCGCGCTGGACCAGTTCCTGAAGACCCCGGGCTTCGGCACCGGCGTCTACGACCGCGAGGGCGGCCTCAAGGTCGGCCAGAAGAAGACGTACAACGTCGTGGTCACCCGCACCTCGGGCGTGAAGTACGGCACCCGCCACAACCTGAGCCTGCGCGGCAACGACGGCACCTTCAAGATCCTCGGCGGCTACGACTACGCCACGCTGCCGCTGAACAAGCCGGTCACCATCAAGATCGAGGCCAAGCCGAAGACGGCCGGCGTGCACAGCGCCATCCTCCAGCTGGACGACGAGTCCACCGAGGGCGTCGACAAGCAGATCCTGTCGACGGTCGTCGTCTCCGCCCCGCTGACCCAGCCGGCGTACGGCTTCTCGGACACCTCGTCCGTGCAGCGCAACAGCCACAAGTCGTACTTCGTCACGGTCCCGCAGGGCGCCAAGGCCCTTGAGGTGGCCCTGGGCGGCCTCGCGGCCGGCAGCCAGACCCGCTTCATCGCGATCCACCCGTACGGCACGCCGGTCGACCCCACGTCGACGGTCAACTGCTACCCGAACTACGACAACCCGGCCAACACCTGCCGCCCGGACGTGCGCTCGTACCAGAACCCGCAGCCGGGCGTCTGGGAGATCGAGGTCGAGTCCCGTCGTACGTCGCCGCTGCTCGACAACCCGTACAAGCTCGATGTGACGCTGCTCGGCGCGGCCTTCGACCCGGCGGTCAAGGTCCTGCCCGAGGTCAAGCAGGGCACCCCGGCGCCGGTCCAGTGGACCGTCAAGAACGAGGCCGCGGCCATCTCCGGCGGCAAGCTCAAGGGCGGCCCGCTGGGCTCGGCCAAGGTCGCCAAGCCGACCATTGCCAACGGCGAGGAGCACACCTCCACGGTCGTCATCGGTGAGGGCGTCTCGCGCCTCGACGTCGCCATCGGCGGCGTCTCGGACGCCGGCGCCGACCTCGACCTCGAGGTCTACAAGGACGGCGTGAAGGTCGGCTCCTCCGCGGACGGCGACTCCGAGGAGGCCGTGAGCCTGGCCAGCCCGGCCGCCGGCACCTACACCGTCAAGGTGATCGGCTACGCGGTCCCGGCCGGCTCCACCACGTACGACTACCGCGACGTGTACTTCTCCGCCACCCTCGGCTCCGTCCAGGTGGACGAGTCGGCCGCGGTGAACCTCGCCAGCGGCGCCTCGGCGGCCGTCTCGGCGAACGTCCTGGTCAGCGCCGCCGCTCCGGAGGGCCGCCAGTTCTTCGGCCAGCTCCAGCTGCTGAGCGGCCGCGGCACCCCCGCGGGCACCGCGAGCGTGCAGATCGAGAAGGTCACCCCGTAAGGGCCTGACCGCGTGAAGGAGGGGCCGGTGTCCGCCACGAGCGGGCACCGGCCCCTTCGCGTGTGACGCGTCACAGTGGTCCACCCCTCGGACAATGGATTGGACAAGCGGCGTGGGGTCGAACGCATGATGGCTGTACGCGTGCGTTGCAATTCGGAAGAAGGAGTCACCGTGAGGGTCGGAATCGTCGGAGCCACCGGTCAGGTCGGCGGAGTCATGCGCAGCATCCTCGCCGAGCGCGCGTTCCCGGTGGACGAGCTGCGCCTCTTCGCCTCCGCCCGGTCCGCCGGCTCCACCCTGGAGTGGCAGGGCAAGGAGATCACCGTCGAGGACGCCGCGACGGCCGACTACACCGGCCTGGACATCGTGCTCTTCTCGGCCGGCGGCGCCACCTCCAAGGCCCTCGCCGAGAAGGTCGCCTCCCAGGGCGCCGTCGTGATCGACAACTCCTCCGCCTGGCGCCGCGACCCCGAGGTCCCGCTCGTGGTCTCCGAGGTCAACCCGCACGCGATCAAGGACCGCCCCAAGGGCATCATCGCCAACCCGAACTGCACCACCATGGCCGCCATGCCGGTGCTGCGCCCCCTGCACCAGGAGGCCGGGCTGACCGCGCTGGTCGCCACCACCTACCAGGCCGTGTCCGGCTCCGGCCTGGCCGGCGTCGCCGAGCTGCGCACCCAGGCCTGTGCGGTCGCCGAGCACGCCGACCGGCTCGCCTTCGACGGCGGGGCCGTCGAGTTCCCCGAGCCCGGCGTGTACAAGCGCCCGATCGCGTTCAACGTGGTGCCGCTCGCGGGCAACCTGGTCGACGACGGCACCTTCGAGACCGACGAGGAGCAGAAGCTCCGCAACGAGTCGCGCAAGATCCTGGAGATCCCGGAGCTCAAGGTCTCCGGCACCTGCGTGCGCGTGCCCGTCTTCTCCGGCCACTCCCTCCAGGTCAACGCCCGCTTCGAGCGTCCGATCAGCGTCGAGCGCGCCTACGAGCTCCTTAGCGACGCCCCGGGCGTCGAGCTCTCCGAGATCCCGACCCCGCTCCAGGCCGCCGGCAAGGACGCCTCCTACGTGGGCCGCATCCGCGTGGACGAGACCGTGGACAACGGCCTGGCCCTCTTCCTGTCGAACGACAACCTGCGCAAGGGCGCCGCGCTGAACGCGGTCCAGATCGCCGAGCTCGTCGCCGAGGAGCTGGCCCAGGGCTGACCGCCCTCCGCCCCGCCCCGCGCAACCCGCGCCGACGCCACGGGAGGGCACCCGGAAATGGGGTGCCCTCCGCTTCGGCATGCGTGCAAGGATGGCCGCGACCGTCACCATCGAAGGAGATGAACGCGTGCCTGGCACGAACCTGACCCGTGAAGAGGCTCAGCAGCGGGCGAAGCTGCTCACCGTCGACTCGTACGAGATCGACCTCGACCTGAGCGGGGCGCAGGAGGGCGGCACGTACCCGTCCGTCACGACCGTGCGCTTCCGGTCCGCCGAGGCGGACGCGGAGACCTTCATCGACCTGGTCGCGCCCACCGTGCACGAGGTCGTCCTCAACGGCACCCCGCTGGACGTGGCCGCCGTCTTCCAGGACTCGCGGATCGCGCTGGAGCACCTGCAGGCCGGCGCGAACGAGCTGCGGGTCGTCGCGGACTGCGCGTACACCAACACCGGCGAGGGCCTGCACCGCTTCGTCGACCCGGTCGACGACCAGGCGTACCTCTACACCCAGTTCGAGGTGCCGGACGCCCGGCGCGTCTTCGCCAGCTTCGAGCAGCCCGACCTGAAGGCGACCTTCCAGTTCACCGTGAAGGCCCCCGAGGGCTGGACCGTGATCTCGAACTCGCCGACCCCGGCGCCCGCCGAGGTCAAGGACAACGTCTGGGTCTTCGAGCCGACGCCGCGCATCTCCACGTACATCACGGCTCTGATCGTCGGCCCGTACCACGCGGTGCACAGCAGCTACGAGGGCCCGGACGGGCAGTCCGTGCCGCTCGGCATCTACTGCCGTCCCTCGCTGGCCGAGTTCCTCGACGCGGACGCGATCTTCGAGGTCACCCGGCAGGGCTTCGACTGGTTCCAGGAGAAGTTCGCCTACGCCTACCCGTTCGCGAAGTACGACCAGCTCTTCGTGCCCGAGTTCAACGCGGGCGCCATGGAGAACGCGGGCGCGGTCACCATCCGCGACCAGTACGTCTTCCGCTCGAAGGTGACGGACGCGGCGTACGAGGTGCGCGCCGAGACCATCCTCCACGAGCTCGCCCACATGTGGTTCGGCGACCTCGTCACCATGGAGTGGTGGAACGACCTGTGGCTGAACGAGTCGTTCGCGACCTACACCTCCATCGCCTGCCAGGCGTACGCGGAGGGCTCGAAGTGGCCGCACGCGTGGACGACGTTCGCCAACTCCATGAAGACCTGGGCGTACCGGCAGGACCAGCTGCCGTCGACCCACCCGATCATGGCCGACATCCGTGACCTGGACGACGTCCTGGTCAACTTCGACGGCATCACCTACGCCAAGGGCGCCTCGGTGCTCAAGCAGCTCGTGGCGTACGTCGGCATGGACGAGTTCTTCAAGGGCGTGCAGGCGTACTTCAAGACGCACGCCTTCGGCAACACCCGCCTGTCGGACCTGCTGGGCGCGCTGGAGGAGACCTCCGGCCGCGACCTGGCCGCCTGGTCGAAGGCGTGGCTGGAGACGGCCGGCATCAACATCCTGCGCCCGGAGATCGAGACCGACGCGAACGGCGTGATCACCTCGTTCAAGGTCCGCCAGGAGGCCCCGGCGCTGCCGGCCGGCGCCAAGGGCGAGCCGGTCCTGCGCCCGCACCGCATCGCGATCGGCTTCTACGGCCTGGACGAGGCCAGTGGCAAGCTGCTGCGCGAGCGCCGGGTCGAGCTGGACATCGCGGCCGCCGAGCTGACGGACGTGCCGGAGCTGGTCGGCATGGCCCGCCCGGACGTGGTGCTGCTCAACGACGACGACCTGTCGTACGCCAAGGTCCGGCTGGACGCCGAGTCGCTGGCGAAGGTCACCGCGCACCTGGGCGACTTCGAGGCCTCGCTGCCGCGCGCCCTGTGCTGGGCCTCGGCCTGGGACATGACCCGCGACGGCGAGCTGGCCACCCGCGACTACCTGTCGCTGGTGCTGTCCGGCATCGGCAAGGAGTCGGACATCGGCGTGGTGCAGTCGCTGCACCGCCAGGTGAAGCTGGCCGTCGACCTGTACGCGGACCCGGCGTGGCGCGAGACGGGCCTGGCGACGTGGACCGAGGCGACGCTGGAGCACCTGCGGGCCGCCGAGCCGGCCGGCGACCACCAGCTGGCGTGGGCCCGGGCGTTCGCGGCGACCGCCCGCACCCCGGAGCAGCTGGACCTGCTCGCCGCGCTGCTGGACGGCACGCAGACGATCGAGGGCCTGGCCGTCGACACCGAGCTGCGCTGGACGTTCCTGGAGCGGCTGGCGGCGACCGGCCGCGCGGACGAGCCGGAGATCGCGGCGGAGCTGGAGCGGGACAGGACCGCGGCGGGCGAGCGGCACGCGGCCACCGCGCGGGCGGCCCGGCCGACGGCGGAGGCCAAGGCAGCCGCCTGGGCCTCGGTCGTGGAGTCCGCGGACCTGCCGAACGCGGTGCAGGAGGCGGTCATCGGCGGCTTCGTCCAGTCCGACCAGCGCGAGCTGCTCGCCCCGTACGCCGCGAAGTACTTCGCGGCGATCAAGGGGATCTGGGAGTCCCGCAGCCACGAGATCGCCCAGCAGATCGCGGTCGGCCTGTACCCGTCGCTGCTGGTCTCCCAGGAGACCCTGGACGCGACGGACGCGTGGCTGTCCTCGGCCGAGCCGAACGCGGCCCTGCGGCGCCTGGTCTCGGAGTCCCGCGCGGGCATCGAGCGCGCCCTGAAGGCCCAGGCGGCCGACGCGGCCTCGGCCTGACCGGCCAGGTGCGGGGGCCTCGGCCCCCGCACCCCCTCCGGGGCTTCGCCCCGCACCCCTGACGGGCACGAGCCCCGGGTGCTCGCGTCAGTCGTCCAGGCGGACCGGCATGAGGATGGAGTACGCCTTGGCCGTGTCGGGGTGACGGATCGTGACGGGGGCCGTGGGCGCGCCCAGCTCGATGAGCAGGCGGTCCGAGGCCAAGGCGGCGCACGCCTCCAGCAGATAGGCCCGGTTGACGGCGACCCGCTCCGGACCGGCCCCGCCGAGAACCACGTCGCCGTCGGCCACCGTGAGGACGGACAGCTCGTCCTCCTGCGCCGCGAACGCCGCTACGTCGACCGCCCCGCGCCTGCCCTCCGGCAGGGCGAGGAGCCGCCGGTGGTCGGGAAAGTCGTGCCCCGGGCAGGTGCCGGCGGTCTGCCGGTCCCCCGCCTCCAGGACCACCCGGTCTCCGTCCACGGTGAGCCGCGCGGTCCCGGCGCCGGCCAGCAGCGCCCGCATCGCATCGGCGAGCGGAGCCGGCACGACGACCTGGGTCCGGGGCCCGTCGTGCCCCGCGGCCTCCGTCTGCGCGACAGCCATCCGGTAGCGGTCGGTGGCCACGAGGTACAGGCTCTCCCCTTCGAGGTCGAAGAGGACGCCGCCGAGCGCGGGCAGTTCGGGGTCGGCGGAGACCGCGAAGCGGACCGCGTCGAGGGCCGCGGCCAGTCCGTCGGCCGGGACGGACACCTGGGCGTGCACGGTGCGGGGCGAGGTCATGGGTTTCTCCTTGCGGTCGAGTAGCGAGCGGACCGTGGAGAACTCGCCGCGCGCCTCGGCCAGGCCGCGTTCGAGCCGGCGCAGATGGGCGTCCAGCAACTGCCGTACGAGCCCGGTGTCGGGGCCGGACCAGCCGGCCAGCACGAGCCGGATGTCCGCCAGCGGCATCCCCGTCCGGCGCAGCCGGGCCAGCAGCCGGGCCTCGTCCACCTGCCCGGGGCCGTACCAGCGGTAGCCGGTGACCGGGTCCACCCGGGCCGGGACCAGCACGCCGGACCGGTCGTAGAACCGGAGGGCGCTCACCCCCAGGCCGCTGTCCCGGGCCGTCTCGCCGATGGTGCGCATCGTGTTCTCCACGCCCGTCACCTTGGTCCCTGCACCAGGTCGAGGGTCAAATTCCGACCGGCCGCGGCTCTCACCGGGCATCGGACGGGCCCGGTGCGGCGGCCGCGCGGAGGGCGTCGAGGACCCGGGCGACCGCGGGGGCCGCCTCCGCGCCGCGCCGGGTGGCGGCGACGACGTGGCGGGTCGGGCGGTCGTGCGGGAGGGGCCGGACGGTGACGCCGGTGGCGCGGACCGCCGCCATCCGCGGGATCAGCGCGACGCCCATGCCCGCTTCGACCAGGGCCAGGATCGCGGTCCAGCCGGCGGCCGAGTGGGCCTGTTCCGGCACGAAGCCGGCGGCCTCGCACGCGGCCCGGGTGATCTCCGACCACGGCCCGGAACCCCCGTAGATCCACGGCTGCGCGGACAGGTCCGCCAGCCTCAGGTCCGGGGCGGCGGCGAGCGGGTGCTCCGGCGGCAGGGCCACGTCCAGCGGGTCGGCCAGCAGCGGGATCCGGGTGAAGCGGGGGTCGGCGGCGGTCGGGGCGTGGGCGGCCAGCGACAGCGCCACGTCCACCGCGCCGGAGGACAGCAGCTCGTACGACTCCGCCGCGTCGGTCTCCCGCACCCGCACGGTCACCCCCGGGTGCGTCAGGCGCAGTCCGGCGACCGCCGGGACGACCAGGGCCGGTACCGCGGTGGAGAAGGCCCCGACCCGGACCTCGCCCGCCTCGCCCGCGAGGTAGCCGGCCAGTTCCGCGTCGGCCCGCTCCAGCTGGGCGAAGACCGCCTCCGCGTGGCGCAGGACCAGGTGGGCGGCGTCGGTGAGCCTGACCCGGCGGCCCTCGGGCCGCAGCAGCGGGACGCCGAGCTGCTTGGCGAGGTTGGTCAGCTGCTGCGAGACGGCCGAGGGCGTCATCAGCAGCGCCTCGGCCGTCGCGGTCACCGTGCCCTGCTCGCCGAGCGTGCGCAGGATCCGTAGCTTCTTGATGTCCCACTCGGTCATGGGGGCGAACCTACCGGCGGGCTCCCAGCGTCACCCCGCCCAGGATCAGTGCCATGCACAGGAGTTCGGCGGGGCCGGTGCGCTCGCCGAGCAGCAGGAAGCCGAGTACGGCGACGCAGACGGGCTGGAGGTAGTAGACGACCCCGGCGCGCGCGGCGCCGATCAGCGAGATCGCCTTGTTCCAGGCGAAGAAGGCGACGGCGGAGGAGAACACGCCGACGTACAGCAGCGGTCCTGCCGTACGGGCGGAGAGCTCGAAGCCGCCCTGGACGCCCAGCGAGACGGCGTAGGCCGGGGCCAGCATCAGCGCGCCGAGCACGAAGGTGGTGAGCAGGAACGCCGGCCCGCCGAGCTCGGCGGGCTTGCGGCGCAGCAGCACGCTGTACGAGGCGAAGGACAGGGCGGCGGCGAGCATCCACAGGTCGCCGGCGGCGAAATCGGGGCTCAGGGAGCCGTCCCCGACGAGCAGCAGCACCCCGAAGGCGGCCAGCAGCAGGCCGAAGGTGCGGCGGGCGCCGAGCCTCTCGCCGCCCAGCCGGGACCACAGCGCCATGATCACGGGCGAGGCCGCCATGATCATCCCCATGTTGGCGGCGGAGGTGGTCAGGCCGGCCTGGTGGACGAGGGTGTTGTAGAGGGTGACGCCGAACAGGGAGGCGACGGTGAGGAATCCGAGGTGGCGGCGGATCAGCTCCCGCTGCCGCCAGGCCTCGCGGGCGGCGAAGGGGGCGACGGCCAGCAGGGCGATGATCCACCGCCAGAAGACGGCCTGGACGGGCGGGACGGTGCCGGCCATGTCGCGGGTGGCGACGAAGCTCCCGGACCACACCACCGTCGCGACCAGGGCGAGGAGGACGCCGAGCCCGCCGGCGCGCTGCCGGACCCGCTGCCCGTCCGGGGCGGCGGGCCGGTTCGGCGCGGCGGTTCGGGCGCGGTCCAGGACGGTCACTGGGGGTCTCCCCTTCGGGTCGGCGCCTCGGCAGGTCGAGGGCGTGGTCGTGGTCGGGTCCTACCGTCGCACCCCGCCATTGCTCAGGTCCATCGAAATGTTCCGATCATTGTCTTCAGCAGAACTGAACGATTCCTTGGCCGCCGGGCGGGGCGTACGCGGTGGCAGCTGGCCGGCCACCGTGGCGGTGAAGGCGACGGCCATGCCCACGAGCTGCACGGCCGACAGCTCCTGCCCGAGGGCGGCCCAGCCGATCACGGCCGCGGTCAGCGGGGAGAGCGGGCCCAGCAGGGTGACCGAGGTGGCGGTGAGCCGGCCGATGCCCCGGAACCACAGCCAGTACGCGATGCCCGTGTTGATCAGCATCATGTAGCCGTAGCCGAGGAAGGCGTGGCCGTCGAGGGCCGGCGGGGCGCCCTCCACCAGCGCGGCGACGGGTACGACGACCAGTCCGCCGGCGGTCAGCTGCCAGCCCGCCACGGCCAGCGGTCCCACGCCGTCCGGGCGCCCCCACCGCTTGACCATGACGGTGCCGGCGGCCATGGAGAGGGAGGAGACCACGCCGGCGACCACGCCGACCAGGTCGAGCCGGGCCTGGGCGTTGAGGACCACCATGCTGACGCCGAGCGCCCCGGCGACGGCGGCGAGGACGGTGCGCAGGCTCGCCCGCTCGCCGAGCAACAGCGCGGCGAGCCCGACGACGAACAGCGGCCCGGCGGCACCGAGCACGGCCGCGACGCCACCGGGCAGCCGGTAGGCGGAGAGGAACAGCAGCGGGAAGAAGGCGCCGATGTTGAGCGTGCCCAGCACGGCCGCCTTCCA
Source organism: Streptomyces bambusae (assembly GCF_019400985.1). Taxonomy (GTDB): domain Bacteria; phylum Actinomycetota; class Actinomycetes; order Streptomycetales; family Streptomycetaceae; genus Streptomyces; species Streptomyces bambusae_A. The sequence goes on from NZ_WTFF01000006.1 coordinate 68,964, forward strand.
CCACCAAGCGCCCTTGGGCAGGGTGCGGGCCAGCGCGGTGAGCAGCAGCCCGGCGGGCAGGGCGCGCATGGCCCCGGTGAACAGCGGCCGGTCGGGCGGCAGGAGCTCGGTGGCGACGAAGTAGGTCGAGCCCCAGGAGACGGGCGCGAGGGCGGTCAGGGCGATGGTGCCGATGCGGTTCACGGTACGGCTCCTCGGCAGGTGAGGACGGACGACGGGTGACGGGTGACGGGTGACGGGTGACGGGTGACGGGTGACGGGTGACGGGTGACGGGTGACGGGTGACGGGTGACGGGTGACGATGGTCGGGGCGGGGCCTCAAGCGGCGCCGGTGGCGCGGCCGCGCGGAGCGGTGGCGGTGGCGGGGCCAGACCCGGTGTCAGAGCCGGCGGGCTGGGGCCGCGCCGGGGCCGGGGGCTCCGGGT
>NZ_WTFF01000060.1 GCF_019400985.1 Streptomyces bambusae
GGGTTGCGCAGGGCGCCCAGGCGGCCGACCCGGCGGGCGCGGACGCGTACGGCGTCGGTGCGGTCGCGGCGGGCTGCGGTGTACGCGGCGAGGGCGGCGGGGACGGGGTCGGCGTCGGGGTCGGGGCCGTCCCCGGTGTCCCCTGCGTTCCCGGTGTCCCCGGCGTCTCCGGTGGGGAGCAGGTGGGCGAGGACCACCGCGTCCTCCACGCCCTGGCAGCCGCCCTGGCCGAGGTTGGGGGCCATGGCGTGGGCGGCGTCGCCGAGCCAGGCGATCCGGCCGTGGTGCAGGCTGGGCAGCGGGGCGGCCAGGTCGTAGAGGTCGTTCTGGAGGACGTCGGCGGGGTCGAGACGGCAGACGCGGTCCAGCAGGGCCGGAATGGGGTCGTGCCATGAGCCGAAGCGGCGGCCGAGTTCGGCGCGGGGGTCGGCCGACCGGGTGCCGGCCGGGGCGACCGCGGTGGCGTAGAGGTAGAACCGGCCGTCGGAGAGGGGGGTCACGCCGAAGCGCCCGTCCCGTCCCCAGGTCTCGCTCATGGCCGGTATCCGCAGGTCCGGGGCGTCCACGACGGTCCGCCAGGCGGTCTCGCCGATGTAGTGCAGGCCGGGGTGGGCGGGGAAGAAGGCGCGGCGCAGCGGGCTGTGGATGCCGTCGGCGGCGACGACCAGATCGGCGGCGAGGTTCGGGCCGGCTGCCGTACGGACGGTCGGGCGCCCCGCGGCGTCGTCGACGGCGGTCACGGCGGCGCCGTAGCGCAGGGCCCGCGGCGGCAGGGCGGCGGCCAGGGCTGCGGTGAAGGCCGGGCGCGGGACCGCGATCGGGGGTGTGCCGTACCGGGCCGCCATGTCCGCGGTGGCGATCCGGGTGAGCCACCGCCCGTCGGGGCGGCGCACGCCCATCGCCGCGGGCACCGAACTCCCGGCGGCGTAGGCGGCGTCGACACCGACGGTGTCGAGCGCGCGCAGGGCGTTGGGGGCGAGGCCGATGCCGGCGCCGGTTGCGGGGGGTTCGGGGGCGCGTTCGCAGACGGTGACGTGCCAGCCGCGGCGGTGCAGTGCGACGGCGGCCGTCAGGCCGCCGATTCCGGCCCCGACCACCACTGCGTGACGTTTGGCCATGGGACACCTCTCCGTTCGGGACGTTCGGGACGTTCGAGACGTCCGGGCCGTTCGGGCCAGTTCGGGCGGGGCGCCGGGGGCGGCACGCTGCTCCGGCCGCGCGAGACTCACTCCGCGACTGTCGTCCACCACCGTAGGAGGACGGCGCGTTCGGTCCTTCCCTCCTCCCCCACGGCGGTGAGCGGCGGGCCCGGGTCAGCTCAGGGCCCGGCGGTCCGCCGCGTCGAGGCGGGCGAGTGCCAGGGCTCCGGGCCGCAGGGCCCGCTCCAGGGACGGGGCGAGGCCGTCCCCGAGGCCGCCGAGGGCCTCGGCGGTCTCCTCGACCGCGTCCCGGGCGATCTCGACGGCGACCTCCTCGGCCGGAGTGCGCGGGCCCAGCTTGCTGACGGCGGCCGCCGCCCGGGCCGGGGTGAGCAGCGCGGCGGCCTGGCCGAGCAGCCAGCCGGGCACGCCGGCCGCGCCTTCGGCGGGCGCCCGGTAGGGCCGTGAGCCGTCGAAGCGGTCGTCCTCGGCGAAGGCGGGCTGCTTGAACTTGGCCACCGGGCGGGCGGCCGCGCCGGTGCCGGTGGCCGTGTCGGTACCGGTGTCGGAGTCGGTGCCGTGGGTGGCCCGCCATTCCCCGGCGGGCTTGACGACGATTCCCTCGGCGAGGTTCCCGGGTAGTTCGGGCAGGCCCAGCAGCGCCGGTACCCGGGTCGGGAACACCGGCGTCCGTTCCTGGACCTGGGCGAGCGTCCCGTGCGCGACGAGCGGGGCGCAGTGCAGGCCCGCGGCGTCCGCGGCCTCCCGCAGCACCCGGTCGGCGACCCAGCGGATGCCGCCGCGGGTGCCGACCGTGGCGTCGAACGGCAGCCAGACGAGACCCGGCGCGTACCAGACGCCGGTCTGCACCGGCTCCGTACCCGGCGTGGGCGGCACGTCCGGGTGCGGGTAGCGCCCGCCCGCCAGTTCGCCGTAGACCGTGACCGGTGCCGTGGCCTCCGCGCCGCAGTGGCGGCGGAGGGCGGCGGCGCAGTGCTCCGCGGCGACGGCCAGGGCGGGCCAGATCCGTGCCACGCCGAAGAAGTCGTCCAGGCCGTCCTCGCCCAGCAGTTCACGGCGTTTGGCCGGACGTACGCCGGTGTGGTCGCACACGACCGCGAAGTTCGCCCCGTGGATCTTCTCCAGTGCGACCCAGTTCCGGGCGGCCCGCGCCTCGCCCAGCCGGGCGCGGGACGGGATCTTGGGGTACGGCGCCCAGCGGCCGTCACTCATGGGAGCCCCCGTGCTGGTGCTGATGCTGGTGCTGGTGCTGTTCGGGCAGGTGGCTGTCCGGGTGCACCCAGAGCAGCACGTTCTCGGGCCGCCGGTCGCCGAAGAACGCGAGGACGTCCTGGTCCGAGTGGCGCAGGCTGAAGTGGGTGAGGACGAAGAGGGTGTCCGGGTGAGCCTCGACGACGGGCCTCAGCCGGCTCCAGACGGTGTGCCCCACCCGGTCGGCCCGCTCCCGTTCGGCGTCGTCGAGATAGGTGCACTCGGTGACGATCACCGGATACTCGAAGAGCCACGGATTGTCCTCGAAGACGCTCACGTGGGTGTCGCCGAGGAAGGCGAACAGGGGCCTGCGCACCTCGTGTTCGACCGCCGCACCTTCCCTGCGGCGCTGCGCCAGGATGCGGCCGAACTCCGCGGCCCGGCCCTGTTCGGCGAGGGACCTGCGCAGTTCGTCGTACTCGGGCAGCAGTGCCTTGCGGACCTCGGAGAACGCGTATCCCACGCACGGCACCTTGTGCACGCACTCCACGACCCGCACGTGGTGCCCACGGCGGCCGAAGGTGAACTCGTCGCCGCCGCGCACCCCGTGCAGCCGGCAGCCGGCGGCGAGGTCCGGGTCGTAGGCCGTGCCGTGGTTCAGCTCGGCGGAGGCCCGTAGGAACGTCTCCACGTACGGCACTGCAGCGGCGGGCAGGTGGATGTCGACACCGGCGGGCCGGGCGGCGAGGTGGTCGAGGTCCTTGGAGTGGTCGTGGTGGGTGTGGGTGAGGAAGACGGTCTCCGGCCGGCGGCCCTCCACCAGGCCGGCGTCGAGCGCGCAGCGCAGTTCGGGGATGTGGAAGAACGTCTTGTCGTTGGCGCGCGAGTATCCGGTGAGGGTGAGCTCGGTACCGGGTATGCGCCAGGTCTTCCACTGGCGGAACGGGTGTCCCTGCTCCAGCCGTTCGGGGTGGGCAGGTGTCCGCGAGGGCGCCTGTGTCATCGGTGCCTCCGTGGGACCGCCGTGATCGGGTGAGACCGGGGTGAGACCGGGTGAGACCGGGTGAGATCAAGTGAGATCGGGTGAGGGGGCGATCGTAGCGGGCGGTGTCCCGGGGCGGCCCGTGGTTTTCCGGCGGGAGCGGGGGCCGGGAGTTCTTCCTCGCGGGCTGTACGGGGCGGCTGGGTGGTCGTCCGGCCGGCTGGGTGGCCGGACGGCGCCTGCGCGCCCGTCCGGGCCGGCGCCGCCGACCCCGTACGGAACCCACCGTTCCGCTCGTCGCAGCAAGTGGCTAGGGTGCGACGGTGCAGAACATCAACGAGCCCGCCGGCACCCCGGCGGACAAGCGCATATGGCCGCGGAACGCGGCCTGGGCCGCGGCCGCCGCCGCCGTGACGGTGGCCGCCTTCCTCGCCCTGAGGCCGGCCGGGTCCGCGGACGGTGCCGCTGCCGGCGCACCGGCAGCGACCCCTTCGGCAACGCCGTCGGCCACGGCCTCGGCCGGCGTACCGGCCGAGGCGGCCGGGTCCGCCTCCCCGACCGCCTCCGCGGCCGCCTCCGCGACGGTTGCGGCCTCCGCCGCCCCCGGGTCCGGCCGGCCTGTGCTCGCGCTGGACCGGGCGTTCCCGGAGCGGGTGCCGGACGGGCGCGGCGGCAGCTTCACCAAGGTCGGGGCCGCCCACCCGAAGTCCTGCCCCGCGGCGGGGTCGGTCGGGCAGTTGCTGGCCTCCCGGATCGCCGCGGGTCAGGGCTGCCTCGGGCACCAGATCGCGCTCTACAAGGACGCGGCGAACAACCAGTACAACCTGGCCGCGTTCACCATGCGGGACCCCGCGGACACCGCGAGCCTCGTCTTCGGGCTGTCACGGGCCTTCGACGATTACCAGGTGGCGGCCCAGGCCCCGCCGCCCGCATCGGGCCTGCCCACCCTGCCGCCGGACAGCGGCATCGTGCAGTCCTTCACCGGGCAGGGCCGCGTCATGGTCGTCGGCCTCGGCCAGTGGTCGGACGGCCGGACCAGTGACTACCAGAAGCTGGTCGAGCAGCTCGGCCCGCTGCTGAACGCGGTCTCGGCGAACTACGCCGCCCACGAGACCGCACCCTGACGACCGGCCGAACCGGCTCCGGGCCCGCCCCGGGGCCCAGGTCACCGGCCGCCGGACCGACCCGGTGGTCGGGCCCGGCCACACATGCTTTACAGTTCAACTGCTGCCCCGCGCGTGCGGTCGTGCCCCGCGCCGTACCCAGGGCCCCAGCACACCACGGTTGCCGGACCACCGCCCCCGGCCGGCGGCCTTCCCCAGGGGGCCGGCGCCAGCCCCCGTGTGCGCCGGCCCCCGCCCCTCCTCCCGGCGCCCGCGCGTCGGTCTCCTGGCATGAGCGACGGGAACGACGGGAACGGCAGGAGGGCCGGGAGCGCCGACGGGCCGGGAGGGCGGCCGGAAGGCCTGCACATGACCTGTGGCCGCTGACGCGCCGTCGTCCGTGACCGCGTCTTGGCCGTTCGGCACTGCCGGCGGACGCGACGGCGCCCGTACGGTCCGGTCGTTGCCCACTCCGCGACGACCACCGAGGAGCGCCTCATGCCCGCGACCACACCCGCAGCCCCCTCCCCCGCCGCTGCCTCCGCAGCGCCGTACGCATTCCGGCCGCCCGCCTGGCTGCAGCGCTTCGGCGCCCTGTCCGGAGTGCTGCTCGCACTCTCGATCGGCGTGCCCGGGACCATCGAGGCGGTGACCGGGGAGACGGCCGTGACCAGTGCGGCGCTCGGTCTGGGAACGGCGTTCGGTGCACCCGCCGTATCGGCCCTGTACTTCCACCAGGCCCCGGCCGCAGGCCGGCTGGGAGCCGTCGGCTACGCGGTGAACCTCGTCGGGCTCGCGCTGTTCAGCGGCGTGGCCTTCGCTCTGAACCTCGTCGTCTTCTTCCAGGGGTCGGACGTGCTGCCCGCCCCGAGCCGGGTCGCCGTCCTGGGCAGCGTGGTCGTCTTCGTGGTCGGGAGCCTGCTGTTCTCCGCGTCCATGGTGCGCGCCGGGGTCCTCCCCCGGCTCGCCGCCTACGGCTACGGCCTCTTCCTGCCCCTGCTCGCGTTCGCGTCCCGGCTGCCGGACGGTGTCTGGACCAGCGCCGTCCACGTGCTGGCGGCCGCCTCGCTCGCCCGGCTCTCGCTGGCGGTGTGGCCGAAGGCGGGGTCGACGGCCCGGCCGGAGCAGGTCCGTTGACATGCCCAGTACGGTGGGGGCCGTGTACGCCTCCCGACCCGCGCCGTGGACGGCACCGCTGCTGTACGGAGCGGTACTCGTCGCGGGCGGGTACGCGGCCCTGTCGGGCCGAGGGCCGGACGGGGACCTGCACCAGAACCAGGCCGGCGGCCGGCTGGGGGCCTTCGTCGCCACCATGGTCCTGCTGTTCGCCCTCGACCTGTTCGAGTACCGCCGCTACCCCACCCGCACTCCGGCCGGTCCGGCGGTCGTGCTGCTGTGCGTGCGCCTGGGGCTGTTCGTGGCCGTAGCGGCCACCGACGGGTCGGGGCTCTCGCGCGTGCTGTTCGTGCTCGTCCCGTTCACGGCGTACTTCGCCTTCGGGCGCAGGGCCGCCGGTGCGCTCGCACTCGGCTGCGTCGGCCTGGCCGTGGCCACGACGCCGCATTCGTACCCGGACCCGGAGCGGTTCTCCGACCTGCTGATGTTCGTGGTCGGCCTGGTGCTGGCACTGGCCATGGCGGCCGCCGCGGTCGAGGAGCACCGGTTGCGGGCGCGGCTGGAGGCCTCCCACGACCAGGTGGCCCGGCTGTCGGCCGCCGCCGAGCGGGGCCGGGTGGCGCGCGACATCCACGACGGGCTCGGGCACCACCTCACGGCGGTCGTGGTGCAGTTGGAGAAGGCCACGGCCTTCCGCGAGCGGGACCCCGAGGCGGCGCGGCGCGCCGTGGAGGACGCCCGGCGCTCGGCCCGGCAGGCACTGGCCGACGTACGGACGTCCGTACGCGCGCTGGACGCCGAACCGTTCCGGCTGCGCCCCGCGCTGGAGGATCTGGTGGCCCGCCAGGACGAGATCGTCCTGCGGTGGGACGGCGAGGAGAGCGGCCACGGCGAGGCGGCGCTGACCGTCCTCTACCGCGTGGCCCAGGAGGGCATCACCAACGCGCGGCGGCACGCCGGCGCCTCGCGCATCGAGGTCACGGTGCTCCTCGACCCGGCGCAGGCGCGCCTGACCGTCGCCGACGACGGGCGCGGGTTCGCGCGGCGGGCGGAGGGGTTCGGGCTGCGCGGCATGCGGGAGCGGGTCCGGGCCGTGGGCGGGCGTCTGGAGATCGACAGCGGCGGCGGGGCGGGCACCCGGCTGACCGTGACCGTGCCGCAGCGACAGCGACAGGGGGAGCCGTCATGACCACGACCGGGACGACCGGGACGACCGGGACGACGGGGACGCCCGCGGTACGGGTGCTGGTCGTCGACGACCAGCACCTCATCCGCGAGGGCATCGCCTCGCTGCTCGGCATCCAGCCCGGCATCGAGGTCGTCGGGACCGCGGTGGACGGCGCGGACGCCGTGCAGAAGGCTGTCGAACTGGCCCCGGACGTGGTCCTGATGGACGTCCGGATGCCCGGCATGGACGGCGTCGAGGCGGTCGGCGTCTTGCGCGGGCGCGCGCCGAACTGCCGCGTCGTCATGCTGACCACCTTCGACGACGAGGAGTACGTGGTCCGGGCGCTGCAGGCCGGCGCCGGCGGGTACTTGCTCAAGGACCTGCCCTCGGCGGACCTGGCCGACGCGGTGCGACTGTGTCACGCCGGTGTCGCGCAGCTGGACCCTGCCGCGACCGCGCGCCTGATGGCGGCGCTCGACCGGCAGGAGGGACGGCCCGGCACCAGGACGGGCGAACCGGGTGGAGGCCGCCCCGGTGCGGGCGACTCCGGCGCGGGGCGTCCCGGTGCGGGCCATCCGCTGAGCGCGCGGGAGGCGGAAGTGCTCCGGCTGGTCGCCGACGGCTCGACCAACCGGGAGATCGCCTCGCAACTGTTCCTGAGCGAAGGCACCGTCAAGAACCACATCTCCCGCATCCTGACCCGACTCGGCCTGCGCGACCGCACCCAGGCGGCGATCTACGCCCGCGACCACGGCCTGCTGTGACCGGTGCGGCCTGCTCCGACCGGTGTTCAGCCGGGCCGGCCGGTCCGCCTCCGCGCGGTGGACGAGTGCGGCGATACGGGTGGCGATCTCGGGCCACAGTTCCTGCGGGAGGTGGTGTCCCATCCCCTCCAGGACCACCAGCTCGGCACCCGGGACGGCAGCGGCCGTGGCCCGGCCGCCGCTGACGTCGCACAGGATGTCGCAGGCGCCGTGGATCACCGGTGTGGGCACCCGCAGGGTCCTCAGCCATGCGGTGCGGTCGCCCGTCGCGACGACCGCGAGGCCTTGGCGCTGCACGCCGAGGGCGTCGTACCCGCGGTCGAAGACCCGTCCGGCCCGCTCGGCCGCGGCGGCCGCATCGAACGCGAACCCGGGTGACGCGGCGATGCGCAGCGCGCGCACCTGCCGGTCGACGAACGCCTCCCGGTCCTCGGGCGGTCCTCCCGACGCGCCGAAGACGGAGAAGTCGGCCTCGCCCACACCGCGCAGTTTCGCCCTCGGCGCGGCGGCCGCGGTCGTGTCCTGGCGCCAGACCTGCCCGCAGCCCGAACAGCGGTAGCGGCGGATGCGGACGTGCAGGACAGTTGCCTGCCGGCCGAGCAGGACGTGCGCCGGTCGGCGCCCACGCTGTCGCGCGGCACCCCCGGACAGCCGCAGGCATGGCACCAGTCATCAGGGTCGACCACTCGACAGAGCAACACGGCGTGGTCGGGATGCAACTGTTGGCCGACCGCTTCCGAGCCGAGGTCATCCAGTCGGCAGAACGTCGTCAGGTCAGCAGGGCAGAAGGTGGCGTCACGTACGAGCCCGGGGCGCAACCGGTGATGATCGTCCGGTGGCGTTCGGGTCGGTCAAGCACGGTCGTGGAGCGTGACCTGGTAGCCGTCGGGGTCGGCGAAGGTGAAGGTCCGGCCGAAGGGGCCGTCGATCGGTGCGGAGACGATGGTGTGACCGTCGGCGACGAGCGCGTCATGGATGGCCTGGACGTCGGTGGCGTGGAGCCAGATCGCGGCACCGATGCCGGGCTGAGCGACGGATGCGAGGTCGGTGCCGGGAATGACGTCGCGGAGTGCGAACGCGATCGGCTTCGTCTCGAAGACGACGGCGTGCGCAGGTCCGGCGGGCGAGCGGACGAGGCCCAGGTACTGCTCGTAGAACGCCTGCGAAGCGTCGAGGTCGCGTACTTGGAACGAGATGAAGTCGGGGCCGGTGGCGGGCATGATGACACTCCTTCTTTCGTGTCAGTTTTCTGACATGCATCAACGTATGTCAGAATACTGACATGAGTCAAGAAGGTGTCGGCGTCGACCTGGAGACGTCACTGGGCTACCTGCTCAAAGAAGCGTCGAGCGCGCTGCGCGCGGCCATGGAGGAAGTGCTGCGGCCGCTCGGGATGAGCGTGACGCACTACTCCTGCCTCGAGCTGCTGGCGCAACGACCGGGCTTGTCGAACTCCGAGCTCGCGCGGGGCGCGTTCGTGACACGGCAGACGATGAACGTGCTGCTCCAGGCCCTGGAACGAGACGGCTACGTGACCAGGCCTGCGGAGGCACCCGTCGGGAAGGTGCTTCCCACGCGTCTCACGCCTCGCGGCCGACGGAGCCTCGAGAAGGCGAGCGCAGCCGTCCGGTCCGTCGAGGCCAGAATGCTGGCCGGCCTGACCGAGACCGAGCAGTCAGGCGCGTTCCGGATCCTGCAGAGCATGATCCATTCCCTGCGTGATGGCAACGAGGGTGCATAGCTCGTTCCGCGGCGCACGTCTCGTTTCACGCTCGGACAGGAGTGCAGCCGAGCCTGAAATCCGTGTCGGCGACCTCGGACGCTCACGGGCCGTTGGCGTTGCCCGCCGTGGTCCGGGGCTCAGGTGGAGCTGCCGCGCTCTGCGGAGGCTCGTAGGCGGGCCAGTAGTTCCTGGCCCTGTGGGCTGTCCGGGTCGAAGAACTGTGTCGCCAGGGCGCGGCCGTGGACGGCGGAGCCGGTGAGGCGGGCCTCGTGGCAGGAGAAGCAGAACGCCGCCTCGAAGAGCGGCTCGGCGACGCGTTCGTCGTACGCGCGGACGCTCCAGCCCGGACGGAACCCGCAGCGGTACTGCCGGCTGCCCGGCAGGGCATGGATGAGGTCCAGGACCTCATCCATCTCGGCGCCCTCCCAGGCACCGACCTCCTTGCCGGGGCGCGGCCAGGGCTCGGTCAGGCGGACCGAGGTGAGCAGGACCGTGGCGGCGACGGCGTCCGGGGGCAGCTGCATCGGGCCAGTATCCCTGGCCGTGCCGGCCGCCGGGCCGGAGCCGTGGTGACGAGCGGCCCGCCACGGCGGGCCGCTCGTTCGTGTGTGAACCGGCCCGTGCATCCTGCGCACAGCCCCTCCGGAAAGTATGATCAAGCAATGTCTGACATGATCGAGACCACGCCCGGCTGGCTGAGCACGGACGAGCTGGAGCTGACCAGGGGCCGGATGCCGATCCTGTACGTCGAGGCCGTGCCCGTGCGGGTGGACGACACCGGCGAAGTCACCAGCATCGGACTGCTGTTGCGCATCGGGCCGGACGGCACGGTCAGCCGGACCCTGGTGTCCGGCCGTGTCCTGCACCACGAGCGGGTGCGTGACGCGCTGCTGCGCCACCTGGAGAAGGACCTCGGCCCGGTGGCCCTGCCCCGTGTCCCCGCCTCCCTCCAGCCGTTCACGGTCGCCGAGTACTTCCCCACGGCGGGCATCACCCCGTACCACGACCCGCGCCAGCACGCGGTCTCCCTGGCCTACATCGTGCCGGTGACCGGCGACTGCCGGCCTCGGCAGGACGCGCTGGACCTGGTCTGGTTCAGCCCGCAGGAGGCCGCCTCCCCGGCCGTGCAGAGCGAGATGCCGGGCGGGAGGGGAGTCCTGCTGAAGCAGGCGCTGGCGCATGTGGGGCACGCGTACTGAGGATTTTCGGCCCGGATTCAACCCGCGGGCCCCGTCCGCCGTCTCACCGGGTGCAACCCGAGGAGGCTGAGTTGACGACCGGTACCACGAGCAACGGCGAGGGCACGGGCCCACGACGCCCGCGGCAGATCGAGGCCGCATGGGCGCTCACCCTGGCCGCGGTCGCGACGGAAGTGCTGGTCTGGTTCCTGGGCGCCTTCGTGGTGCCGCCCACCGGCCTGGACGAGCTGACGGAGTTCTCGGGACGGAGCACGGCGATCGCCCGACTCGCCCTGTCGGCCGGCGTACTGGTCGTCCTCCTGGCCGGCTGGCTGGCGGTGGCGGCGCGGATGCGGGCCGGGCACGCCTGGGCCCGGGCCGTCCTGGCCTGCGTGGGTGCCGCGCTCGTGCTGTTCCGGGTCGGCGACCTCGGCATGGACGGCGGCATGGACGGCGCGGGAGCCGGCTGGTGGACCGCGCTCATGGCCCTGCCCGACCTGCTGGCCGCGGCCGCCGTCGTCCCGATGTACCTGCCCGGGGCCCGCGCCCACCACCCGCCCCGCCGCTCACGCCCCGCCGCCTGACCTCCGGCGTCGCCGCGTACCGCCGTGACCGGGTGGCGGATTCCCGGGTGCCGGATCCGCGGTGGTCGCGCACAGTGGGCCCTGGTGGGCGGGACGGCCGCCGCCCCGCACGCGGTACGGCGCGTGCCGCGCGACACGGGCCCCTGGACGCGGCCCGGAACGGGAGGACGGCGATGGCCTCGGACGCACCCATGCAGCTCGGGATGGTCGGACTCGGCCGGATGGGCGCCAACCTCGTGCGCCGGCTCATGCAGGACGGCCACCGCTGCGTCGTCCACGACGTCGCCCCCGATGCCGTACGGGCGCTCCAGGGCGAGGGCGCGACCCCGGCCTTCTCCCTCCAGGAGCTCGTCGAGCGGCTGGAACGGCCCCGCGCCGTGTGGCTGATGGTGCCGGCGGGCGTGGTCCGGTCGACCCTCGACCAGCTCGTCGGCCTCCTGGAACCCGACGACATCGTCATCGACGGCGGGAATTCCTACTACCGGGACGACATCGACCGGGCCGCGAGCCTCGCCGAGCGCGGCATCCACTACGTCGACTGCGGTACCTCCGGCGGTGTCTGGGGCCTCGAACGCGGCTACTGCCTCATGATCGGCGGCGAGCAGGCTCCCGTGGAACGGCTCGACCCCCTCTTCCGCACCATCGCGCCCGGCGCCGGCAGTGCCGAGCCCACCCCCGGCCGTACCCGTGCCGACGGCACCGCGCCGCACGGCTACCTCCACTGCGGGCCGAGCGGAGCCGGCCACTTCGTGAAGATGGTCCACAACGGGGTGGAGTACGGGATGATGGCCGCCATCGCGGAGGGACTCAGCATCATCGAGCACGCCGACGCCGGCCTGCGCACGCGGACCGCCGACGCCGAGACCGCCCCGCTGTCCGATCCGGAGGCCTACCGGTACGAGATCGACGTGGCCGAGGTAGCCGAGGTGTGGCGGCGTGGATCGGTCGTCGGCTCGTGGCTGGTCGACCTCACCGCCGACGCCCTGGCCCGCTCCCCGCGGCTGGACGACTTCTCGGGCCGCGTCTCCGACTCGGGCGAGGGGCGCTGGACGGTGCTGGCGGCCGTCGAGGAGAGCGTGCCGGCCCCGGTCATCAGCGCCTCCCTCGCCCAGCGCTACGAGTCCCGCGGCCTGGGCGGGTTCACCGCCAAGGTGCTGTCCGCGATGCGCAGCGAGTTCGGCGGCCACGCCGAGAAGCGCCCCGGCGCGGGCGAGTGAGGGCGCCCGCCATGGACCAGCCCCCCGTGGACCAGCCCGCCATGGACCGCAGCGCCGTGGACCAGCCCGCGGTGGAGCCCGCCGCGGACCGACCCGCCGTCGACCGGCCCGCCATGGAGCAGTCGGCGCCGGACACGCCCGCCCCGACCCGCCGGGCGCGCCCGGAGGACCATGTCGTGGTGCTCTTCGGCGCAACGGGCGACCTGGCCAGGCGCAAGCTGCTGCCGGGCCTGTTCCATCTCGCCAAGGCGGGGCTCATGCCGCAGCGCTACCGCATCGTCGGCTCCGCCCCGGCAGCCGAGGCCCTGGACGACGAGGGGTTCCGGGCCCACGCGCGGCAGGCCGTGGCGGAGTTCGGCCGGTCGGCACCCGAGGGCCCCGCATGGAAGGAGTTCGAGTCGGCCCTGTCCTTCGGCGCGGCCGACCCCGATGCCCCCGAGCCGCTGGTGGCGGCGGTCGGCGACGCCGAGCAGGCCGTGGGCGGCAGTCCGCGGCGGCTCTTCCACCTGGCCGTCCCGCCGGTCGCGTTCACCTCGGTCGTCGATCTCCTCGGCAGCACGGGCCTTGCCCAGGAGGCCCGGGTCATCGTCGAGAAGCCCTTCGGCACCGATCTCGCGTCCGCCCGCGAGCTCAACGCGGCCGTCCACGCCGTCTTCGACGAATCCCGCGTGTTCCGCATCGACCACTTCCTCGGCAAGGAGGCGGTGGACAACATCCTCGCCCTGCGGTTCGCGAACGGTCTCTTCGAGCCCCTCTGGAACCGCGAGCACATCAGCCATGTGCAGATCGACGTACCCGAGCAGATCGACATCCAGGGCCGCGCCCACTTCTTCGAGGGCACCGGCACCTTCCGCGACATGGTCGTCACCCACCTCTTCCAGCTGCTCGGTTTCGTGGCCATGGAGCCACCGGTAGCCCTGGAGGCGCAGTCGCTGCGGGACGAGCAGGTCAAGGTCTTCCGCAGCATGCGGCCGGTGGACCCCGCGCACGTCGTCCGCGGCCAGTACGCCGGCTACCGCGCCGAGTCCGGGGTCGACCCGGCCTCGGACACGGAGACCTTCGTCGCCCTGCGCGTCGACGTGGACAACTGGCGCTGGGCCGGGGTGCCCTTCCACCTGCGCTCGGGCAAGGCGCTGGCCGAGGGCCGGCACGTCGTCACCCTCGGCCTGCGGGAGCCCGTGCTGCGCATGTTCCCCCTCGACGCGCGCGCGGCCGCCGACGGCCGCGCCGACGAGCTCGTCATCGACTTCGCCGACCCCGGCTCCGTCACCGCCCGCTTCCTCGCCAAGGAACCGGGCCCGGCCATGCAGCTCGGGCAGGGCTCCATGGTCTTCGACTACGGCAGCTCCTTCACCACCGACAACGCCCTGGAGGCGTACGAGCACCTCATCCTGCAGGCCATGCTCGGCGACCAGGCCCTCTTCACCCGGTCCGACGGCATCGAACGCCTCTGGGAGGTCTCGGCCCCGCTGCTGGAATCCCCTCCGCCCGTGCAGCCGTACGCCCCCGGAACGTGGGGGCCCGACAGCATCGAGGCGCTCGTCGCCCCGTACCGATGGCACCTGCCCGAACGGCACTGACGGGCGCGGCGCGCACGCTGCTCCGAACGCCACACTCCCTCAGCCGCACGGGGGACGGCGCCCTCCCTACCGGCGCCGTGGTCCGCGGGAGCCGCCGCCCGCTCCTAGCCTCGACGGCATGCTGGGACTCCCCGACCACGTCAGCACCTGCCTGTTCGACCTCGACGGCGTGCTCACCCGGACCGCGAAGGTCCACGCGGCCGCCTGGAAACGGATGTTCGACGACTATCTGCGTCAGCGCGCCGACCGCGAGGGCTCGGCCTTCGTCCCCTTCGACGCCGTGCACGACTACGACGAGTACGTGGACGGCCGTCCCCGCGAGGACGGCGTACGCACCTTCCTCGCCTCCCGCGGCATCACACTGCCCGAAGGAGCGGTCGACGACAGCCCCGACCGGGAGACGGTGCACGGCCTGGGCACCCGCAAGAACGCCCTCGTCCTCCGCATGATCCGCGAGCAGGGGGTGGAGGCGTACGAGGGGTCCGTGGACTTCGTCCGGGCCGCCCGCGACGCGGGCCTGCACCGCGGCGTCGTCTCCTCCAGTGCCAACTGCCGTGACGTCCTGGTCGCGGCCGGCATCGAGGACCTCTTCGAGCAGCGCGTCGACGGCGTCACCGTCGCCGAGCAGCAGCTGCGCGGCAAACCCGCCCCCGACAGCTATCTGGCCGCCGCCCGCCTGTTCGGCGTGGCCCCGTCGGACGCCGCCGTCTTCGAGGACGCCCTCGCCGGCGTCGCCGCCGGCCGGGCGGGCGGCTTCGGCTTCGTCGTCGGCGTCGACCGCGCCGGCCAGGCCTCCGCCCTGCGCGACCACGGGGCCGATGTGGTGGTCACCGATCTCTCCGAACTGCTGGACCGCGGATGATCACACACACGAACTTCGCCACCGAGCCCTGGCAGCTGCGCGAGACGGCCCTCGACCTCGACGTCCTCGCCCAGAGCGAATCCGTGTTCGCGCTGTCCAACGGCCACCTCGGCTGGCGCGGCAACCTCGACGAGGGTGAACCCCACGGTCTGCCGGGCTCCTACCTCAACGGCGTGCACGAGACGCATCCGCTGCCGTACGCCGAGGCCGGTTACGGCTATCCGGAGTCCGGCCAGACGGCCATCAACGTCACCGACGGCAAGATCATCCGGCTGCTAGTCGACGACCACCCCTTCGACCTGCGCTACGGCGAACTCACCTCGCACGAACGCGTCCTGGACTTCCGCACCGGAGTCCTGAGCCGGTCCGCACACTGGACCACGCCCTCCGGCCGCAGCGTGCGCCTGACCTCCCACCGCCTGGTGTCCCTCTCGCAGCGCGCCGTCGCCGCGATCGCGTACACGGTCGAGGCCGTGAACGGGCCGGCCACCGTCGCCGTGCAGTCCGAGCTCGTCGCCAACGAGCAGCTGCCGACCGTTTCCGGCGACCCCCGCGTGGCCGCCGTCATCGACTCACCGCTGCGCCCCGAGGAGCACTACGCGCACGACACCCGGCTGCGCCTCATCCACTGCACGGGCGAGAGCCGCCAGCGCGTCGCGGTGGCGGCCGACCACATCGTCGAGGGTCCCGAGGGCACCACGTACGCCGCGGAGAGCGAGCCCGACGTCGCCCGGCTGACGGTCACGGCCACCCTGGCTCCCGGCCAGCAGCTCCGGCTGGTCAAGTTCGTCTCCTACGGCTGGTCGGCGGAGCGCTCCCTGCCGGCCCTGCGCGACCAGGTGGAGGGCGGGCTCGCGGCGGCCCGCAGCACCGGCTGGGACGGTCTGCTCGAAGCGCAGCGGGGCTGCCTGGACGAGTTCTGGTCCAGCGCCGACGTCGAGGTGGAGGGTGACGAAGAGGTCCAGCAGGCCGTGCGCTTCGGCCTGTTCCACCTCTTCCAGGCAGCCGCGCGCGCCGAGCGGCGCGCCCTCCCGGCCAAGGGCCTCACGGGCACCGGCTACGACGGGCACGCCTTCTGGGACACCGAGTCCTTCGTCCTGTCCGTCCTCACCTACACCGCGCCCGACACCGTCGCCCCCGTCCTGGAGTGGCGGCACTCCACCCTCCCCGGCGCACTGGAACGCGCCCGCCAGCTGGGCCTGAGCGGCGCGGCCTTCCCCTGGCGCACCATCGACGGCGCCGAATGCTCCGCCTACTGGCCCGCCGGCACCGTCGCCTTCCACGTCAACGCCGACATCGCCGCGGCCGCCGAGCGGTACGTGTTCGCGACCGGCGACCAGGAGTTCCACCGCGGCCCCGGACTCGAACTGCTGGTGCACACCGCCCGGCTGTGGCGTTCCCTCGGCCACTTCGACGCCGACGGCGCCTTCCACATCGACGGGGTCACCGGTCCCGACGAGTACAGCGCCATCGCACGGGACAACCTCTACACCAACGTGATGGCCCGCAAGAACCTGCTCGCCGCGGCCGACGCGGTCTCCCGCCACCCCGACCGGGCCCAGGACCTCGACGTCGATGCCGCGGAGAGCGCGCAGTGGCGCGAGATCGCCGCCCGGATCGCCGTTCCCTACAACCGCCGGCTCCAGGTGCACGAGCAGTCCGCCGGCTTCACGGAGCAGGAACCCTGGGACTTCGACGGCACCGCCGAGGACCAGTACCCGCTGCTGCTGCACTTCCCCTACTTCGACCTCTACCGCAAGCAGGTCGTCAAGCAGGCCGATCTGGTCCTCGCCATGCTCACCTGCCCCAACGAGTTCACCGCCGAGGAGAAGGCCCGCAACTTCGCCTACTACGAGCCGCTGACCGTCAGGGACTCCTCCCTCTCCGCCAGCTGCCAGGCCGTCCTCGCCGCCGAGACCGGGCACCTGGGCCTCGCCTGGGCCTACACCCGCGAGGCGGCGCTGATGGACCTGGACGACCTCGAACACAACACCCGCGACGGACTCCACATGGCTTCTCTCGCCGGCACCTGGATCGCCCTGGCGCAAGGACTCGGCGGGATGCGCCGGCACCTGGCCGAAGCGGGCCGGCCGGCCGACGAGGGCCGGCGGGCCGAAGAACCGGAAGCGCTCGGCCGGTTCGCCCCCCGCCTGCCGTCCGCCCTGTCCCGGCTGGCCTTCAACGTCCGGGTCAGGGACCGCAGGCTCCGCATCGACATCGGCCAGGCCTCGGCGCGCTACACGCTCCTCGCGGGAGCCCCCCTCACCGTGGTGCACCACGGCACCACCGCCGTCGTCGCCGTGGACGCCCCGGTCGACCTGCCCGTACCGCCGTCGCCCGACTCCCCCGAACCCCGCCAGCCCAAGGGCCGCGCACCGGTCACGTCCCGGTGAACCGGCCTTCCGCCGCCGGCCGGCGCTCCCTGCCCGCCGTCCGCCGGGCGTAGTCCCCGGCGACGGCGAGGACGAGGAAGCCCCAGGCCGCGGCGGGCAGGTACAGGTAGTTCACCCAGGCCTCGGGCTGCTCGTACTCCCTGTCCTGGGCGATGAGTACCGGTGCCCGCTCGACGAAACCGAAGATGTTGTTGAGTACGCCGTACAGGGTGATGAGGATGACGAGGAGAGCACCGATCCGCGCGATCCGGGTGACGGCGCGGGCGGGAACCGGGCGGCCGGCGGCGCGGGGAACCCAGCGCGGAAACGTCTCGCCCCAGTGCCGGACCAGACCGACGGTGAGGAACGCCGTCCCCACCGTCACGCAGCTCAGCGCGGTCATGTACACGATCTCCGAGGGGGCGTGGCCGTCGGCGAACCCGACCGCGACGCGCCAGACGGAGGACGGCAGGACGCCCAGCGGGGCGGCCCAGGCCGCCCATACCGCCCAGCGGGCCGGCGGCAGGACCGGCGGGCGGCCGGTGGCCGAGGGCGTCGGCAGCGCCGGCGGCGTCGCTGCGGTACGGCGGGCGGCCACGAGCGCGAGTATCCCGATGGCCAGGACGGCCCAGCCGCCCGTGACGGGGAAGTAGATGAGGCACAGGGGTACGCCGACGACCAGCAGGTACCACCCGAGCTGCGCCGGCAGGCGGCCGGTCGTACGGAGGATGTGCCGGGCCAGCGTGCCCATCGCGAGGAGCGCTACGCCGGCGACCATCCACCAGACGCTGAACTCGCGGAGGTAGTGGTCCTCGGCGCCCGGGTCGACCACGCTGCGTAAGAACCCGTCGCGGGCGATGGCCCCCCAGGCGTGGGGCTGGGCCAGCCCCCAGGCGAAGTGCGCCAGCGCGGTGGCGATGACCAGCCGGGGAACCCATCGGGCGAGTGCGTTCACGGGGTGCCTTCCTGCTGGTGCGGGGCGAGGCGGAGGGCCAGGGCGTAGACGTCGCGCAGGTCGGGCGCCGCGACGGGCGGGACGACCTGCTGGGCGCCGACGAGGACCAGGTACAGCAGCCGGGCCATGGGCTCGACGTCGGCCTCCGGGCCGCCGAGCCCCTGCCAGAGCGCGCGCAGGTAGGCCATGCGCGAGCGGTCCACCCGCTCCTGGAGGGCGTGGACCTCGGGGTCCTGCAGGGCCCAGGAGCGGATGGCGATCTCGACGTCCTCGCTGCCGCTGCGGCTCTTGTCGTCGAGTACGAGGTCGAGCAGGTGCTGCAGCCGCTGCCGCGCGGTGCCGCCGGCGCTCTCGGCCTCGGCGATGAAGCGGCTCGTGTGCTCTGCCTCGAAGTGTGCGAGCAAGTCCGTCTTGAAGCCCGGAATGCCCTTGAAGTGGTGGTAGAAGGAGCCTTTGGTCAGGTCGAGTTCGGCGCACAGCCGCTCGACGGTCAGAGCCCGCGCACCGTCCTGCCGCAGCACGGCGAGTCCGGTCTCCAGCCAGTCCCGTTTGCTTGCCATGACGGGACCGTACCATACGGCATGGTATGGGGTGTGGGCGAGACCTCGCGCCATTCGCTCAAGACGCAAAAAGCTCATAAAGGCGACGCGGCTCGCGCTGACCCCGTACCCCCGCCTGGAAAGATCCGTGGCACGGACCGGACCGTATTCCAGGGGGAGATGCCGTGCACACCGCGCCCCAGGGTGCCTTCGAGGGGTTGCTCGCCGAGGCGTACGCCGCGCTGCCCGGCATGGTGGCCCTGCGCAGGAGCATCCACCGCTTCCCGGAACTGGGCACGCACCTGCCCCGTACGCAGCAGGCCGTCCTGGAGGCGCTGGACGGGCTGGGGCTGGAGCCGGCCACCGGGTCCGGCGCGAGTTCCGTCACCGCCACCCTCGACGGCGCCCGGCCCGGTCCGACGGTGCTGCTGCGCGCCGACATGGACGCGCTGCCCGTGGACGAGGACACCGGCCTGGACTTCGCCTCCCTGGTGCCGGGCGCCATGCACGCCTGCGGCCACGACACCCACACCGCCATGCTCGTCGGGGCCGCCCGGCTGCTGGCGGCCCGCCGCTCACAACTGGCCGGCCGCGTCGTGTTCATGTTCCAGCCCGCGGAGGAGTCCGGCGGCGGCGCCCTGCGCATGATCGACGAGGGGGTGCTGGAGACCGCTGACGGCAGCGGCGTGGCCGCCGCGTTCGCCCTGCACGTCACCACGCGCTTCGACAGCGGCACCGTCCACCTGCGGCCGGGCCCCACCTTCGCCGCCTCCGACGCGCTGCACGTGGTCGTACGGGGCCGCGGCGGCCACGCCTCGCAGCCGCACCGGGCCCTCGACCCCGTACCCGTCGCCTGCGAGATCGTCCAGGCCCTGCAGTCCATGGTGACGCGGACCGTCGACGTCTTCGATCCGGCCGTGGTCACCGTCGCCTCGATCCACGCCGGCACGACGGGCAACGTCATCCCCGAGACCGCCGAGATCCGCGGCACCTTCCGCACGCTCTCCCCCGCCGCCCGGCAGCTGGTGCGCGACGGCATCACCCGCGTGGCCCGCCATGTCGCCGCCGCCCACGCGGCGCACGCCGACGTCACCCTGACCGAGGGCTACCCGCCCGTCGTCAACGACGACGCCTGCACGGCGGCGCTCCGCGACACCGCGGCCACACTCCTCGGGCCCGACCGGGTCCGCCACCTGGCCGAGCCCTTCATGGGCGCCGAGGACTTCTCGTACGTCCTGCAACGGGTGCCGGGGGCCTTCGCCTTCCTCGGGGCGCGCCCGCCCGGAGTCCCGTTCGAGGACGCCCCGGACTGCCACTCCAACCGCGTCGTCTTCGACGAGGACGCCCTGGCCACCGGAGCCGCCCTGCACGCGGCCGCGGCCCTGCGGACCTGTCGTCCTCCCGTCTGACCGCACGGGAGCGGGGATAATGACCCGGTCGCGGGGCCGACCCCGCGGAACGCGCCGAGCTGGGGGACGAAGAACCGATGACCTTGACGGAAGGCCGGCGGGTCAAGCTCGCGGTGGACATCGGGCTGGCCGACGCGGTCGCCGGGGCGACCGGGGCGGTCGTCGGCTTCCTGTCCCTGGCGGCGGGCGTCGAGGGCACCGTCGAGCGGGTGGAGGGACAACTGCCGCCGAGCCACGAGGTCCGCGAGTACCAGCGGCTCAAGTCGCTGCTCGACGACTACGGCCACACGATGCCCGCGGAGAGCAGGAAGCGGCTCGAGGAGGAGGTCCGCACCCTGGAACCCGAGTGGACCGCCTTCCGGGAACGGGGCAACCGGGTGACGGTCCGCGTCCGCTTCGACAACGGGTTCGTCCTCGACGGCGCGCACGAGGACGTCCTCGTGTCTGTCTGATGTGTCCGGCTGATCTGCCCGGCTGACGTGTCCGTCCCACGCGCCCGTCTCACCGGGCGCGTCGTCGCTCGGGCGGCACCTGAGTGGCGGTCGGCCTATCGGGGGACGGTCCCCTCGGCGGCCGCGCCGGTGTCGTCGAACCAGTAGTCACCGGCCGCCACCTGGCCGGCGCCCGCCGCCGTGCCCCTGGGGGCGCCGGCTGCCGTCCAGCCTCCCGGTGTGCGGGGGCTGCGGGCGTGGTTGTCTGCCGTCCAGTCCACGAAGGCGACCTCCAGCCGGCCGGTCACCGCCCTGTTCGGCAGGGCAGGGGCTGCGTGAGCGTTCGGGTGGGTGTCGGCTTCGTACACAGCGGTTCTCCTGTCACCACGGGCAAAGGGTGAACACATCGTGGCTCCGCCGGCGCCGCCCGGCACTCCGACACAGCGTCCCGCGCCCTCGCACACCCGTGCGCCTGCCCGGGTCGCCGCGCCTCGGGGAAGGTCCTAGCGTCGGATCATGCACTCGAAGAGCGGTCAGCCGGCCGTCAGGGCGGCGCCCGGCCTCTCCGCCGCGCCGATCGCCCTCGCGTGGCTGACCCAGTTCCTCGTGGGCACCGACCTGTTCGTGGTGGCGCCGCTGCTGCCCGCCATCGCCGCGTCGCTCGGCGTGCCGGCGACCAGCACCGGCCTGCTGATCACGGCGTTCTCGATCGCGTACGTGGTGGCCTCGCCCTTCGCCGGCTGGCTCTCCGACCGCCGGGACCGCGCCTCGGTCCTGGTGGGGGCCCTGGTGCTGTTCTCCGCGGCCAACGTCGGCACGGCTCTGGCGCCGGACTTCGGTGTGCTGCTCGCGACCCGCGTGGTGGCCGGCGTCGCGGCCGCCGCCACCGGGCCCACCGTGTACGCACTGGTCAGCACCCGTGCCAGGCCGGAGGCACGGGCGCAGGTGCTGGCCGTCGTGGGATCGGGTCTGCTGACCGCCCTGTGGGTGGGCGCGCCCGCGGGGGCGCTGCTGGGGCGGCACGTGGGCTGGCAGGCCGCGTTCGTCATCCTGGCCGCGGGCACGTTCCTGCTGGCGTTCCCGCACGCCTTCGTCTGGCGGTCCCGGCCCGAGTTCGCGGCCGCCCCGCCCGCGGGCACGGGCGGGCGGGCCGGGCGGGCCGGGCGGGCCGGAATCGGCACCGTGGTGTCCGCCGTCGCGGTGACGACCCTGTGGGCCTTCTCCGTGTACAGCCTGTACACCTTCCTGGCGGTCGCGCTGCACGCCGACGGCAGGGCGGGCACCACCGCGTGGCTGCTGGTGGTCTACGGGGTGGGCGCGGTGGTCGGCGGCCAGGTGGGCGGCCGGTTCGCCGACCGGGCCGGCGCCGTGCGCGTGACCAGGACGGCGCTGGTGCTGACGGCCGCGCTGGAGGCCGCCGTGGCCCTGGTGTACCCCGTCACCTGGGCCCTGGCCTGTGCGCTGGGCCTCTTCGCGCTGGCCGGGTACGCCTTCTTCCCCGCCCAGCAGCGCCACCTGGTCGACATGTTCCCCGAACGGGCGACCGCGATGCTGTCGTGGAACAACAGCGCGCTGTTCGTCGGCCTGTCCCTGGCCGGAGCGGTCGGCGGACAGGTCGTGGACGCCCTCGGCTACCCGGAGCTGCTGTACGTCGGCGCCGCCGTGGCCGTGGCGGCGTGCATCGTCGCCCGCGGCCGACGCGCGTGACGACGCCGCCGCTTCCAGGTCACCGGCGGGCTTCGTACACGCGTTCCGCTTCGGGGGCGGACGGCTGCGCCGGAAGGACGGGGATCGGCGCCGGGGCGGGGGTGCTCCGGCGGATCTCCTCCACGCCGCGCCACAGGCCGGTGCGCAGCGCACGGCCCAACGGGCGCTCTATCAGGCGGTGGACGAGCCAGGCGAGCACCAGCATGGTGGCGGTGACGGACAGCACGAGGGGAACGGGAGCGAGAGCACGGCGGAAGTGGTGGATGATCGTGAGTCCGGCCGTCATGTGGATCAGGTAGAGCGGGTACGTGATCGCTCCGGCGTGCCGCAGCCAGCGCCACCGGATGCGGTCGAAGGCCCCGAGGGCGATGCCCGCGACGACGAGGAACCCGCAGGCGATGATCGCGCGGGCCGGCCAGGTCGACAGCCGTTCGGCGGTGGCGTGGCCCAAGTTGGTGATCATACGGCCGTCCACGTAGGTCTGTGCCAGCAGGAACTGCGCCCCGACGACGGCCCACAGCACGGCGTTGGGCTTGAACCGGCGCATCAGGTGGAAGGCGATGCCGGCGATGAAGTACGGGGAGTACGTCGGTATCGCGAAGAAGTACAGCAGGGTGCTGTCCGCGGTGGGTGCCACGACTCCTGCCAGCGTCCACAGGACGCAGAAGAGGACGCAGTTGCGGTAGGTGACCCCGCGCAGGACGACGAGTGCGAACAGGGCGTAGAACTTCAGCTCCACGAACAGGGTCCAGTACACGTGGTCGATGTGGGGCACGTCGACGCCGCCCTGCAGCATGGTCAGGTTCACCATCACATCGCTGAATGCGTGGACGGAGCTCACCTCCGGCCATGTGTAGAGCACGCCGGCCGTGAACAGCACGGCCGCCCAGTACGCCGGGAAGAGCCGGGAGACGCGGGTGACGGCGAACTCGCCGGCCGTGCGGCCCCAGGCGCTCATGCAGATCACGAACCCGCTGACGAGGAAGAAGATTTCGACGCCGAGCCAGCCGTAGGCCGCCCATGCGCTCGCGACCGGGAAGACGTCGGCGGCCGGCTCTCCCCAGCCGCTGTCCAGGGCCAGGTAGTGGTAGCAGAGCACGGCGATCGCGGCGAGGATCCGGACACCGTCCAGGGCGGCCAGGCGCATGCTGCCGCCCGTCCCGGCACCGGGGGCGGTACCGGGGTTCGGCCCCGAGCGTGTGGCGGGTCTCGACGTCATGCGTGTGGGGCCACTTCTGTGAGATGACTGGTTGATGACTCCGTCATGATCAAATTGAGTCAACGAACTGTACAGTCACGCACAGACATCGACAGATCCCGCTTCGGTCAGGGTCGGCTCCTTCCTCGGTCACGGCATCGGGGCGGCGTTGCCGGGGGATCGTCACCGGGCCGCAGGCCGAGCATGTCCAGCAGGACCCCGAGGTCCGCGCCGTCGGCGGCGCGGGAGGCCACCGCGCGGCGGGCCGCGTCCCGGTCCGCCGTACCCGGCCGGGCCAGGAGGGCCGGCTCGTCACATCCGAAGGGATCCTTCACCCCACCGATGCCACCACGGCCCCGCCGCACGCGCAGCCGGCACTGCTCCATCAGCCGTCGGCCTCGCGCCGGAAGGCGTCGGCCCGGCACCAGGGTCGGGGCGGTGACGGCGGGCAGCCGGTCCACCGTGTCGTGCCGCGTGAACGGCAGGTTCCCCGACGTGCCCGCTCCAGGCGCTTCCCGCATGATGACTGCTGTGTACGACACACACCGGGGACCGGTCGTCCTGTCGATCGTGGTACCCGTCTTCAACGAGGAGGAGGTCCTGCCCCTGCTGGCAGCGCGGCTCCGGCCGGTCCTGGACGGATGCGGCGAACCCTACGAGGTCCTCGCCGTCGACGACGGCTCCACCGACCGGACCAAGCCTCTGCTGGAGGATCTGCGCGGTGCCTGGCCCCAGCTGCGCATCGTGACCCTTAGGCGCAACAGCGGCCACCAGGCCGCCCTCACCGCCGGATTGCACCGTGCCCGCGGCGGCTACGTGATCAGCATCGACGCCGACCTCCAGGACCCGCCGGAGATCATCCCGGACATGCTCGCCCTCGCCCGGGCGGACGGTCTGGACATCGTGTACGGGGTCCGCGTCGACCGCTCCACCGACACCGGGTTCAAACGCCGCACGGCCGCTGTCTACTACTGGCTGATGCGCCGTCTGGCCGGCACCTTCGTCCCCGCCCACGCCGGCGACTTCCGCCTGCTGTCCCGTCCTGTCGTGGACACCCTCAAGACCCTCCCCGACCAGCAGCAGGTCTACCGCCTGCTCATCCCCTGGCTCGGCTTCCCCAGCGGCCAGATCACCTACCAGCGCGGCGAGCGGGTGGCCGGCACCACCAAATACCCCCTGCGCAAGATGATCCTGCTGGCGTCGGACAGCATCACCGGCTTCTCGGCGGTCCCCCTGCGCCTGGCCACGGCGATCGGCGCGGTCAGCCTCGTCGTCTGCCTCGCGTTCCTCGTCTGGACCCTCATCGTCCACGCCACGGGGAGCAGCCTGCCCGGCTGGACCTCCCTGATCACCACGGTCCTGTTCTTCGGCGCCGTCCAGCTCTTCTGCCTGGGCATGCTCGGCGAGTACGTGGCCCGCATCTACACCGCCGTCCAGGGCCGGCCCACGTACTGCGTCGCCCGCGACACGGACGACGAACTGCGCTGAGGGGCCGCTCCCGGTCACACGAGCACCCCGGCGAAGAACATGGCCCCCAACAGGGCGTACTGGACCAGGCAGGCCGCGAGCAGCGGCACCTGGACCCATCGGGGCATGCGCCTGACCAGTACGAGCCCGACGAACATCTGGGCATGGTTGCGGTACCACGACATCTGCGCGCCGGCGAGGAACGGCACCAGGAAGACGGCCACCGTGAGGATCAGGGCGGCCCATTCCGCCACGTCGAGCCGACGGCTGCGGACGAGTCGCACCGCGGCCGTCGCCAGTACGAGCAGCACGAAGGCGAGGTTCAGCCAGAGCTGGGTCCGGTGCGCGGCGAGCGCGTGCTCCACCAGCCACGGCAGCTGCCCCTTCGGCCGGTACCAGTCGCTGAACGGGAAGTCGTAGGCCTTGCCCATCTCGTCGAAGGGCCGGCGTAGCCCGCCTTGCCCGTAACTGGACTGCTGGATGATCCGGTACGCGTCCCAGCGCCCGGTCGCCTGCCACATCAGCCATCCGGTCCACAGGACGCCGCAGCCGGTGAGAGCCGCCGACAGGCCGGCCTTCGCGCACCGGATCGGCCATCTGTCGTTCTGCCAGGCGAAGAGCGGGCTGAGCAGCAGCATCCCGACGGCGACGGCGCCGACGGGATGACAGGCCGCCGCCACGAAACCGCCGGCGCCGGCCATGGCCCAGGAACCGCGCTCGACCCCGACGATGCAGACGAGCAGCGCCAGCGTTCCGGTGGCGATCGGGAAGATCGCGTGGAAGTAGATTCCCCCGGGAAACACCGTGCCAACGGCGAGGGTGAGGCCTGTGGCCCAGGTGAGCCGGGCGCCCAGCAGCCACCACAGCACCGCGAACATGCCGAGCAGGGACGCTTCGGTCACGACAACAGCGGCCGTCTCGTAGGAGAGTCCGGTGGCGGACACCGCCCGGACCGACATGGGGTAGCCGGGGAACCAGGCGACGTTTCCGCACACGACGTCGCGGAAGTCCGGATAGCGCTCCCGACACCAGAACATCTCGTAGCCGGCCCTGGCGATGGACAGGTAGTGCTCGGAATCCCAGCGGCGGCGACCGCCGGTGGACCAATAGGCCACTGGGGAACCGTCGCCGGCCACGGATGCCTTCGCGATCAGCCAGGTGACGAGGTTCGCGACCAGCCACGCCACGACCGGCGGCAGCGCTCGCCGGCCCGCCCTCGCTGTCACACGATCAGTGTGGCGAACGCGTTGCGGAGCTGCACCTGGAAGCACTCCCCCGGGCACGGGCGCCCCCCGGTGCGGCGGGCGCCCGTCCCCCTGTGCGCGTCAGGCCGATGCCTGCACGGCCGAGCCCGTCCGGGCGGCCTCCCGTACGCCGGGCGAGGTCACGCGGCGGCGGCGGGTCGGCAGACCGAAGGTCGGGTTGGCGACGGCCCAGGCGGCGCCCTTGCAGACCAGCTCCTTGTAGCGGGCGGCGAACCGGCCCGTGAGGGCCGCGCCGACGGCGCGGTCGTCGGCGGTCACGTACTGGATCAGGCCCTCCTTGCGCCCCAGCGAGATGCACTGATTGAAGTAGCGGACCGCCGTCCTGGGGATCTTGCGGCCGGTCAGCCGCGCCGCGATGCCGTCGACGCAGAGCAGGGCCGCCGGGCCGCCCGAGGCACACGACATCCGCAACGGCTTGTCGCCGGGGCCCATCGCCAGAGCCGCGTCGCCGACGGCGTACACGTCCGGGTGCGAGACCGAGCGCATCGACGCGTCGACCACGATCTGGCCGGTGTCGCCGACCTCCAGGGCGGTGGCCCGCGCGATCGGGTGGACCGCGAAGCCGGTGGTCCACACGGTGGCCGCGGCCGGGATCACCTCCCCGTCGGCGGTGGTGACGCGGTCGGCGGCGACGGCGGTGACGGCGGCGTGCTCGTGCACGGTGATGCCGAGCCCGTCGAAGACCTTCCGCACGTGCCCGCGGCCCTTGGGCGAGAGCCAGTCGCCGAGGCCGCCGCGGGCGGCGAGGGTGACGTCGAGGTCCGGACGGGCCTCGGCGATCTCGGACGCGGCCTCCAGCCCGGTGAGGCCGCCACCGACGACGACCACGGACTGCCCGGCGGCCAGGCCGGCCAGCCGCTCGCGCAGCCGCAGCGCTCCGGCCCGGCTCGCGACCTCGTGGGCGTGCTCGGCGACACCGGGCACGCCCTGGTCGTCCCAGCCGCTGCCGAGGGCGTACACGAGGGTGTCGTACTCCAGCTCCCCGGTCCCGGCACCCCCGCCGTCCGCGTCGACCACGCTGACGGTCTTCCGGTCGACGTCGACGCCCGTGACCCTCGCGATCCGCAGCTCGACCCCGGTGCCCGCGAACATCTCGGCGAACGGCCGGGCCGTGAGCTCCTGGCCGGCCGCGAGCTGGTGCATCCGTACCCGCTCGACGAAGTCGGGCTCGGCGTTGACGAGGGTGATGGCGACGTCGTCGCGGTGCAGCCGCCTGGCGAGGCGGCCGGCCGCCATGGCTCCGGTGTATCCGGCACCGAGGACGATGATGCGGTGCTGCATGTCCCTGCTCCTGTCTGTGCGGTTCCGGCCGTTGTCCGACGCGGTCACGTCCCTTGAACCGGACAGCCCGCCGTTTCCTGACAGGCCCCGGTGTGAAGCACGTCACACCGGGGGCACAGGCGTACGAGCAGGGGTCAGAAGGTGTGGATCACCGGCTCCCCGTGGTCGCCGGCCGCGGCCCACGCCTCGGTCGCGCGGACGAGCTTGTCCGGGTTGACCTGGCTGCGGAACGCGGCGATGCCCGCTGCGGTGATCTCCAGGCACATGACACCGACGATCCGGCCGTCGAGGACCGCCACGACGGCGGGCCCGCCGTTGGCAGTCGCCACGTAGATCTCGGCCTCGCCGCCGACGATGGCGCGCTTGGCCGCGGAGGGCTTGAACATCCCCCGCAGGAAGGTGGCCACCGCGACGGCCCCCTCGAACGCCTTGGCGCGGGCCGGAACCTTCCCGCCGCCGTCCCCGACGGCCACGGCATCGCCGGTGAGCAGCCGCACCAGCGGCTCGGTCCGCCCGCTGGTGGCGGCCGCGAGGAACTCCTCGACGATCCGCCGGGCGGCCGCCTCGTCGACCTCGGTGCGGGCCCTGCCGTCCGAGATGTGCTTCTTGGCCCGGTGGAAGATCTGCTGGCTGGCGGCCTCGCTGATGTCGAGGATCTCGGCGATCTCCCGGTGCGGGTAGTCGAAGGCCTCCCGCAGCACGTACACCGCCCGCTCGCCCGGCGACAGCCGCTCCATCAGGGTGAGCACCGCGTACGAGACCGACTCGCGCTGCTCGGCGGTGTCGGCCGGCCCCAGCATGGGGTCGCCTTCGAGCAACGGCTCGGGCAGCCACTGCCCCACGTACGTCTCGCGCCGGGCCCGCGCCGAACCGAGCTGATTGAGGCACAGGTTGGTGAGCACCTTCGTCAACCAGGCCTCGGGGACCTCGATGCGCTCGACGTCGGCGGCCTGCCACCGCAGGAACGTCTCCTGCACGGCGTCCTCGGCCTCGCTCGCGGAGCCGAGGAGGCGGTAGGCGACAGCTGCCAGCCGGGGCCTCGCAGCCTCGAACCGATCCACGTCCTTCATGATCAACGGCATGGCCCGAATCCTAGGGCCTGGCCGACAGCCGCGGCGGTGGAGCGGGTTCGGGCCACCCCGTCCGTTCACGGGTCGCCGGCGTCGGCGGTCCCGTTCCCCACCCGCCGTGCTGCGGGCATCGGCGCCGGTACCGGCGGAACATGGCCGGCGACGGCGTTGCCGTGGCCCGGCCGCGGTCGTTGAATCGGCCGACGGGCAGTCTTTTGGCAGCGGGGAGCGGGTGGCCCAGATGGCAGTGGCGCGCAGGACGATCCTCCGGGCGGCGGCGGTGGGGGCGCTGCCCCTGCCGGCGGCGGTGGCGGTGGCGGGGCCTGCCGCGGGGGGGGGCCTGTCCCTTGTAACACCCTGCCGGTGCCGCGGATCTTACGCGGTGGGTGTTGGGCG
>NZ_WTFF01000600.1 GCF_019400985.1 Streptomyces bambusae
GCCCGGCGCCGCGCGCTGCGCGCCACGGCCGTCGCCGCCCTGCTCGCGGTCGCCGCCGTGACCACCGCCCACCCGGCTGCCGCCGACGTCGAGGACGTCGTCCGCGAACGCCAGTGGGCGCTGACCGCGCTGCGCGCCGAGGAGGCCTGGGGCACCACCCGGGGCGAGGGCGTCACCGTCGCCGTCCTCGACACCGGCGTCGACGCCGCCCACCCCGACCTCGACGGCCAGGTCCTCGACGGCACCGACCTGATCGGCATGGGCGCCACCCGCGGCGACCGCAACTGGGCCCGCCACGGCACCGCCATGGCCGGGATCATCGCCGGCCACGGCCACGGACCCAGCCGCCGCCAGGGCATCCTCGGCATCGCCCCCGCCGCCCGGATCCTGCCGGTCCGGGGGATCCTGGAGGAGGGCGACCCGGGCCGCGCCAAGGCCCGCGAGAACAAGGGCGGCGCGCTCGCCGAGGGCATCCGCTGGGCCGCCGACCACGGCGCCGACGTGATCAACCTCTCCCTCGGCGACGACAGCGCCTCCGCCCACCACGAGGCCGCCGAGGACGAGGCCGTCCAGTACGCCCTGGCCAAGGGCGCGGTCGTGGTGGCCTCCGCCGGCAACGGCGGCCAGGCCGGCGACCACGCCTCCTACCCGGCCTCGTACCCGGGCGTCATCGCCGTCACGGCCGTGGACCGCCGCGGCCGCAAGGCCGCCTTCTCCACCCGCAGCTGGTACGCCACCGTCTGCGCCCCCGGCGTCGACGTCGTCATCGCCGACCCCGACCGCTCCTACTACGAGGGCTGGGGCACCAGCGCCGCCGCGGCCTTCGTCTCCGGCGCCGTCGCCCTGGTCAGGTCCGCCCACCCCGGCCTGTCCCCGGCCCAGATCAAGAAGCTGCTGGCCGACACCGCCGCAGACTCCCCGCCCGGCGGCCGCGACGACGCCCGCGGCCACGGCCTGGTCGACCCGGTGGCCGCACTGCGGGCCGCGGAGGCCCTGCGGCCGCAGGGCGTCCTCCCCGAGCCGGTGCCGTACGCGCAGCAGTACTTCGGCTCCGGCCCCGAACCCCTCCGCCCGGCCGGGCGCCGCTCCGGGCTGCCCGCCCTGGCGGCCTCGGCCGGCGGGCTGGTGCTGCTCGCGCTGGCCGCCGTACTCGCCCGGCGGCGGGGTCGGGATAGGGTCGGGTAACTGTGGCGCAGAAGAACATTCCCGACCCCGGTTTCTCCGACGACGACGGCTCCGCCGATCCGCGGCTGAGCGCGGCCCTGGCCGCCTGGGCCGAGGACCGCTCCCGCGAGCCCGAGGTGCTCGCGGCCCTCGCCGGAGCCCGGCTGCTGGTCCCCGTCGTCGCCGTGCTCGGCGAGGTCGAGATCGACCCCGAGACCGGTCTGAAGCAGGAGAAGACCAGCGACATGGCCGTGCCCACGCTGGTCGCGGGCGACCGCCGGGCCCTGCCCGCCTTCACCTCGACCGACTCCCTGGCCCGGTGGGACCCGGCCGGCCGGCCGGTCG
This sequence comes from Streptomyces bambusae, assembly GCF_019400985.1. Taxonomy (GTDB): domain Bacteria; phylum Actinomycetota; class Actinomycetes; order Streptomycetales; family Streptomycetaceae; genus Streptomyces; species Streptomyces bambusae_A. The sequence continues at coordinate 1,510 of NZ_WTFF01000600.1, forward strand.
CCGTGCCGCTGCGCCAGGCGCTGGCCGCCCTCGCCCACGAGAAGGCCGACACCCTGCTCCTGGACGTGGCCGGCCCGGTCACGTTCCCGCTGGCCGGCTCCGCCCTGCTGGCCCTCGCCGAGGGCCGCACCGACGCCGACCCGCTGGCCGACCCCGCGGTCACCGGGGCGGTACGGGCGGTGGTGGCCGCCGAGGACGCGGTGCAGCGGGCCTACCTCGGCCCGGCCGGCGCCGACGCGGACGGCATCCTGGCCATCGTGCTGGCCGAGGGCGTGGCCGCGGCCGAGGGCTGTCGCGTATA
>NZ_WTFF01000601.1 GCF_019400985.1 Streptomyces bambusae
GTGCAGCGCCTCGGGCCGGGCGGCGCCGAGCGCCGCCGCGGGCTGCCGGTAGAACTGGCCCCCGGCCCGCTCCCCGGCGTCGAGCAGCACGACCCGCAGCCCGAGCCCGGCGGCCGTGACGGCGGCGGCAAGCCCGGCGGGCCCGGCCCCGACGACGGCCAGGTCGGCGAGGCCGGTGCCCTCGGCCGGGGACGCGAGGGAGGCGCCCGACGGCGAACGGTCAGACGGCGAGGTCGGCATGGCCGGTGCCCTCCTGGGTGGTGATGGCGGCTCCCGGGCGGGCGGGGACCAGGCAGGCGCGTTGGTTGGGGCGGCCGTCGACGGTGACCAGGCAGTCGTAGCAGCTGCCGATCCCGCAGAAGGCACCGCGCGGAGCGCCGCCCTCGCGCGTGGTCCGCCAGGCCATGATCCCGGCGCCCCACAGCACCGCGGCGACCGTCTGCCCGGCGAGCGCGGGGATCTCGCGACCGTCGAAGGTCACGGTGTACGCATCCTCCGCGACACCGCCGACCACGTCACGCGGGGTCCGGCTCATCGTGCGGTCTCCTTCGGGGAATGGGTGGGTTGGGACGGGAGGGACGGGGCAGGGACGGCGGACCCGGCGGGCGCCTCGGGCGCGTCGGGCTTCGCGGGCGCCGCGGGGTTCGCGGGCACCGCAGACTTCGCGGGCACCGCAGGCGCCGCGGGCCGCTCGGGCGCCGCAGGCCGTCCGGACACCTCAGGCGCCTCGGATGCCGCAGGCGCCACATTCCGCCCGAGCGCGGCGAGTGCCGCGAGTGCCGCGGGCTGCCCGGGTGCTTCGGGTGCCGCAGGCGCCGTGGGCCTCCCAGATGCGGCGGGTGCCGCAGGCCGCCCGGACGCCTCGGGCGCCCCGGATGCCGCAGGCACCACATTCCGCCCGGGCGCGGCGAGTACCGCGGGTGCCGCGGGCTGCCCGGGTGCTTCGGGTGCCGCAGGCGCCGTGGGCCTCCCAGATGCGGCGGGTGCCGCAGCCCGCCCGGACGCCGTGGGTGCCGCAGGCGCCGTGGGTGCCGCAGGCCGCCCGGACGCCTCGGGCGCCCCGGATGTCGCAGGCACCACATTCCGCCCGGGCGCGGCGAGTACCGCGGGTGCCGCAGGCTGCCCGGGTGCTTCGGGTGCCGCAGGCGCCGTGGGCTGCCCCGACGCCGCAGGCGTCTCGGGTGCCGGAGGCGCCCCGGGTTCGGGGCTCATCCGGCAGCCCCCGTGCCGAAGCGGTCCGGGCGGAACGGGGTTGGGTCCAGGGGCGGGGTGGTGGCGGTCAGGGCGGCGGTGATCAGGGTGCCGGTTGCCGGGGCGAGGCCGATGCCTGCGCCCTCGTGGCCGCAGGCGTGCAGCAGGCCCGGCACCCGCGGGTCGGGGCCGATCGCCGGCAGGTGGTCGGGGAGGTAGGGGCGGAAGCCGTGGTACGTGCGCAGCACCCGTACGTCGGCGAGGACCGGGAAGAGGGCGGCCGCCTGCGCGGCCAGCCGGCGCAGCGCCTGCACCGACAACGAGCGGTCGAAGCCGACACGTTCGCGGGTGGCGCCGATCAGGACCGGGCCGGAGGGCGTGCCCTCGACCACCCCCGAGGACTGCAGCGCGGCGGAGCCGCTGGCCACGTCCGCGATGTAGTCGGCGGCGTAGACCTTGTGCCGGACGACCCGCGGCAGCGGCTCGGTGACCAGCACGAAGCCGCGCCGCGGCAGCACCGGCAGGGCCACGCCCGCGAGTTCGGCGACCGCCCCGCCCCAGGTGCCGGCGGCGTTGACGACGGCCCCGGCGCGCAGCTCGCGCCGCGCGGTGCGGACG
>NZ_WTFF01000602.1 GCF_019400985.1 Streptomyces bambusae
GGCCGGTAGCCGGCGGAACGGCCACCAGCGCCGCGGGCGCGGCCGGGGTCCGGTCGGCGGCCGCCGGGACGGCCACCGGGACCGGGGTCCTGTCGGCGGCCGGGCCGGCTTCCCGGGCGGTAGCCGCGGGCAGGCCCGGCAGTGGTGGGGGCTGGGTGGGTGATGGGTTTGTGGGGTGGTCGGTCATGACTTCACCAGGCCCTTCGTCCGGCCGCCGAGCGCCAGGTACACGTCCTCCAGGCTCGGCGTCGCCAGCGTGAAGTCGTCCAGGGCGGCGAAGGCGGGGCCGCCCGTCATCGCGGCCACCGCCGCGCGGGCCTCGTCCTGGGGCAGGCGGAGCACCCAGCGCCGGCCCGCCTCGGCGGCCGCCGGGCGGAGGGCCGCGACCTCGGGGATCTCCAGCGGGGGCGTCGTGCGCCACACCAGTTCCAGCCTGACCTCGTCGGAGACGAGCGCCTTCAGCCCGGCCGGGCTGTCGCAGGCGATGACCTTGCCCTGGTCGACGACGGCGACCCGGTCCAGGACCGTCTCCGCCTCGATGACGTTGTGGGTGACCAGCAGCACCGTGGCCCCGCACTGGGCGCGCCGCCGGTCCACGGCGGACCACACCGCCCGCCGGGCCACCGGGTCCATGCCGGTCGTGGGCTCGTCCAGGACCAGGACGGGGCGCTCCCCGACCAGGGCCGCGGCGAAGCAGGCGAGCCGGCGCTGTCCGCCGGACAGCTTCTTCAGCGGGCGGCCCGCGAGAGCGGTGAGGCCGAGTTCGTCCAGGACCTCGTCCCGGGCGGCCCGTGCCTCGCGTACGCCGAGCCCGCGCAGCCGCCCGGTGGTCTCGGCGGCCAGCGCCACCGTGAGCTCGTCCAGGGCGGTGGACTCCTGTCCGAGGTAGGCCAGCAGCCGGGCCGCGCGCTCGGGGTGGCGTACGAGGTCGTGGCCGAGCAGCTCGACGGTGCCGGAGTCGGGCCGTAGCAGGCCCGTCAGCTGGCGGACCAGCGTGGACTTTCCGGCGCCGTTCGGGCCGAGCAGGCCGAAGATCTCGCCGCGCCGGACCTCCAGGGAGATCCCGTCGGTCGCCCGCGTCTCGGGCAGGGCCGGCGCGCCGCGCCCGGCCCGCACCGCGGGGTAGGTCTTGACCAGGTCACGCACCACGCAGACCGCGTCGCCCGTGGCGCCTGCCGCGGTGTGCTCCGCCTGTGTCGTGGTGCCCGTACTCACGAGGGAGCAGCCTACGGGGTTACGGGGCCTCCCCGGGCCCCGGGGTCGCGGGGCCCGCCGACGCGGCGGCCACGTGGTCGGCGGCGGCCCGGACGTCGATCTCCCGCCAGAACCCGGCGCGGATGGCGTAGCGGTCGTGCTCGTCGATCTGGTCGTCCTTGTGTGCGAGCAGGCCGAAGCGGGCGGCGTAGCGCAGCAGCTCGCCGTCGATGCGGTGCGGGATGCGGGGGTAGAGGGTGGCCAGTTTCTGCAGGTGGACGGTCTCCGGGAGGCGTTCCAGCCAGCGCCGGGCGAAGACCTGGCCGACCTCGAAGGGGTCGCCGCCGACGGTGGTGATGTCCTCCTCCCGGTCGGCCCAGCGCTGCTCGGCGCTGGTGAGGTGCGCGAGGGTGGGCAGGGAGGCGGTCTCGGCGGGTTCGCCGAGGGGGCCGGCCCGGTCGATCCAGCCCTTGTCGGAGGACCAGCGCAGGGCGCTGCCCGCGCCCGCCGTCGCGGCCGCGGGTGCGGCGGCCGCGGCGGGGACGGGGGCGCGCAGTCCGGCCAGGTCCTTGGGGGTGGGCACCGTTCTGCTC
>NZ_WTFF01000603.1 GCF_019400985.1 Streptomyces bambusae
AGCGGGGCGGGCAGGTGGCGCAGCCCTACCGCACCAGCGGCAGACGGAAACGAGAGACCGTACTCAAGCCGAAGCCCTCACGCTCTGGTGATGAGACGGACCTTCCGGGCGGAAATGCCCGGAATGCCGAGAGCTGCTGAGGCTCTGAGCAACGGATATGACTGTCCGGCACATCCAGAGCCGCGTCAGTGTGCCAGACCGGCCAGTACCCGCGACACCCCCTCCTCCTTCGGCCCGAGGAAGTGCGGCTGCGGCTTGAACGCCGCGTCCAGCGCCGCCTTGCCGGCCGCGAACACCTCGCGGGCGCCGCCGTAGTACCAGGTCACGTCGTGCTCGTCGTCGACCCCGACGCCGTACGACTCGATGCCGGCGGCCTGGCACAGGGCCACCGCCCGGCGTATGTGGAAGCCCTGGCTGATCAGCACCGCCCGGTCCACGCCGAAGACCTCCCGGGCGCGCGCGCAGGAGTCCCAGGTGTCGAAGCCGGCGAAGTCGCTGACGATGCGGCCGTCCGGCACCCCGTGCTCGCGCAGGTAGCCCCGCATCGAGGTCGGCTCGTCGTACTCCGTGCGGCTGTTGTCCCCGGTGACCAGCACGACCTTGACCTTGCCCGACCGGTACAGCTCGGCGGCCGCGTCCAGCCGGCGCGCCAGGTACGGCGTCGGCCGGCCGTTCCACAGCCCCGCCCCGAACACCACCGCGACGTCCGAGGCGGGTGCGTCCGCCGTGGTCCGCAGCCGGTCGGCGGCCACCGCGTGGGTCCACGCCGACGGCAGCAGCGCCAGCACGCACCCCGCCATCACGGCCTGCACGGCACGCCGCCGCCCCCGGACGTCCTTCAGCGCAGCGACGGCTCTCCGCAGCCGGGCGCCCGTGAGCCCACCGACGGCTCTCCGCAGCCGGGCGCCCGCCGGCCCCGGTAGCTCCCGCAGCTCCCGCAGCTCCCGCCGCTTCTCCCGCCGCTTGTCCCGCACCGTCGACCCCACCAGCCCGCGCAGCTTCATGGCCGGTCCCCCCTCTTGCCGTTCCTCGCCGTGCCTCGCCCTGTGCGTACGTCCTCCTCGTACGCCGTCTCGTACGCCGTTCGCACGGTTGGACGAACCGCCCGCGGCTCCCAGTTCCCCGGCCCCCGCCTTTCACTCGTACGAATGATCGGGTGAGGTCCCCGTAAACACCTGTCACCCCGGCGCAACGGCACCGCAACCTGGGCCCGTCACCATCGGTCCATGACGGAGCCGTCGCAGTCTCCCGAGTCGTTCCCCCTCCTCCTCCCCGGCAGCGCGGCCGAGCTGTTCAGCCGTATCACGGCCCAGCTGGGCAGCCAGCTGAGCAGCCTGCGCCCACCCGGAGCCCGCCCATGCAGCAGCCCGCCCTCGTCGCCGTCGCCCACGGCAGCCGGGACCCGCGTGCCCTCGGCACGGCCCGCGACCTCCTCCACCGCGTCCGCGAACTCCGCCCGCGCCTCGACGTCCGGCTCGGCCACGTCGAGCTGACCGCGCCCCTGCTGGACGACACCCTCCGGGACGTGCAGGGCGGGGCCGTCCTCGTACCGCTGCTCCTCGGCCGCGGCCACCACGTCAAGCGCGACCTGCCGGCGGCCGCCGCCCGCGCCCCGCACCTGCGCGTCCGCGTCGCCGCCCCGCTGGGTCCGCACCCCCTGCTCACGGAGGCCCTCCACGACCGCCTGCTGGAGGCCGGCTGGACCCCGGGCACCGCCGTGGTCCTCGCCGCCGCCGGCCCCCGCCACCCGGCCCCCGGCCGCCGGCCCCCGGC
>NZ_WTFF01000604.1 GCF_019400985.1 Streptomyces bambusae
CGCCAGGTCTACGGCGGCCACGACGGCAGCATCACCGCGGAGGCGCTCGCCGCGCTCGCGCGCACCCGGCCGGCGGCGGTGCTCGTCGCGGGCGGCCAGGCCCCACCGCCCTGGGCCCGCACCTGGCGCCCCCACCGGCTGCACGCCCTCCCGGGCCTGAGCGACTACCGGGCCTACCTGTCCCCCTCGGCCCGGCCCTGAGCCGCCGTACCGGGGTGCATGGGGACGGGGCAGGGCACGGGACGAGGAAGAGGAAGAGGACGAGGTAGAGGTTGGGCGGACGGGGCGCCGAAATCCGGTTGCCGACGTTGATCAAGCCTGCCACCATCCCCGGCCATGCCCACCATCTCCGCCTCCGACGGAACAGAGCTCGCCTACCGGGTCCAGGGCGCCGGTGCGCCGCTGGTCTGCCTGCCCGGCGGCCCCACGGACTCCGCGTACCTCGGCGACCTCGGTGGCCTGTCCCGGCACCGCCGGCTGATCCTGCCGGACCCGCGCGGCACCGGCCTGTCCGCGGTACCCGAGGACACCGCCTCCTACCGCTGCGACCGGCTCGTCGACGACGTCGAGGCCCTGCGCGTGCACCTCGGCCTCGACCGGATGGACCTCCTCGCGCACTGCGCCGGCGCCAACCTGGCCGTGCAGTACGCGGCCCGCCATCCGGGCCGGGTCGGAAGGCTCGTGCTGGTCACGCCCAGCGTTCGCGCGGTCGGCCTCACCGTCACCGCGGACCGGCGGCGCGAGACGGCGCGGCTGCGGCGGGACGAGCCGTGGTTCCCGGCCGCGTACGAGGCGCTGGAGTCGATCCTGGCCGGCCGGGCCGACGCCGGGGCCGACGCCTGGCAGGCCGTCGCCCCCTTCTCGTACGGCCGGTGGGACGACGCGGCGCGGGCCCACCAGGCGGCGGGCGACGAGCGGCTGGACCCGGCGGTCGTGGCCGCGTTCGGCGCCGAGGGAGCCTTCGACCCGGACGCCGCGCGCGCCGCCCTCGCCCGGCACACGTCACCGGTGCTCGTGCTGGCGGGCGAGGTCGACCCGGGCGCGCCCGTGCCCACCCTGGCCGAGTTCGCGGCGCTGTTCCCCGCCGCCGGCTTCACCGTGCAGCCCGGTGCCGGGCACCATCCCTGGCTCGACGACCCCGACGGCTTCGTGGCGGCGGTGGCGGAGTTCCTCGGCGCGGCGGACGCGCCGCCGCCCGGCCTGCGGGTCCGGCGGCCGGACGACGAGCAGGCGCTCCTGGACTGGCAGCACGTCCACAACTCGATCATCCCGACCCATGTGCTCTCCCTGGACGAGGTGCGCGAGCGCGCCGGCCGCCACCACCTGGAGGTCGCCTACGTCGGCGACCTGCTCGTGGGCTGTACGACGGTGCGCCCGCCGGAGGACGGGACCCGCACCGCGACCGTCATCGCGCGCGTACTCCCGGCACACCGCGGCCGGGGCATCGGCAGGGAACTGTACGCCCGCGGGCTCGCCCGGGCCCGGGAGCTGGGCGCGGAGACGATCGAGACCGTCGTGCTGTCCTCCAACGAGGACGGGCTGCACTTCGCGCTGGGCCACGGCTTCGTGGAGACCGAGCGGTACCTGCTGCCAGGAGACACGATCCCCTGGATCGACCTCCGGCTGACCTGATCACGGCGGGCCGACGGCGCACCGTGGGTCCGCCCTGCCGCGGTCTCTTCTACACCTCCGAAGCTGCCGACGATCTTACGCCTGTGAAACTCAGCAGAGCGCGCTGCAGTCGAGATAAAAACATGCAACATGGTAACGA
>NZ_WTFF01000605.1 GCF_019400985.1 Streptomyces bambusae
ATGCTGGCGTGGTCGTACTTGTCGATGAAGACGGTGTCGCCGGGGCCGACGAGTCCGCCGATGACGCCGGTGTTGACGGCGTAGCCGGAGCCGAAGACCAGGGCCTGCTCGCGGCCGGCGCCGGTGCTGGGGCCATTGCTGGCTTCGGTGGCGGTGTCGGGGACGGTCCTGCCGTCGGTGCCGGTGCTGCCGCCGGTGCCCGTGCCGCTGTCGGTACCGGTGATGTCGGCGGTACCGGTACCGCTGTCGGTGCCGAGTTCGGCATGCGGGGCGGCGCTCTCGGTCAGGTGCAGTGTGAGCGCCGTGGCCCCGCGCGCGGCCAGGGCGGCGGCCACCCGGCCGATGTCGGCGGCGTCCGGTCCGGCGACCAGCCACGTACCGGTGGGCTCGGCGCCCGCCGGGTCCGGGACGGGCTCCCACCGCACGCGGTACTGGAGGGCGGCGGCCGGGTCCGACCCGGCCGTGCCCGGAGCGGCACCGGAGGGTGCGGCACCCGGCCGGGGCCAGTAGCGGGTGCGCTGGAACGCGGTGGTGGGCAGGGCCGGCCGCCCGGCCCCGGTGCCGGCGAAGACGGCCGTCCAGTCGGGAGCGGACCCGTGGACGAACAGCTCGCCGAGGGCGGCGGCGACGGTGTGCGTCTCGGGGCGCTCGCGGCGCAGTACGGGGACCAGCACCGCCTCGGGGTCGTCGCCGAGGCAGGCCTGGCCGGCGGCGCTGAGCACCCCGGAGGGGCCGAGTTCGACGAAACGGCGGACGCCGCGTTCCCAGAGGTGGCGCATGCCGTCGTGGAAGCGGACGGCCTCGCGGACGTGGCGCACCCAGTACTCCGGGGTGCGGATCTCGTCGGGATCGGCGGTGCGGCCGGTGACGTTGGAGACGACGGGGACGGCCGACGGCCGGAAGGTGAGCGTGCCGGCGATCCGGCCGAACTCGGCGAGCATCGGCTCCATGAGGTGCGAGTGGAAGGCGTGGCTGACGTTGAGGGGCTTCGTACGGTGCCCGGCCGCTTCCAGGGCGGCCGCGACCTGCTCGACGGCGTCGCCCTCGCCGGAGACCACGACGGCCCGGGGGCCGTTGACGGCGGCGATGCCGGCACCTGGCACCAGCAGGGCGCGGACCTCGTCCTCGGAGGCCTGCGCGGAGACCATGGCACCGCCGTCCGGCAAGGCCTCCATCAGCCGGCCGCGGGCCGCGACCAGGGTGGCGGCGTCGTCGAGGTCGAGCACCCCTGCGGCGTGTGCGGCCGCCAGCTCCCCCACCGAGTGGCCGAGCAGGTGGTCCGGGCGCAGGCCCCAGGAGGTCAGCAGCCGGAACAGAGCGGTCTCCAGGGCGAACAGGCCGGCCTGGGTGTAGAGGGTGCGGTCCAGGAGGGCGGCCCCCGGCGCACCGCCGGGGGCCGTTGCGGCCGCTGCGGCCGTTGCCGCCGTTGCCGCCGTTGCCGCCGTGACATCCGCTGCCGCCGCGACATCCGCGCCACCGAGGACCACGTCGTGCAGCGGCCGGTCCAGGGGCCGGTCGAGGGCGGAGCAGGCGGCGTCGAAGGCCTCGGCGAAGACCGGGTGGGCGGCGTACAGCTCACGGCCCATGCCGACGCGCTGGGCGCCCTGCCCGGTGAAGAGGAACGCGAGCCCCCCGGGGCGGCTCGTGCCGCGCCGGACGCGCGGGTCCTCGGCGCCGGCGGCGAGCGCGGCCAGGCCGTCGAGGAGTCCGTCGCGGTCGGCGGCGGGTACGGCGGCGCGGAGGTCGAGCGCGGCGC
>NZ_WTFF01000606.1 GCF_019400985.1 Streptomyces bambusae
AGACACAACCCGCCCAGCGGCAGACGGCCCAGACACCGCCCGCCCAGGCACAGCCCCCTCAGCGCCAGCCCGCTCAGGTTCGCCCCACTCAGGGACAGCCGGCTCATCGGCAGCCCGCCCAGGCACCACCGACCCAGCGGCGGCCTGTTCAGGCACGGCCCGCCCAGCGGCAGCCCGCCCAGGTCCGGCCTGCTCGGCGGTGGCCCGCCCAGCCCCGGCCCGCCCACCCCCCCCCCCCCCAGCAACAGCCAAACCCGCAACCGCCCCGGCCAACGCATCCACCGACACCATCGACATCCGCGCCCGACCGCCGTCCACCCAGTACGGCAACCTCGCCAGCAACCCCAGCAACGACGGCACCACCCACTGGTCCCCCCGCCCATACACCAGATGCGGACGCAACACCGTCCCGCCCGCCGCCAGCACCAGCCGCTCCCCCTCCAGCCGGGTCACGCTCGTCACCGACCCCGGATCCTCGACCAGTTCCCCCTCCGCCGCGCCACGATGTGCCCCGTCCCGATACACCGCGGCCGTCCCCACCTGCACGATCCGATCTACGCCTGCCCGCCGCGCCTCCGCCAGCAGCGCCCGCGTGCCCTCGACGTTCACGGCCCGGCATTCCGCCTCCGTACCGCCGATCCGCGCAGCCAGGTGCACCAAGGTCGTCACGCCCTCACACACCCCCGTCAGCGACTCACCCCGCGCAAGATCCCCCCGTACAACCTCCACCCCCGCCGCGCAGAGGCTCGAACCGCCTCCGGGGGCAACCACCTCAAGGCCAACCGCTTCCGGGCCGACCACCCCGGGCCCAACCACCCCCGAACCGGCCACCTCCGAGTCAGCAACTTCCGGGCCGGCCACCCCCGGGCCGGCCACTTCCGAGTCAGCCACTTCCGGGCCGGCCACTTCCGGGCTGACCACCCCGGGCCCAGCTTCCCCCGGGCCAACCACCCCGGACCCACTCACCTCGGGCCCAGCCACCCCGAAGCCGACCACTTCCAGGCCTGCCACCCCCGAGCCGACCACCCCGGGCCCAGCCACTCCGGGCCCAACCACCCCCGGCCCAACCACCCCCGAACCGGCCACCCCCGAACCGGCCACTTCCCTGCTGGCCACCTCCGAGCGAACCAACCGACCGGCCACCCCCGAGCCGGCCACCTCCGGGCCAACCGCCCCCAGACCGACTGCCCCCAGACCGGCCACCAGGCCGCCAGCCCCCGAGCTACCCACCTGGCCAGCCGAGCCCACCCACCCCAGCACCCCCCCCCCCCGCACCACCCCCCCCCCCGGGAACCCCCCCCCCCCCCCCCCCCCCCCCCAACCCCCGCCCCCCAACCCCCCCGCCCCGGCCCCCCCCCCCCCCCCCCCCCCCCCCCCCCCCCCCCCCCCACCCCCCCCCCCCCCCCCCCCCCCCCCCCCCCCCCCCCCCCCCCCCCCGCCCCCCCCCCCCCACCCCCCCCCCCCCCCCCCCGCCCCCCTCCCCCCCCCCCCCGCCCCCCCCCCCCCCCCGCCCCCCCCCCGGCAGCCCCCGCGTCCCCTCCCCTGTCACGTCCCGGCATTCCCCCTCCGTCCCGCCGAGCCGCGCCGCCAGGTGCCCCAAGGTCGTCACGCCCTCACACCCCCCCGTCAGCGACTCACCCCGCGCAAGATCCCCCCGTCCAACCTCCACCCCCGCCGCGCAGAGGCTCGAACCGCCTCCGGGGGCAACCACCTCAAGGCCAACCGCTTCCGGGCCGACCACCCCGGGCCCAAC
>NZ_WTFF01000607.1 GCF_019400985.1 Streptomyces bambusae
GGTGTGCACGCGGCGGCTCACCGGGCCGGGGGCCCGCGCCCCCGCGCCCTCCCCGGAGGGGGGGGAGACCCCGCTGCCCCCCGGTGCGCTCGCCGACCCGCCGCCCGCCGACCCGTGGCCCGTGCCGCCGGCCGCCCGTGCCCGGGGCCCGGCAGCGGGCAGGCAGGATGGGCGCATGCGTATCGCGGTCACCGGTTCGACCGGACTCATCGGCAAGGCGCTCGTACGCTCGCTGCGCGCGGACCGGCACGAGGTCGTCCGCTTCGTGCGCCGGCCGCCCGCGGGGCCCGACGAGGCGCGGTGGGACCCGGAACGGGGGTACGTCGACCCGGCCGGGCTCGCGGGCTGCGCGGCCGTCGTCCACCTGGCCGGCGCCGGGATCGGCGACCACCGCTGGACCGCCGCGTACAAGAAGGAGATCCGCGACAGCCGGGTGCTCGGTACGGCCGCCGTCGCACGGGCCGTCGCCGCTCTGGACGAGCCGCCGCGGGTGCTGGTCAGCGGTTCGGCCGTCGGATACTACGGCGACCAGGGCGACCGCGTGCTCGACGAGGGCTCCCCGGCCGGCGAGGGCTTCCTGCCGTCGGTGTGCGTGGAGTGGGAGGCGGCCGCGGCGCCCGCGCAGGAGGCGGGGGTGCGCACGGTGTTCGCCCGGACCGGGCTGGTCGTGGCCGGCGAGGGCGGGGCGTGGGGGCGGATGTTCCCGGTCTTCCGGGCCGGGATCGGCGGGCGGCTCGGCCACGGGCGCCAGTACTGGCCGTTCATCGCGCTGCACGACGAGGTCGCGGCCCTGCGGCACCTGATCGACACGCCCGCACTGGCCGGCCCGGTCAACCTCACCGCGCCGGAGCCGCTGACCAACCGGGAGATCACGGCCGCGATGGGGCGCGTACTGCACCGGCCGACGCTGTTCGCCGTACCGCGGGCGGCGCTGCGGATCGTCCTCGGAGAACTGTCCCAGGACGTGCTGGGCAGCCAGCGGGCCCGGCCGGTCCGGCTGCTGGAGTCGGGGTTCGTGTTCCGGTACCCGGGCATCGAGGAGGCGGTCCGGGCGGCGCTGGCGGGGGAGTAGGCCGGGGCAGGCCGGCCTGCGGTGGGCGGGCGTGCGACCGTTCGTGCACCGGGTGCGACCGCTGTGCGACTGCTGTGCGACTGCTGCGTGGCCCCGGTGTGGCTGCCGTGCGACCGGTACCAGACCGCTCTACGACAGAAGTTGTGCCCAATACCGCACCGAACTTGGGTTCCCCTCAAGTCCGTTGGGGGAAGGACGACGAGACATAGCCGCGTCGCCGACCTCGGGGAGGGGCACGTGCTCAGCAGCGCAAGCGCACACCATGCAGACGTTGTCATCGTGGGAGCCGGAGTCTCGGGACTCGCGGCTGCACACCATCTGACCGCCGCGGGGGTCAGCGTCATCCTCCTGGAGGCCGCCGACGGCCCCGGCGGACGGATGGCCACCGAGACGGTCGGCGGATTCCGGCTGGACCGGATCGGCCAGTTGCTCAACACCTCCTACCCGGAGCTGGACCTGACGCCGGGTCTGGCCGACCTGGTGCTGCGGCCGTTCGCCCCGGGCGTGGTCGTCCACGGGGAGGGCGGCAGGCCGCAGCGGGTCGGCACCGTCACCCCCGCCCGGGCGCTGGCCAGCGGTTCGCTCGACCAGGCCCGGGTCAGCGCCGCGCTCGGCCGGCTCGCGGCGCTGCCGGTGGAACGGCTGCTGGCCCGGCCCGAGCGCACCGCGCGGGC
>NZ_WTFF01000608.1 GCF_019400985.1 Streptomyces bambusae
GTGCCAGGCCCTCGCGCAGCACGTCGGCGTTGGCCCGCTGGTCCGCACGCGCACCGCGGGCCGCGCGCAGGTCGTCCAGCGACACCACGGCGCCCGCCCCCGACCCGCGACCGAAGGTGCTCTTGCCGCTGCCGGACGGACCGACCAGCTGGACCAGGTGCGGGAAGGCGCCGTCCCGCCACCGCCAGGTGGCCGCCACGGCTTCCTCCACCGTCCGGACCCGGCCCTCGGCGTACGCCTCCCGGGCCTGCGCCCAGCACCGGTCCGCCGCGTCCGGGCCCAGCCCGCCGAGCGCCTCGCGCAGTCCGGAGCGCAACGGGCCCAGCGGGTCCGCAACGAGCAGCCCGGCCTCCTCGGCGTGCAGCGCGGACCAGTCGGCCTGCTCGGCCGCCGCGGTATCGGGGGCCGTCGCCGCCGCGACCGCGTGCAGCACGCCCAGGTCGACTGCGGACGCCATCCGGAGCAGCCCGGAGCGCCGCTCCTCGTCCGGGTGCGGCCGGTGCAGCCGCCCGGACAGCCCCACCAGGTCGGCTACCCGGCGGGCCGCGGGCATTCCCAGCGGCCCGACCAGCCGCGGTCCCAGCCACGCCCGGTGCGTCCGGTGCAGCAGGGCGGCCAGCACCCCCGCGAGCCGGGCGTCCCCGGACCGCCCGATCAGCCCGAGCCGCGCGGCCGCGTCGGCGGCGCACTCCGCAGCCCACTGTGCAGCGCGAGCCGGGTCGCCGGCCGGCTCCCCGGCGCGCACGGCCCGGTTCCCGTCACGCTCGGCAGCCCGGGCGGCGCCGTCGCGTGCACCGCGTAGGTCCTGGTGGTCCTGGTGGTCCTGGTGGTCCTGGTGGTCCTGGAGGCCCCGCAGACCCGGTGCGTCCGGCAGCCGCAAGGCCGCCAGCAGCCCGGCCGCGTCCGGCGTCGAACCCGAGCGCACCGCCCACAGCGGGGCAGCCGGCCCGAGGCCGTTCTCGACGACCGCCGCGTGCATCCAGTGCGTGTCCGTCTGCACGTGCCCGCCGCGCACCCACTTGGCCACGTGCCCGCCGAACGCCGCCCGCTCGAAGCCGGCGACCGTCCGTACGACGTAGCCCTCCTGCCGGGTGGTGTCCAGCCGCAGCTTGCGTAGCACCCGCTCGTCGAAGGTGCCCCGCCACAGCACCGGCGGCGCGGGAACCCCGAGCCGCCGCAGGAAGGCGACCGTACGGTCCCAGTCCAGACAGTGCTCGCCGTCCCAGACCGAGAAGCCGTAGAACCAGCTGTCCAGGTCGTCGTAGGCGATCGAGTGGCGCGCGTACATGTTCTCGCCGCACACCCGCCAGCCGTCCGGGATCGCCCGCCCGATGCGCCCCTGGAGGCCCTTCACCCAGGCCCGCGAGGGGTGATGGCCGGAGTCCATTGACCGCGCGTGCAGTCCGTCTGCGTACAGGGTGGTGTTCTCGCCGTCGAGCTTCTCGGTGACGACGACCTCGCGGCCCTCCAGCCCCGCCAGGCCCGTCGCCCGTACGTCGTCCGCCGCCGCGCCCGGGGACCAGGGCAGGTGCGGGGTGCGGGGGTAGTGCGTACGCATGGGGGCTCCAGTCGGCGGCGGGCGGTCCCGTCACTCTACGTATCCGAACTGGCCGTCTCCACCCATTAATCCCGCTCGGCCGTCGACCCGGCGGGCGGCCGCGGACCCGGCCCGGCGGGCGGCCGTGGGTCCGCCTCCGCGGGCAGCCGCGGGTCCGTCCCGGCGGGCGGTTCCGCTG
>NZ_WTFF01000609.1 GCF_019400985.1 Streptomyces bambusae
CCCCGGCCCCGGACGGTGCTGCCGCCGACCCGCGCGACGTGGCCCTCGCCCTGCTGCGGGGCCGGGCCTCCTTCGAGCACCGCGCGGTGGTCCTCGGATCCGACCGGGAGGCGCTGCTGCGCGGCCTGGCCGCGCTGGCCGACGGCGCCGACGCCGCTGACGCCGCCGCCGACGCCCACGCGGGCACCGTCCCCGGCGTCCCCGGCGCCGACGGTGTGTCCGTCGTCACCGGCACCGCCCCGGCGTCCGACGCCCGGCCCGTCTTCGTCTTCCCCGGCCAGGGCTCCCAGTGGGCCGGCATGGCCGTCGAACTCCTCGACTCCTCACCGGTGTTCGCCGCCCGCGTCGCCGCGTGCGAGGCGGCGCTCGCCCCGTACGTGGACTGGTCCCTGACGGACGTGCTCCGCGGCGCCGACGGCGTGCCCCCGCTCGACCGCGTGGACGTCCTCCAGCCCGCCCTCTTCGCCGTGATGCTGTCGCTGGCCGAGCTGTGGCGGGCCTGCGGCGTCGAACCGGCCGCCGTCGTCGGCCACTCCCAGGGCGAGGTCGCCGCGGCCGTCGTCGCCGGCGCTCTCTCCCTGGCCGACGGCGCCAAGATCGTCGCCCTGCGCAGCCAGGCCCTGCTGGAGCTGTCCGGCACCAGCGCCATGGCATCGGTGGCCCTGCCCGAGGAACAGGTCGCCCACCGGCTGCCCGCCTGGCAGGGCCGGCTCTCGGTGGCCGCCGTCAACGGCCCCGCCTCGGTCGTCGTCGCCGGCGAGCGCCCCGCCGTCCTCGAACTCGTCGGGCAGCTCACCGCCGAGGGCGTCTGGGCCCGTCAGGTGCCCGGCGTGGACACCCCCGGCCACTCGGCGCGCATCGAGGAGGTCCGCGACCGGATGCTGGACCTGCTCGCCGACGTCACCCCGGCCGAGTCGGCCGTCCCCTACTACTCCACCGTCACCGGCGGCCTGCTGGAGACCACCGGACTGGACGCCGACTACTGGTACCGCAACATGCGCCGGACGGTACGCCTGGACCAGGCCGTCCGCGCGCTCGCCGCCGACGGCTACGCCCACTTCGTGGAGATCAGCCCGCACCCGGTGCTCCAGGTCGCGCTCGGCGAGACCCTCGACCGGGCCGGCACCGAGGCGTTCGTCGGCGAGACCCTGCGGCGCGGCGACGGCGGCAGCGCCCGCTTCCTCACCGCCCTCGCCGCCGCGCACGTCCACGGCGTGGACGCCGACTGGGCCCCCGCCCTGGCCGGCCACCGCGACGCCGGCGACCCCGTGGCCCTCCCCACGTACGCCTTCCAGCGCCGCCGCTACTGGCCGCGCGACCCGGCCCGGGCCGGCGACGCCGCCGCGCTGGGCCTGGGCAGCTCCGGCCACCCCCTGCTCGGCGCCGCCGTAGCCCTGCCCGGCACCGAGGGCGTCCTGTACACCGGCCGGCTCTCCCGCTCCGAGCACCCCTGGCTCGCCGACCACGCCCTGCGGGACACCGCCCTGCTGCCGGGCACCGCGTTCCTCGAACTGGCGCTGCACGCCGGCCACGACACCGGCTGCCCGCGCGTGGAGGAACTGGTGCTGGAGGCGCCCCTGGTACTGCCCGAGGACGGGGGCGTCCAGCTCCAGCTCACCCTCGGCGCCCCCGACGAGGCGGGCTGCCGGCCGCCTGGCGTTCACACCCCGGCTCTTTTACCCCCCTGACGCTCACCACGGACCTTCGCGCTGGCTGTTGCGGCG
>NZ_WTFF01000061.1 GCF_019400985.1 Streptomyces bambusae
GCGAAGGCCGGCAAGGGCGCCGCCGCGGACACCGCTCCGGCCCCGGCCCCGGGCGCCGGCCCGGAGCCGGAGCAGCACCTCGCCGGCGACGGCACCGACACGGTCGCCCTGCGCACGGTCCGCTCGGGCCGCAGGTGAGCCGGCGGGGTGTCGCCGCCCTCGCCTCCGTCCTGGACCAGGCCGCGTCCAGCGCCACCAACATCCTGGTGCTGGTACTGGCGGCCCGGCTGTCCTCGGCGGCCGGCTTCGCCGCGTTCTCCATGGTGTACGTGGCCTTCAGCGTGCTGCTCGGCCTGAACATGGCGTACGTCGGCCAGAGCGTGGTACTGGAGCGCGGCGAGCGGCTGGGCGCGGTGTGCCGCTCGGCGGTGGCGTTCACGGCGGCCGCGTCGGCGGCGGTGGGCGCGGTACTGGCGGCGGTGGGCGCGCTGCTGCCCGGGCCGGCCGGCGGGGCCTTCCTGGCCCTGGGCCTGGTCCTGCCGCTGGTGCTGCTCCAGGACGGGCTGCGCTACTGCTTCTCGGCCCTGCGCACGCCGCAGCGGGCGCTGGCCGCGGACGCGCTGCGGCTGGTGTGCGTGGTGGCGGCGCTGGCGGCCCAGCCCTCGGGCGCCGCGCCCGCCCGGCTCGTGCTGGCCTGGGGCCTGTCGGCGCTGCCGGCGCTGGTGCTGGGGCTGTGGCTGCTGCGGCCGTACGTACGTGGCGAACGGGCCGAGCTGCGGCCGTACCTGCGGCGCGGGCACCTCGGGCAGCGGTTCGTGGTCGAGTTCGCGGTGGGCAACGGCTCCAGCCAGCTCGCCGTACTGGGCCTCGGGGTGTTCGCCACCCCGCTCGCGGTCGGTGCGCTGCGCGGTGCGACGACGCTGTTCGGGCCGCTGAACGTGCTGTTCAACTCGGCGAACGCCTTCGGCCCGCCGGTCCTGGGCCGCCTGGGCGGCAAGCGTGCCACGGTCCGGGCGACGGTGGCGCTGGGGCTGGTCCTGGCGGCGGTCGGCGCGGGCTGGGCCGCCGCCCTGTACCTCCTGCCGGCCCGGTACGGGCGGATGCTGCTCGGGGAGACGTGGGAAGTGGCTTCGGAGCTGCTGCCGGCGACGGGCGCCCAGTACGCGGTGATGGCCCTGGGGACGTGCGCGCTGCTGACCCTGCGGGTGCTGGAGCCGAAGGCGACGCTGTCGGTGCAGGTGGTCTTCTCGCTGCTGTCGGTGGCGCTGCTGCTCGGCGGCTATGCGGCCTTCGGCGCCGCGGGTGCGGCCTGGGGTCTGGCGGCCGGCTCGGCCCTGAAGGCCTCCGCGGCCTGGCTGCGCGTGTCCCGCGTCCGCGTCCCCGTCCCAGCAGCGGCTCCGGCCTGAGCGGGGCGGTGGCAGCCGCCGTACGCAGTACGAGGGGGACCTGACGGACGAACAGTCGGCGAGGTCCGTCGGCGAGGCCAGTTGGCGAGGCCTACCCCTCGCCACTCTCAACATATAGCGCACCGGGGGGCTTGCGGCAAGGCCCCGTTCGTACCGCAGAATCAGCCGCTCAAGGCTTCCACCTGCGGAAAGTTGACGACTTGAATCCCGTGACCACCAGCGCGTTCGACCTTCCCGGCCACCTCTCCCCCAAGGCCGACCCGACCCTGATCGCCGGCGACGAGCAGCACTTCGCGGCCCTCGCGGAGAGCCTCCACCAGGCGATCGCCGACCTGTCCGACCGCCTCGACGAGCTGCGCAGGGCGCCCGGCGGCCTGGGCCGGGAGGCGATGGACCGGGACGTGGAGATCCACCGGCTGACCGCCCGGCTGCGCACCCTGCGCCGCTTCGGCCTGGACCTGTGCCTCGGCCGCATCGTCGGCGCGGACGATCCCGAGCCCGTGTACATCGGGCGGCTCGGCCTGACCGACGGCGCGGGCAACCGGCTGCTGATCGACTGGCGCTCGCCGGCGGCCGAGCCGTTCTTCGCCGCGACCCACGCCGACCCGATGGGTCTGGCGAGCCGCCGACGGTACCGCTGGACCCGCGGCCGGATCGGCGACTACTGGGACGAGGTGTTCACCGCCGACGGCTTCGAGGGGCACGCCGCGCTCGACGACCAGTCCGCCTTCATCGCCAGCCTGGGCGCCGACCGGTCGCCCCGGATGCGCGACGTGCTCGGCACCATCCAGGCCGACCAGGACGCCGTCATCCGCGCCGGCTCCAGCGGCGCCCTCGTCGTCGACGGGGGTCCGGGTACGGGCAAGACCGTCGTCGCCCTGCACCGCACCGCCCACCTCCTGTACTCCGACCCCCGCCTCGGGCACCGCCGCGGCGGCGTGCTGTTCGTCGGCCCGCACCAGCCCTACCTGGCCTACGTCGCCGACGTCCTGCCCAGCCTCGGGGAGGAGGGCGTGCAGACCTGCACCGTGCGGGACCTCGTCGCCGAGGGCGCGACGGCGACCGTCGAGAGCGACCCGGACGCGGCCCGGCTGAAGTCGTCAGCCCGCATGGTGCAGGCGATCGAGAAGGCCGTGGGCCTCTACGAGGAGCCGCCCGCCAAGGGGATGACGGTCACGGCCGCCGGCGCCGACATCCGGCTGAGCCCCGCCGACTGGGCCGAGGCCTTCGAAGCGGCGGCCGGCACCCCGCACAACGAGGCGCGCGAGATCGTCTGGGCGGAACTGGCCACGATCCTGCTGGACAAGTGCGCCGACG
This sequence comes from Streptomyces bambusae, assembly GCF_019400985.1. Taxonomy (GTDB): domain Bacteria; phylum Actinomycetota; class Actinomycetes; order Streptomycetales; family Streptomycetaceae; genus Streptomyces; species Streptomyces bambusae_A. Next base: position 2,664 of record NZ_WTFF01000061.1, read on the forward strand.
AGGACGTCTCGCCCGAGGAGTTCCGCAGGTCGCTGCGGTACGACGAGGAGCTGGTCGCGACCCTGGAGCGCGCGTGGCCGCTGATCGACGCGGCCGACCTCGTCGCGGACCTGTGGTCGGTGCCCGCCTACCTGCGGATGTGCGCCCCGTGGCTCGACCGTGACGACGTACGGACCTTGCAGCGGGCGGACGCCCGGGCCTGGACGGTGTCCGACCTGCCGCTCCTGGACGCGGCGCGGCTACGGCTGGGCGACCCGCAGGCGGCGCATCGCAGCCGCCGGCGCGAGGCGGCCCTCGCGGCCGAGCGCGCCCGCATGGCCGACGTCATCGACAACGTCCTGGCCGCCGACGACGACGGCGAGGGCGCGGTGACGATGCTGCGCGGGCAGGACCTGCGGGACAGCCTGGTCGACGAGAGCGCCGTGCCCGCCGCCGACCCGGACCGGCTGGCCGGCCCGTTCGCGCACATCGTCGTGGACGAGGCCCAGGAACTGACCGACGCGGAATGGCAGATGCTGCTGCTGCGCTGCCCGTCCCGCAGCTTCACGGTCGTCGGGGACCGCGCCCAGGCCAGGAACGGGTTCGCGGAGTCGTGGCGGGAGCGGCTGGAGCGGGTCGGGCTCGACCGGATCGAGGTGGCCTCGCTGGGCATCAACTACCGTACGCCGGAAGAAGTCATGGCGGAGGCCGAGCCGGTCATCCGGGCCGTGCTGCCCGACGCCAACGTACCGGCGTCCGTGCGCAGCAGCGGCATCCCCGTCGTCCACGGCTCGGTCGCGGACCTGGACGCGGTCCTCGACTCCTGGCTCGCCGCGCACGCCGACGGCACCGCCTGCGTGATCGCCGCGGGTGACAGCGGTGCCAGCGGTGCCAGCGGTGACAGCGCGTTCCGGGAGAGGTCCCGCGTCCGGTCGCTGACCCCGCAGCTGTCGAAGGGGCTGGAGTTCGACCTGGTCGTCCTCGTCGAACCGGAGGCGTTCGGCGAGGGCATCGAAGGAGCGGTCGACCGCTATGTGGCGATGACCCGGGCGACCCGGCAGCTCGTCGTCCTCACGGGGTCCTGACGCGGACCGGGCCGTCCCGCCGCGGGCACGGGGCCGCCGCGGCGGGCGGGCACGGGCCGCCGCGCCGGGCAGTACGGCTAGCGCAGCGTCGTCGACGCGTCCGTGCGGTACGTCGCCACCAGCGCCAGGCACAGTGCGGCGATCGCCACCCGCCCCGACGCCTGCAGCAGCGGCCCCCGCAGCAGGATGAAGGAGTAGCCCGCGACCAGCGGGACCACCACCGAGATCAGGCTGCCCGGTGGGGTCCTGCGGGTCGCGCGCCTGGCGTACCGGCGGTCCACGCGGGCCGACGCGTAGCCCATGCCCAGCAGTCCCGCCCCCATCCCCAGCGGGCCGAAGTCGATCCACAGCTCGGCCCAGATCGGCGAGGACAGGTTCGTGTTGACCGTGCCCATCCACTGGCCGACCATCACGCCGGTGTCCCTCGGCTTGCCCGGCCACACCGAGCGGGGCACGGCGAAGAGCACCGACCCGGCGAACTGGCGGCCGTAGAAGTGGCCCGGGCCCGACTCCGCGAAGGTGATGGTGTTGGCGAACATGCCGATCTGGTCGTAGTCCTTGAGCGCCATCGGCTCCAGGAACGACGTGGTCTCCACCGGCTTGTAGTTCTTCTCGTCGTAGCGGAAGCGGTCCGCGAACGGGAAGACCAGCAGCGCCACCACCACGGCCATGGACAGCGCGACCCGGTACATCGCCGCGCTCACCGGGAAGACGGCGAACAGCAGCGCGAACAGCACCGTCAGGAACCAGTAGCGCGGGTTGGATACCGGGTTGTTGACCACCAGGTTGAGCAGCGCCAGCGCCGCCCAGGTGAGGATCACCGAAACCTTTCGGCGGGCGTACGTCGAGGTCACCAGCCAGCGCGTGTACAGCAGCAGGGCCAGCAGCGCCGGGACGGTGCCGAAGCCGCGCAGGAAGGCCTGGCCGGCCTGGCCGTCGCCGTTGGAGACGCCCGCCTCCTGGATGCCGGCGATGATCTCCTGCCGGCTGCTGAAGAAGACCGCCGGGCCGCCGAGTTTGACGATGAACGCCCCGCTGGCCAGGAACGCGAACACGGTCAGCAGCTGGAGCCGGCGCCGGTGCGCCATGACCGGCCGCGGCTCCTTCTGCGAGCCGCCCGCCCGGCCCGCCGGCCGGTGCCGGGCCAGCAGGACGCCGACGTCGAACGCGCAACAGCCCAGGAACACCAGGGCGATGGCCCAGGTCAGGTCGGAGCGCGGGCCGACCACCGGGGTGGGCACCTGGCCCAGGACGGCCTGGGCGAGCGGGGCCACGCCCATCGCCATGTAGACGAACAGCCAGAAGGAGCCCTGGAGGAGCTTGCGCCGGCTGGTGAGCACCATCGCCGACAGCCGGGCACCCGCGTACATCGTCAGCGCCAACTGGAGCCAGAACGCCGCGTCGTGGGCACCGGCGCCCGGCTGGACGGCCACGAACAGCGGCAGGAAGACCGTGAAGCCGAGCGCCAGGGGCACCGACAGGGCCCGGGAGAGCAGGGTGCGCGGGGTGGTGACCCGCCCCCACAGGGACTCGTCCTCCTGCGGGACCGGCGGCGCCGGTGACGGCGGCGGTCCGGAGGGCACGGAAAGCGGGCCGCGTACGTCCGTTGCCATGTGCCCCCACCCCTGTGCGATCTCCGGCCGCAGTCTAATCTGAGCGGACGGCGCCGGGGGAGGCGCCGACGGGGCGGAACGAGTGGGGGGGACTAGTGGGGGGTACTTCGGTGCGCAATCTTCCGGCCTTCACGCTGGCCGGATACGACAAGGGCCGCGGACTGCTGGTGCAGGCGCTGTGGTTCGCGGTGATGAACCTGCTGTTCATGTCCTGGTTCTGCCCGGCCCGGCTGCGGGTGGCCCTGCTGCGGGCCTTCGGCGCGCGGATCGGCGAGGGGGTGCTGATCCGGCACCGGGTCCGCGTCCTGTGGCCGTGGAAGCTGACCGTCGGGGACCACACCTGGATCGGCGAGGGCGCCTGGCTGCTGAACCTGGAGCCGGTGACCATCGGAGCGAACGTGTGCGTGTCGCAGGAGGCGATGCTCTGCACCGGCTCGCACGACCACCGGGCCGCCGACTTCCGCTACCGCAACGCCCCGGTCACCGTCGAGGACGGCGCCTGGGTGGCCGTACGGGCGACCGTGCTGGCCGGGGTCACCGTGGGCCGGCACGCCGTCGTCGGCGCGGGCGCGGTCGTCCACCGGGACCTGCCCGAACTGACCCTGCAGACCGCCGACGGCACGCGCCGCCCCGTGGAGGAGCCCAAGTGAGAGTCCTGCACGCGGTCACCCTGCACTCCCCCAGCCACGCCTTCGGCGGTCCGGTCCGGGTCGCGCTGAACCTGGCCAAGGGCCTGCGCGCACGCGGGCACGAGGCCTGTCTGCTGGCCCTCGGCGAGGGCTTCGGCGACCCCTGGCCGACTCAGGTCGAGGGGGTGCCGGCCAAGCTCTTCCCGGCCCGCCGGCTGCTCCCGCTGGGCTTCAGCGGGATGACCTCGCCGGCGCTGCTGGCCTCGGCGGGCCGGCTGGTGCGGAACGCGGACGTGGTCCACGTCCACCTGGCCCGCGACCTGGTGACGCTACCCGTGGCGCTGGCCGCCCTGCGGGCCGGCAAGCCGCTGGTCCTGCAGACCCACGGCATGGTCGACCCGAGCGGGAAGGCCCTGGCCAAGGTGCTGGACGCGGTGGCGGTACGCCGGGTGCTGCGCGGTGCGGGCGCCGTGCTGTACCTGACCCCGCACGAACGGGACGCTCTGGACGCGGTGGTGGGCGGCGCGCCGCTGGCCACCACCGTGCACCTGGTCAACGGCACCCCGGCGCAGGAGGAGCGACCGCCGCTGTCGGGGCCGCCGCGCATCCTGTACGCGGCCCGGCTCCAGGCCCGTAAGCGGCCGGTGGACCTCGTGGACGCGGCGCCGGCGATCCTGGCGGCCCACCCGGACGCGGAGTTCGTGGTGGCCGGCCCGGACGAGGGCGAGCAGGCCGCGGTGCGGACGCGGATCGAGGCGCTCGGGCTGGGCGCGCGGTTCACCGTGCCGGGGCCGCTGAGCGGCCGGAACGTGCTGCGGGAGCTGCGGCGGGCGCACGTCTACGTACTGCCGTCCGTGGACGAGCCGTTCCCGATGTCGGTGCTGGAGGCACTGTCGGTGGGCGTGCCCCCGGTGGTGACCCACTCCAACGGGCTGGCCCGGGCCGTCGCCGCGGCCGGCGCGGGCGCGGCGGTGGAGCCGGGTCCGGCCGGGGTCGCCGAGGCGGTGCTGGCCCTGCTGGACCCGTCCGCCAACGCCGAGGCCTCCGCCGCGGCCCGCAAGCTCGCGGCGGAGGCGTACTCGATCGACGCGGTGGTCGAGTCACTGCTCGACGTCTACGGGTCGGTCCGGCGGGGCGACTAGTGCGGTCGCCGCACCAAGCGGGCTCAGCAAAGTCCGGTGCGGTACCGCGCCCCGTCAGGGGCGCGGGGCTGTCCGGATATGCAGCTCCGCTGCGTGGGCGCGACCAGCCCCCACCGGCCCGCGGATCCATCACCGCATTTCCAGCGGGGCGCTCAGCACTTGACGAGGCTGCCGCGGTCTCGCAGGTTGTCGTCGCGGATCCACCCCTTGACGCCCGTGGAGTCGTTACGGACGTACGTCCAGGTGCGGCTGCCGACCACCTTGTAGCAGTGGTAGTCGAGCTTGTGGTTGGGCGTGGCGACGCCGTTGGCGCGGCAGTCGGTGCTGGGCCCCGACCGCATGTTCACGTTCGCCGTGGCGCTCTTGACCCAGGAGCTGTTGTCCTTGTCCCCCGGGCTGGACGGCGAGCACGCCGTCGGCGCGGCCGCGGCCGGGCCGGCGGCGACGACGGGTGTGAGCACGGCGCCGATGAGCAGCGTGGCCGCGGCCAGGGCGCGTCGCCGGTTGTCTCGCATGTGAGTTCCCCCTTGCTTCGGTCGTTCGGTCGTGGACGACTCTGCCAAGGGGCCGGGCCCGCCTGAATAGCAGCGCGTGCCAGGCCCTTGGCATTGCGTGCCGTCATCCCGCGGGCGCCGCCGCCACCGTGGTCGCCAGGTGGCGGAACTCGTTCGGGGTGATCCCGTACGCGGTGCGGAAGGCCCGGGTGAAGTCGGCGGGGCGCTCGTATCCCCAGCGGGCGGCGATCGCGTGGATGGTGGAGCCGAGCAGGGCCGGGTCGCCGAGGTCGCGCCGGGCGTGCTCCAGGCGCTGGCGGCGGATGAAGGCGCCGACGGGCTCGCCGTAGGTGTGGAAGAGCCGGTGCAGCGTGCGCAGCGAGATCTGGTGGGCGGCGGCCACCGCGGAGGGGCTGAGCCCGGGGGCGGTGAGGTTGTCCACGATGAACGCCCTGACCCGCAGGTGCAGCAGCCGCTGGCGGGAGTCGGGCGGCTGCCCGGCCGGCCGGTCGAGGTGCTGGGCGAGGACCGCGCCGACGAGGTCCAGGGCGGTCTGCTGGAGGCGGGGGCCGTCGGAGGGGGTCCAGGCGCCGCACTCCTCGGTCAGCCCGACCAGGAACTGGGTGAGCAGGCGGCCGACGCCGTGCCGGGCCGGCAGTCTGGTGGCCAGCAGCCGGCCGAGCTGGCGGTCACGGAAGGGCAGCAGCTCCTTGGCGAACTGCACCAGGACGCTGGCGACCGGGGCGCCGCCCGGGTCGGCGTAGGCGTCGAACGGGCGGGAGCTGTCGTAGAGCACCAGGTCGCCGGCGCCGAGGTCGGCCGTGCTGCGGTTCTGCTCGATGCTCTGCCGGCCCGAGAGGGTGACCAGCACCTGGTAGTACTCGGGGTCGGAGCGGCGGATCAGCGCGGGCGTCCGCTGCGAGCGCAGGGCCGCGTAGCTCAGGAGCGAGAGCTGTCCGCTGCCGAGGGACGTACTGAGCAGCCGGGCCGAGCTGTCCGTCCCGTCGTCGCCCGGCAGGAAGCGGAAACGGGTGGTCACCGCGGCCAGGGCGGTCGTCTCGGTCCAGGCCTCGGCGCGCTCGCGCGGGGATGACACACAACTGTCGAAGACCACTTTCATGGGTCAAGCGTGACCCGTGGCACCTGTTGCGCTAAAGGGTGTCATTCCGGCCGCAGCCGTACGGGAAAACCCGGGCGGGACCGGAGGTTCCGGTCCCGCCCGGGCCTTGGGGAGTCGCTTACGCCGGGATCCAGGCGTAGCAGCCGGACGACTCGAACTCCGCCGTGCCCGCGGGGATGTCGGCGGTGATCCGCGCGCCCGGCTGCGGCGGGGTCTGCGGGCCGGTGGCCAGGACCGCGCCGTCCTTGCCGCGGGCCTGCCAGGTGCAGGCGGCGGCCTGGGTCAGCGCCCGGTACGTGCCCGCGGCCGGGGCCGTGCGCGTGCCGTCGCCGAAGCCCTTCTCGGCGACGGCCAGCAGCGGCTTCTGCTCCGGGCACAGGTACGGGATCGCGTCCTTCGCGCCCTTGACCTCGCCCGAGGCGATGGAGCCGATCGCCGCGTCCTTGTCCCGCTTTGCGGTGCGCTCGATGCGCTGGCACGCCTCCTGGCCGCTCTGCAGGACGGCGGCGGGGTCCATCTTCTCCGGGACGCGCCCGCTGAGGTACTTCTTCTCGTTGTCCTTGAAGCTGCCCGTCTTCGGGGTGAGCTTCGCGTCCGGGAGGACCGGCCCGGTCGGCTTCGCGTCCGGGCCGGCGGATGCCGCGGCCGGGGAGTCGGCCGGGTCCGGGGCCGCCGACGCGGCCGGCGGTTTGGCCTTCGGCGCCTCGGCGGCGTCGGACGCGCCGTCGCCCGAGCTGCACGCGGTCAGCGTCAGGGCGGCGGCCAGCAGGACAGCGGCCGCTGCCGAGCGTCGGTACATCACAGGGCTCCCACGGGTACGGAGATCAAGGGTCCGGGCGGGTGCCGGGCGCGGACGCCCGGCACCCCCGGGGGTTACTTCGGGCCGAAGGTGAGCACCAGCTGCGGGGTGCCCTCGTTGGCCGTGGCCTCGGCGGACCAGATCCACAGCGGGTCGGTGCCCGTGCTGGTCAGGGCCATGCTGTAGCTGGTGCCGAGGACCGCCGAGACGGCCGCCGTGTCCAGCTCCACGGTGTGGACGGCCGAGCCGTCCGGGATGCCGGAGATGGAGCCGAGCGGGCCGGTGCCCAGCGTGGGCTTGGTGTTGAAGGTGGTGCCGGCGCCGCTCCAGGTGCCGGTGACCGGGACCACCGAGACGGTGTCGGCCGTACCGGCGCCCGCCTGCGTGGTGGTCTTGATCTGCAGCGACGCGGCCTTGAGGACCTGGCCGGCGGGGGCCGCCGGCACGGGGAAGCGCAGGTACGTCTCGTAGGCGGAGGTGCCGCGCACCGCGAGCGAGGAGGAGCTGCCGTAGGCGGTCGACGGGGCGCCCTGGTTGATGTAGGTGTCCTCGGTCGCGGAGACCTCGGTGACCGTGTCGGCCGGGGCCTTGGCCAGGTTGAAGTGGTTCTGGACCTGAGCCTGGGTGAGGGCGGTCGGGTAGACGGCCGTCTCGTCGATCTGGCCGGCGAAGAAGTTGCTCGTCGGGCGGTTCGGCCAGTTGGACAGGTTGTCTCCGCCGACGTGCCAGTAGCCCGCGTAGGAGTGGTGCGTGGTGACGTCCAGGGTGCCCTTGTTCTGGCCGTCGACGTACAGCGCCATGCCGGCCGGGCCCTGGGTGGCGACGACGTGGTGCCACTTGTTGTCGTTGTACGTGTCGAACAGGCCGGTGGTGATGACCTTGGTGCTGCCGCTGTAGACGCCGAAGGCGAGGCGGCCCGTGTTGGTCATGTAGATGTGCTTGTCGTACGAGCCGCTGTTGCGGGTGGTGTTGTTGCCGAACCCGATCAGCTTGCCGCCGCGCGTGGTGCCCGTCTTGAACCAGGTCTCCAGCGTGTAGCTGCTGCCCACCGTCTGGCGGTGGTCGCTGTGGATCTGCTGGCTGGTGCCGTTCAGGCCGACCGCCGTGCTGGAGCCGGTGGTCGCGCCGGGCGACTGGCGCAGGGCCGGGGCGTTCACCTGGACGCCGCTGGTGTTGCCGTTGACCGAGGAGTCGGCGGTGAAGGGGCTGCTGACGTCGTCGTAGCGCCAGTAGAGCTGGGCGCCGTCCTGGCGGACCTGGTCCGGGTAGGGCTGCACCGTGGCCGGCACGGTCACCGGGGCGGTGGCCGACAGGGCGCTGGTGTTGCCCGCGGCGTCGGTCGCGGTCACCCGGTAGGTGTAGGACTGGCCGGCCTTGACGGTGGTGTCGGTCCAGGACGCCTGCGGGCGCTCCCACTCCAGGGAGTCGGCCTCGACCGTGGCGAGCGGGGTGGCCGCGCCGTTGCGGTAGATCCGGTACGTCAGCTTGCTGTCGTCCGCGTCGTAGCTGGTGCGCCAGCGGACCTGGACCTCGCCGGGCCTGACGCTCGCGGCGCTGACGACCGGGGTGGTCGGCGCGCCGGTGTCGCCGGTGGAGGCGAAGCGGGTCAGGCTCTGCTGCGCGGTGCCGTTGATGAGCGTGAACTCACCGCCGACCCACATGTACTTGACGTCGTTCTTCTCAGCCACGGCCATCACGCGCGGGCCGATGCCCTCGCCGAGGCCGTCGTTGGAGGTGGGGTGCCAGCCGAGCTTGCGCGGCCCGCGGACGAAGCCGTCCACGGGGGCGGGGGCGCCGTTCTTGTGGTCGGTGGGCTGGGCCAGGAAGTAGTGGCGCTTGCCGTCGGGGAAATCGCCTTCGAGAGAGCAGTCGTGCGCGTGCGAGGAGCTGTAGAGCACGCCGTCGTACGGCAGCACGAACTGGGTGGCGCCCAGGCAGCGGTCGCGCCACTTCTCGTTGAAGTCCGTCAGGTTCAGGCCGATGCGGCCGTCGAAGACACCGCCGCCGGAGCCCTCGTTGCCCGTGTAGAAGCCGGTGGCGTCGGTGGCGATGTCCTTGACGACCGAGTTGGACGGGATGGTGCCGTAGGTCTTGCGGACCGCGCCCGAGGTGGCGTCCACGACGGCCAGGGCGTGCGAGTCGGCGCCGTTGACGGTGAAGAAGTCGCCGCCCAGCAGGACGTGCTTGCCGTCCGGGGTCAGCTCGATGGCGCGGCCCGGCTCGTCGGCGTTGGCGGTGAAGGGCTTGAGCGCACCCGTGGCGGCGTCGACCGCGGCGAACCGCTCACGGACCTGGCCCTCGATGTTGTTGAAGTCGCCGGCCGCGTACAGCGTGTCGTCGCTGACGGCGAGCGCGCGCACGGTGGCGGGGAATCCGGGGTGGAACGAGGCCTTCGGGGTGCAGGTCGCGATGTCGATCGCGGCGACGCTGTTGACCTGGACGCCGTTGACGGCACCGAAGTAGCCGGCGGCGTAGAGGGTCTTGCTGTCCTTCGAGACGGTCAGCGCGCGTACGGTGGCGGTGCCGTCCCCGATGGTGAAGGAGAGCTTGCAGTCCGTGGGGGCGCCCGTGGCGGCGTCCAGCGCCACGAAGTTCACCGCTTCCTGCTCGGTGCCGCTGCCGGCCCCCTCCGGCGGGCGGACCGCCGAGAAGGTACCGCCGGCGAAGACGGTCCCGTTCGCCTGGGCCATGGCCCAGACGACGCCGTTGGGCTGCCAGGTCGGCAGGGCGTCGGCGGTGAAGGCCACCGGCGGCGTGACGGCGGACGCCTGCGGCATCAGCACCAGGCCGATTCCGGTGCCGGCACCGACCAGTGACAGGACGAGGGCAGCGGTCAGCCCTCTGGATCTACGCATGTGCCCCCCAGGGCATCGCCCGGTCTGAATGGCTGGAACTGTCCGAACAGCCATATGTACGTGGCGCAGACTAGGGCTCACGCGAGGGCCCGGTCACCTCACTTGACCCACTGAATACCCAACTGGGGCCAACAGCGTTCAGCACGGAGGGCGCACGACGGACATACGGCGTCTGCCCCGGTCATCGCCGGGTGGGGATGACCGGGACACGGCAAATCTAGGGAAAATATACGGCCTAGCGGTCGATGCGCACGGAGGCGCCGGCCAGTTGGTCCTGCACCTGGCGGATGTCGGCGTCCACCATGATGCGCGCCAGTTCGTCCACCAGGACCGTCGGCTTCCAGCCGAGCAGCTCCTGCGCCTTGCTGCTGTCGCCGATGAGGGCGTCGACCTCGCTGGGGCGCTCGTACTTGGGGTCGTAGCGGACGTGCTCGTTCCAGTCGAGGCCGGCGTGCCCGAAGGCCGCCTCGACGAACTCGCGGACGGTGACGGCTACTCCGGTGGCGACCACGTAGTCGGTCGGCTCGTCCTGCTGGAGCATCCGCCACATGGCGTCCACGTACTCGGGCGCGTAGCCCCAGTCGCGCACGGCGTCGAGGTTGCCGAGGTAGAGCCGGTCCTGGAGGCCGGCCTGGATGCGGGCGACCGCCCGGGTGATCTTGCGGGTCACGAAGGTCTCGCCGCGGCGCGGGGACTCGTGGTTGAAGAGGATGCCGTTCACCGCGAACATGTCGTACGCCTCGCGGTAGTTCACGGTCGCCCAGTACCCGAACACCTTCGCCGCGCCGTACGGGCTGCGCGGGTGGAAGGGGGTCTGCTCGTTCTGCGGCGGCGGGGTCGAGCCGTACATCTCGGAGGACGAGGCCTGGTAGATGCGGGTGCTGACGCCGCTGGCCTTGATGGCCTCCAGCAGCCGCAGCGCGCCGAGCCCGGTCACGTCGCCGGTGTAGAGCGGGGCTTCGAAGGAGACGCGGACGTGCGACTGCGCGCCCAGGTTGTAGACCTCGTCGGGCTGGATGTCGCGGAGCAGGTTCACCAGGGCCACGCCGTCGGAGAGGTCCGCGTGGTGCAGCACGAAGGATCGATTCGCCGTCTGCGGGTCCTGGTAAATGTGGTCGATCCGCTCGGTGTTGAAGCTGGACGACCGCCGCACGAGTCCGTGCACCGTGTAGCCCTTGGAGAGCAGCAGCTCGGCCAGGTACGAGCCGTCCTGTCCGGTGACACCGGTGATCAGTGCGGTCTTGCTCATGCGGGTTCCCCCCGGAATTCGTTGCTGTTGGTGGTGTTCGTGGTCCGGCGGGGCCTGTCGGCACCGCCGCCCCGGCATTCCCCGTGCCGGGCCCGACCGGAGTCGGAGGTTCCCGCATCGTACGCGCGTCCGTACGCGGCTCCGACGCGGGCCGCGCGGGCGGCGTCCGGCGCAGCCCTCGGACGCGGCCTGGCATCATCGCCGGTATGACAACTCTCCTGCCCGCGCACGCCCGGATCTTCGTCGCCGGCCACCGCGGCCTCGTCGGGTCCGCGGTCGCCCGGCGGCTCACCGCCGACGGCCACGACGTGATCACCCGGGGCCGCGAGGAGCTCGACCTGCGCGACTCCGCCGCGACCGAGGCGTTCCTGAAGGACGTCCGCCCCGACGCGGTGGTGCTGGCCGCCGCCAAGGTCGGCGGGATCATGGCCAACAGCACCTACCCGGTGCAGTTCCTGGAGGACAACCTCAAGATCCAGCTCAGCGTCGTCGCCGGGGCGCACGCCGCCGGGACGGGGCGCCTGCTGTTCCTCGGCTCCTCCTGCATCTACCCCAAGCTCGCGCCGCAGCCGATCAGCGAGGACGCCCTGCTGACCGGCCCGCTGGAGCCGACCAACGAGGCGTACGCGCTGGCCAAGATCGCGGGAATCGTGCAGGTCCAGTCGTACCGCAAGCAGTACGGGGCCTCCTTCATCTCGGCCATGCCGACCAATCTCTACGGTCCGGGCGACAACTTCGACCTGGAGACCTCGCACGTGCTGCCCGCCCTGATCCGCCGCTTCCACGAGGCGGCGGCCGAGGGCCGCGAGGAGGTCACCCTGTGGGGCAGCGGGACCCCGCGCCGGGAGTTCCTGCACGTGGACGACCTGGCGGCGGCCTGCGCGGTGCTGCTGGCCGGCTACGACGGCGACGAGCCCGTCAACATCGGCTGCGGAGAGGACCTGACCATCCGGGAACTGGCCGAGACCGTCGCCGAGGTGACGGGCTTCACGGGCCGGCTGGCCTGGGACACCGGCAAGCCGGACGGGACCCCGCGCAAGCTGCTGGACGTGACCCGGCTGACGTCGCTGGGCTGGAAGCCGCAGATCCCGCTGCGGGACGGCATCGCGGCCACCTACGCGTGGTGGCGCGCCCAGGGCTGAGCCCCCGGACGTACGGGCGGCCGGCCACCGCACGGCGGCGGCCGGCCCGCTCAGGGGGGCCGGCCCGCACACGGGGGCCAGCCCTCTCAGGGGGGCGCATCTCACGACGGGCAGCCCCTCAGTACGCCCCGCGGCCGTCGACGACGGCGCGGAAGGTACGGGCCACGACGTCGACATCGCTGGTGAAGGACCAGTTGTCGACGTACTGGAGATCGAGCTGAATCGTTTCGTCCCAGGACAGGTCCGAGCGCCCGCTGATCTGCCACAGGCCGGTCATGCCGGGGCGCACGGTGAGCCGGCGCAGTTCGACCTCGTCGTACTGCGCGACCTCCTCGGGCAGCGGCGGGCGCGGGCCGACCAGCGACATGTCCCCGGCCAGGACGTTGAACAGCTGCGGCAGTTCGTCGAGCGAGGTACGGCGCAGCAGCCGGCCGACCCGCGTGACCCGGGGGTCGCGGCGCATCTTGAACATCAGGCCGTCGTTCTCGTTGGCCCCGGCGAGCTCGGACTTGCGCCCCTCGGCGTCCACCACCATGGTGCGGAACTTCCACATCACGAACGGCACCCCGTCGCGGCCGATACGGCGCTGACGGAAGAATGCCGGCCCGCGCGAGCCGATCCGGATGGCCGCGACCAGTCCCAGGAACAGCGGCGACAGCAGCACCAGACCGACGGCCGCACCGGCCCGGTCCAGCACCGACTTCAGCACCGGCTGGACGCCCCGGCGCACCGGCGGCGCCACGCGCAGCACGGCCAGGCCGCCCGCGGACAGGGTCTCCAGCCGCTTGACCGAGACCTCCACCAGTCCCGGGAAGACCGCCAGTTCGAGCCCCGCGTCGTGCAGGGCCCAGGCGACGCGGCGCAGCCGCTCGCCCGCGATGCGCGCGCCCGGCGCGACGAGCACCAGGTCGGCGTGGTGGCTGCGGACCGCGGCGAGCACGGCCGCGGAGTCGGCGGTCGGCGCCTTCGGCATGGCGGCGTCGAGCCGGGCCGCGACCGGCACCCCGCTGTCGAGGGATCCGGCGCCGACCGGTACGACGCCGACGACGACGTACGGATGGTCGGTACGGGCGGCCAGATGCGCGATGACGTCCTCGGCGGACCCGGGCTCGCCGATCACCAGGACCCGGCTGACGGCCTGTGCCTCACGGCGGGCGGCGGAGAGGTGGCGGTACGTCAGTTTGCGCACGGCGACGGTGATCAGCAGGGCCGGGAGCAGCGCACCGAGCGCGGCCAGCCGCGGCGTGTCCTCCCCAGTGGCCGCACGCGCCACAGCCAGGACACCGATGAGAATCAGCCAGTCGTGCAGCACCGGCAGGACCGCGCGGGACTCCCCGAGCGCACGGCCGGTGTACCGTCGGCGCAGCGCCTGGACCCCCACCCAGGCGGCCGCGGCGCCGGCCGCGCAGTACCCGGGCCGCGCCTGCTGGGCTGCCTCGAAGACCAGCCCGACCGGAACGGCCGCGCCGACGACGTCGGCCGTCAGTACGGCGGGCAGGTACCAGCGCGCCTTGTCGCCGAGGCTGCGCAACGGCGCAGCATCATCCCCCGTCGCCCCGGCCACATGGCGCGCAGGAAAACGGACATGCCTCATGAGCCCCCCTGGCACGTGGTCTGGTCACATGGCGCCGTCCGTGGCTTCCCCTGGCGACGGACTGGTGGCGCACCGGCAAACAGTACGACAAACACCGGTACGGTTGATGCTGTTCGCCTGAATGCAACCTCAGGTTGTCCCTGCGTCAGCAACCGGTACCAATGGCTCCGGTTGACCCGTGTGCACCGCGTGACAACTCCTTCACCGCGCCTGCCACATCAAGGTGAACAGTTCGCATAGCGGACGCGTCCGGTCGGTCAACGAACCATTTCCGGCCAACCTTTTGACGCGCCCCTGACATCGCGCGCGGAAGCTGGCACTGTTCGATCCGCACTTCGCACATCTCACGCACAGCTTGCGCACAGCGCTGTTCTGCCCGGCGGCCCACCCAGCCTGCCGGACCCCCCTTGCAGAAGGAGTCTGCGTTGAGTCCCACCCCCCACCGGCGTGCCACCGCGGCCGGCGCGCTCGTCGCCGCGGCCGCACTGCTCGCCGTCGGTATACAGACCGGCAGCGCCACCGCCGACGCCACCGCGTCGCAGGCGCCCGCCGCCGCACGGTCGAACCCGGGCGCGGCCCCGTACCAGCTCAGCCCCTCGGAGCGTGCGACGCTCCTCGCCGGCGCGAGCTCCACGACCGCCCAGGCTGCCCGGGCCCTCGGCCTCGGCGACCAGGAGAAGCTGATCGTCCGCGACGTCGTCAAGGACGCGGACGGCACCACGCACACCACCTACGAGCGGACCTACGCGGGCCTGCCCGTGCTCGGCGGCGACCTCACGGTCCACGCCAAGGACGGTGTCACCAAGAGCGTCACCAAGGCGACGCAGGCCGAGATCAAGGTCGCAACCACCGACGCCACCGTCACCCCGGCCGCCGCCGAGGGCCAGGCCGTCGGCGCCGCGAACGCCGAGGGTTCCAAGGAGACCAAGGCCTCCAAGAACGCCCGCAAGGTGATCTGGGCCGCCGAGGGCACGCCGGTCCTCGCCTTCGAGACCGTCGTCGGCGGCCTCCAGGACGACGGCACCCCGAACGAGCTGCACGTGATCACCAACGCCCGCACCGGCGCGAAGATCAGCCAGTGGCAGGCGGTCCAGACCGGCACCGGCAACACGATGTACAGCGGCCAGGTGACCCTCGGGACCACCCAGTCGGGCAGCAGCTACAACCTGACCGACGCCGGGCGCGGCAGCCACAAGACCTACAACCTCAACCACGGCACGTCCGGCACCGGCACGCTCTTCTCCGGCAGCGACGACGTCTGGGGCAACGGCCTGCCCTCCAACCTGGAGACCGCCGGCGCCGACGCCCACTACGGCGCCCAGGTGACGTGGGACTACTACAAGAACGTGCACGGCCGCAACGGCCTGCGCAACGACGGCGTGGCCCCGTACACCCGGGTCCACTACGGCAACGCGTACGTCAACGCGTTCTGGAGCGACTCCTGCTTCTGCATGACCTACGGCGACGGCGAGGGCAACAACAAGCCGCTCACCTCGATCGACGTGGCCGCGCACGAGATGACGCACGGCATGACCTCGGTCACCGGCAACATGACCTACAGCGGTGAGCCCGGCGGTCTGAACGAGGCGACCTCCGACATCTTCGCGGCGGCCGTCGAGTTCTACGCCAACAACCCGAACGACGTCGGCGACTACCTGGTCGGCGAGAAGATCGACATCCGCGGCAACGGCACCCCGCTGCGCTACATGGACAAGCCGAGCAAGGACGGCTCCTCCAAGGACGCCTGGTACTCGGGCATCGGCTCGATCGACGTCCACTACTCCTCGGGCCCGGCCAACCACTGGTTCTACCTGGCCTCCGAGGGCTCCGGCCCCAAGGTCATCAACGGCGTGAGCTACGACTCGCCGACCTCCGACGGCCTGCCCGTCACCGCGATCGGCCGCGACGCCGCCGCGAAGATCTGGTTCCGCGCGCTGACGGTGGGCTACTTCAAGTCCACCACCAACTACGCCGACGCCCGCACGCAGACCCTGAGGGCCGCCGCCGACCTGTACGGCCAGGGCTCGGCGACGTACAACAACGTCGCCAACGCCTGGGCCGCCATCAACGTCGGCTCCCGCGTGGTCCAGGGCGTGACGGTCACCAACCCGGGCAACCAGAACACCGTCACGGGCAGCGCCGTCAACCTCCAGATCCAGGCCAGCAGCACCAACGCCGGTGCCCTGACCTACTCGGCCACCGGCCTGCCGGCCGGCCTGTCGATCAACTCCTCCACGGGTCTGATCACCGGCACCGCCAACACCGCCGGCACGAACAACGTGACCGTCACCGTGCGCGACTCGGCCAACCAGACCGGCACGGCGTCGTTCACCTGGACCGTCGGCAGCAGCCAGAACGTCTTCGAGAACACCACGGACTACCAGATCCCGGACAACGGCATGGCCGAGTCCCCGATCTCGGTGACCCGCGCGGGCAACGCCCCGAGCACGCTGAAGGTGGACGTCAACATCGTCCACACCTACCGCGGTGACCTCCAGATCGACCTGGTCGCCCCCGACGGCACGGCGTACCGGCTGAAGAACTCCTCCGCGTCTGACTCCGCCGACAACGTCGTGGCCACCTACACCGTGAACGCCTCCTCCGAGGTCGCGAACGGCACCTGGAAGCTGCGCGTGAGGGACGTCTACTCGGTCGACACCGGCTACATCAACAGCTGGAAGCTCACCTTCTGATCCCTGACCGCAGGGACCTGAGGGCAAGCCTCCGCTGAGCACGACACGGGGCCGCCCGGGAGAGACCCTCCCGGGCGGCCCTGTTCCACGTTCCGAGCCGGTCAGCCGGTCGGTCGGTCGATCTGTGGGTCTGTCGGTCAGTCGATGGCGCGGAAGACGGTGGAGAAGAGGTCGCTCTCCTCCTCGTCGACGAAGTCGTCTGCCACGTCGTCGGAGATCGCGTCGGCCGCGTCCGTCGGCTCCTTGGCCGCGTCGTCCTTGGACATCTCGTCCTTGGCCATGTCGTCCTTGGCCGCGTCGTCCTTGGCCTCGTCCTGCGCGGGCAGCGGCTTGGCCTCGTCCTGCGCCGCCTCGAAGACGACGGCGACGGCGTGGACGTCACCGGCCCGCTCGCCCGGGCCGGCCACCGCGCGCGGCTCGCCCTTGCACTCGGCGTTGTCGAAGAGCAGGGCCACCGCGTCGGTCTCGTTGGCCACCTCCACGGCGGGCTCCGCGGCCGAGGTGTGCTCCAGCGGCAGGCACTTGTCGTTCTCGAGGTCGCGGATCTGCGCGGACTGCTCCGCGCCGTTGTGGTCGACGAAGGTGTAGTGGAAGTCGCCGTCGGCGGCGAACGCCTGGCCGGAGGCGGGCAGGACGAGGGCGAGGGCTCCGACGACGGCGGCAGCGGTGGTGCGAAGACGCATGAGGGGGGTTTCCGTTCTTCGGCGAGGGGGATGCCGGTCCGGTGGCATCCCGACGGAGCGTAGAAGCGCGACCACCCGACGAAACCTTTCTGCACTCCGCGCCTCCCCCAGGTTCACCCGGCCTGCCCCAGCGGCATCGGCAGAACGGCCGTCGCGGGCATCGGCCGGAACGACTGCGTCGCAGTCCGTGTACCGGGCACAATCCGTGGGGGTCCGCCCGTCAAGCGTCCGCCGCACCCTCACCCTTCGGAGCAGCCGGTGTCACCGGAAGAGATACCCGTAGACCTCACCCCGCAGCAGGCCGCGCACGGCGTGGTCCTGCCGATGAACCTGCCGTCCGGCCCCGCCCGGGTCAGGATCCCGCACACCGAGGACGGCGCCCTGGTCCGGGCCCGCGTCGGGCAGGCGGAGTTACTGCTGCGCATCCGGGTGGTGGACCCGTCCGCCCCGGCGGCCGCCCCGACCGTCCCCGTGAACATGGCGGCCGCACCGGGCGCCCCGGCGGGACCGGCCGCCCCCACCGCCTCCTCCCCGAACGCCGCGCGGGGCTGTCTGATCGCTGCCGGGGTCGTCGCGGCCGCCCTCGTCGCCCTCGCCCTGTTCGACAGCGGGGACGACAGCCGCAGCACCACGTCGGCGCCGACCCCCTCCTCCTCCTACAGCGGCACCTACTCCCCCGCCCCGGCCACGCCCGAGCCGGACGCCACCTCCGACGCCCCGCAGGACACCTCGACGAGCAGCGCGCCCGAGCCGGTCGCCACCCCCTCCGAGACGGCCCCCAGCCCGTTCGACCGGGGCACCTGCCTGGGCGGGGAGCTGCCGGACTCCACGACCGCGCAGCGGGTGACGGGCGTGGAGGAGGTGCCCTGCTCGGCGTCCGACGCGCACTACCGGGTGATCGAGAGCATCCCGGGCACGTCGGACCTGAACAGCTGCGACGACAACTCCGACACCGAGTACGCCTTCTCCTACTGCTACACCCGCAACGGCATCCCGATCAACCAGTACGTCTACTGCCTGGTCGGCATCGGCCCGTACGCCCGCGGCTGACCCGCCACCGCCGGACAGACCCCAGCCTCACCGCAGCAGGACCCCCGCCTCCGCGCCCGACACCGCCTGCGCCGGGGTGGCCACCAGGCCCAGTTCGGCCGGGGTCGCCAGGAGCGGGTGGGAGGGCAGGAGGCGGACGGTGTAGCCGAAGGGGCCCGTGCGGTCCAGGGCGAGCGGGCCCTCGTAGAGCCAGCGGCCCTCCAGGTCCGGGCCGGCGGCCGGCTTGAGCGGGAAGCTGCGGGCGTCGCGGATGACGTCCTCGGCGTCCACCCGCCCGGCGACGGCCTGGACCTCGATGTCCTCGGGGGCCAGCGCGTCCAGCGAGACCTGCACCCGCAGGGTGAGGGTGGCGCCGAGTTCGGCCGTGCCGTTGACCGGGGTGGCGGCCAGGGCCTCCACGTGGTCGACGGCCACCCGCGGCCAGGCGGTGCGCACCCGGGCCTTCCAGGCGGCCAGCTGCCGGGCGGCCTCCGGGTCCAGCGCGCGGTGCGCGGCGGCCGCCGGGGCGTAGAGCCGCTCCACGTACTCGCGCACCATCCGGCCGGCGAGCACCTTCGGGCCGAGGGAGACCAGGGTCCGCCGGACCATCTCGATCCACCGGACGGGGAGCCCGGCCCGGCCGGAGCGGTCGTAGAAGCGGGGTACGACGTGCTGCTCGACGAGGTCGTAGAGCGCGGCCGCCTCCAGGTCGTCGCGGCGGTCCTCGTCCGTGGCGTCGCCGTCGGCGGTCGGGATGGCCCAGCCGTAGTCGGGCTCGAACCACTCGTCCCACCAGCCGTCCAGCACCGAGAGGTTGAGGCAGCCGTTGAGGGCGGCCTTCATCCCGCTGGTGCCGCAGGCCTCCAGCGGCCGCAGCGGGTTGTTCAGCCAGACGTCGCAGCCCGGGTAGAGCTTCTGCGCCATGGCCATGCCGTAGTCGGGCAGGAAGACGATCCGGTGGCGCACCCGCGGGTCGTCGGCGAACCGCACCAGCTCCTGCACCAGGCGCTTGCCCCCGTCGTCCGCCGGGTGGGCCTTGCCCGCGACAACGATCTGGACGGGCCGCTCCGGGTCGAGCAGCAGCCGGCGCAGCCGGTCGGGGTTGCGCAGCATCAGGGTGAGCCGCTTGTACGAGGGGACGCGGCGGGCGAAGCCGATGGTCAGCACGTCGGGGTCGAGGACGGAGTCCACCCAGCCGAGTTCGGCCGCGCCCGCCCCGCGCTGCCGCCAGGAGGCGCGCAGCCGGTCGCGCACCTCGGTCACCAGCTGCTCGCGCAGCTCCCGGCGCAGGTCCCAGATGTCCTGGTCGGAGATCTCGGCCACGGCGTCCCAGCGCTGCGAGCCCCCGACGGAGAGGGCGTCCTCGGTGCGGCCCGGGCCGATCTGGCGGGCGCCGAGCCGGACGACCTCCGGCGCGACCCAGGTGGGGGCGTGGACGCCGTTGGTGACGGAGGTGATGGGGACGTCGGCGGGGTCGAATCCGGGCCAGAGGCCGGCGAACATCTCGCGGGAGACGGCGCCGTGGAGGGTGGAGACGCCGTTGGCGCGCTGGGCGAGCCGCAGGCCCATGACGGCCATGTTGAAGACGCCGGGGTCGCCGCCGGGGTAGGTCTCGGCGCCGAGTTCGAGGATGCGGTCGACGGGGAGGCCGTCGAGTTCGGCCCCCTCGGCGAAGTGGCGGGCGACCAGGCCGCGCTCGAAGCGGTCGATGCCCGCGGGCACGGGGGTGTGCGTGGTGAACAGGGTGCCGGCGCGGACGGCCTCGACGGCGGCGTCGAAGCCGAGGCCGTGCTCCCCGGTGAGCTCCCGCATCCGTTCGAGGCCGAGGAAGCCGGCGTGGCCCTCGTTGGTGTGGAAGACCTCGGGGGCGGGGCGGCCGGCCAGCGCGCAGTACGTGCGCACCGCGCGCACCCCGCCGATGCCGAGCAGCATCTCCTGGAGCAGGCGGTGGTCGCTGCCGCCGCCGTAGAGCCGGTCGGTCACCTCGCGGGCGCCGCCGTCGTTGTCCTCGACGTCGGAGTCGAGCAGCAGCAGCGGGACCCGGCCGACGCGGACCTGCCAGATGTGGGCGTGCAGCGACCGGCCGCCGGGCAGCGCGAGGGTGATGCGCGCGGCGGAGCCGTCCTCGGTGCGCAGCAGGGAGACGGGCAGTTCGTTGGGGTCCAGGACGGGGTAGTGCTCCTGCTGCCAGCCGTCCCGGGACAGGGACTGGCGGAAGTAGCCGTGCCGGTAGAGCAGTCCGACCCCGATGAGGGGGACGCCGAGGTCGCTGGCGGCCTTGAGGTGGTCCCCGGCGAGGATGCCGAGGCCTCCGGAGTACTGGGGCAGGGCGGCGGTGATGCCGAACTCGGGCGAGAAGTAGGCGATGCCGGCGGGCGGCGGGGCGGGGGCGGTCCGGGCCCGGGCCTGGTACCACCTGTCGCCGTTCAGGTAGTCGTCGAGATCGGCGGCCGCGGCGGCGAGGCGGCGCAGGAACCTCCGATCCGCGGACAGCTCTTCGAGGCGGGCGGCGGACACGGATCCGAGCAGCCGGACGGGATCGCCTCCGGCGGCCTGCCATCCCTCGGGGTCGACGGACTGGAAGAGTTCGCGGGTCTCCACGTGCCACGACCAGCGCAGGTTGCGCGCGAGGTCGGCGAGCGGCAGCAGGGGTCCCGGCAGGACGGGGCGCACGGTGAATCGACGGATAGCCTTCACACGTTCCACCTTCGCAGGGGATCACGGATCGGAGCGGGCACACCACGCTGTGCACCCGACATCACCCCGGAAGGCTAGCGGCGGCCGGGCCCGTCGACCACAGCGCGTCGGGCGCAGGCAGCCCCTGCCGTCACCCCCGTAACGCCCGTGTCACCCCCGCACTTCGACTTGACGAAGAGCGGATCGGCGCGTGGCTGGAGACAACCCTTGTCGGCGCGCCTACGTACGAGTAGTTAACCAATCGCGCGGATTGGGCGGGCCCGGAGTGGGAAGGGCTCCCCGCGTACCGAGCACGGCGCACACGCCCCCCACCTCCCCCGCCACCCGAGTGAACGCGGACAGGAGCGGCCATGCCCGCAGCGCAGCCGTCCACGGAGCGGCTAGAAACAGAGCGAACAGAGCGTGCACAACCGGCTGAGTCACCAGCTGAGACGTTGTCACCGAGCCCTGCGAACCACCCCCAGGTGATCCCATCATGATCGGTCGCATTCCCGTGCTGGACGTCCGCCCTGCCGTCGACTGCGGTGTCAGACCCGCCAAGGCGGTCGTGGACGAGGTGTTCGAGGTCTCCGCCACCGTGTTCCGGGAGGGGCACGAGGCGGTGGCCGCCCACGTGGTGCTGCGCGACCCGAGCGGTCGGACGCGGCCGGGCGTGCCGATGCGCGAGCTGGCCCCCGGGACGGACCGGTGGGGGGCCCGGGTCAGCGCGGATGCCGAGGGGAGGTGGACGTACACCGTCGAGGCGTGGAGCGACCCGGTGGCGAGCTGGCGGGCGGCCGCGCAGATCAAGGTGCCGGCCGGGATCGACGCCGAACTGGTGCTGCTGGAGGGCGCCCTGCTCCTGGAGCGGGCCGCGGCCCGGATCCCCAAGAAGGACGGGCGCGCGGATGTGCTCGCCGCGGCCGCCGTGATGCGCGACGAGGAGCAGCCCGCCGAGGAGCGGCTGGCGGCCTCGCTCGCGGCGCCCGTCGACGCGGCCCTCGCCCGCAAGCCCTTGCGGGAGCTGGTGTCGGCCTCGAAGCCGCTGGCGCTGCGCGTGGAGCGCAAGCGGGCGCTGTTCGGGTCCTGGTACGAGCTGTTCCCGCGGTCGGAGGGTGCGATCGTGGAGGAGGGCCGGCCCCCGGTCAGCGGAACGTTCCGGACGGCCGCCGAGCGGCTGCCGGCGGTCGCCGCGATGGGCTTCGACGTGGTGTACCTGCCGCCCGTCCACCCGATCGGCACGACCTACCGCAAGGGCCCCAACAACACGCTGTCCGCGGGCAGTTGGGACCCGGGTGTGCCGTGGGCGATCGGCTCCCCGGAGGGCGGGCACGACGCGGTCCACCCCGACCTCGGCACCCTGGAGGACTTCGACCACTTCGTCGGCCGTGCCCGGGAGCTGGGGATGGAGGTGGCCCTGGACTTCGCCCTGCAGTGCTCCCCGGACCATCCGTGGGTGGAGAAGCACCCGGAGTGGTTCCGCCGCCGGGCCGACGGCACGGTCGCGTACGCCGAGAACCCGCCGAAGAAGTACCAGGACATCTACCCGGTCCACTTCGACGCCGACATGGCCGGCATCGTGGAGGAGACGGTGCGCGTGCTGCGCCACTGGATGGAGCACGGGGTCCGCGTCTTCCGGGTGGACAACCCGCACACCAAGCCGGTGGTGTTCTGGGAGAAGGTGATCGCGGAGATCAACCGGGCGGACCCGGACGTGATCTTCCTGGCCGAGGCCTTCACCCGGCCGGCGATGATGCGCACGCTGGGCGCGGTCGGCTTCCAGCAGTCGTACACGTACTTCACCTGGCGCAACACGAAGCAGGAGCTGACCGAGTACCTGACCGAGCTGTCGGGCCCGGTGGCGGCGGCCGCGATGCGCCCGAACTTCTTCGTCAACACCCCGGACATCCTGCACGCCTACCTCCAGAAGGGCGGCCGCCCCGCCTTCGAGGTCCGGGCCGTGCTCGCCGCCACCCTCTCCCCCACCTGGGGGGTCTACGCCGGCTACGAGCTGTGCGAGAACACGCCGCTGCGCGAGGGCGGTGAGGAGTACCTGGACTCCGAGAAGTACCAGCTGAGGCCCCGCGACTGGGCCGCGGCCGAGCGCGAGGGCCGCACCATCGCCCCGCTGATCACGACGCTGAACCGGCTGCGCCGCCGCCACCCCGCGCTCCAGCAGCTGCGCGACATCCATTTCCACGAGACCGACAACGACCAGGTGATCGCCTATTCGAAGCACAGCGGCAGCGATTCCGTACTGGTGGTCGTCAACCTCGATCCGCACCACACCCAGGAGGCGACGGTCTCGTTGGACATGCCGGTACTCGGCCTCGACCGGCACGGGTCCCTCGCCGTGCGCGACGAGCTCACCGGCGATACCTACCACTGGGGCAGGGCGAACTACGTGCGACTGGAGCCGGGCCGCGCGCCTGCGCACGTCCTCGTCGTCCTGCGACCGTCCCCGCCCACCGGAGGGTCACCCACCACATGATGATCAACGATCCCGTCCCCGACACCTTCGAGGACACCCCCGCCAAGGACCGCGACCCCGACTGGTTCAAGCGGGCGGTCTTCTACGAGGTCCTCGTCCGCTCCTTCCACGACAGCAACGGAGACGGCGTCGGGGACCTGAAGGGCCTGACGGCCAAGCTGGACTACCTCCAGTGGCTGGGCGTCGACTGCCTCTGGCTGCCGCCCTTCTTCGCCTCCCCGCTGCGCGACGGCGGCTACGACGTCTCCGACTACACCTCGGTGCTGCCGGAGTTCGGCGACCTCGCCGACTTCGTGGAGTTCGTGGACGCCGCCCACCAGCGGGGCATGCGGGTGATCATCGACTTCGTCATGAACCACACGAGCGACCAGCACGAGTGGTTCCAGCAGTCGCGCAAGGACCCGGACGGTCCGTACGGCGACTACTACATGTGGGCCGACAACGACAAGCAGTACCAGGACGCCCGGATCATCTTCGTCGACACCGAGACGTCGAACTGGACGTACGACCCGGTGCGCAAGCAGTACTACTGGCACCGCTTCTTCTCCCACCAGCCGGACCTCAACTACGAGAACCCGGCCGTGCAGGAGGAGATCGTCTCGGCCCTGCGCTTCTGGCTGGACCTCGGCATCGACGGCTTCCGCCTGGACGCCGTGCCGTACCTGTTCGCGGAGGAGGGCACCAACTGCGAGAACCTGCCCCGGACCCACAGCTTCCTCAAGCGGGTGCGGGCGGAGATCGACGCGCACTACCCGGACACGGTGCTGCTGGCGGAGGCCAACCAGTGGCCCGAG
Source organism: Streptomyces bambusae (assembly GCF_019400985.1). GTDB lineage: Bacteria > Actinomycetota > Actinomycetes > Streptomycetales > Streptomycetaceae > Streptomyces > Streptomyces bambusae_A. The sequence goes on from NZ_WTFF01000061.1 coordinate 26,731, forward strand.
GACGTCGTCGACTACTTCGGGGACTACCGGGCCGGCGGCAACGAGTGCCACATGGCCTTCCACTTCCCGGTCATGCCGCGCATCTTCATGGCGGTGCGCCGGGAGTCGCGCTACCCCGTGTCGGAGATCCTGGCCAAGACCCCGCAGATCCCCGACCGCTGCCAGTGGGGCATCTTCCTGCGCAACCACGACGAGCTGACCCTCGAAATGGTCACGGACGAAGAGCGCGACTACATGTACGCCGAGTACGCCAAGGACCCGCGGATGCGGGCCAACATCGGCATCCGGCGCCGGCTCTCCCCGCTGCTGGACAACGACCGGCACCAGATCGAGCTGTTCACCGCCCTGCTGCTGTCGCTGCCCGGCTCGCCGATCCTCTACTACGGCGACGAGATCGGCATGGGCGACAACATCTGGCTGGGCGACCGGGACGGGGTGCGCACCCCGATGCAGTGGACCCCGGACCGCAACGCCGGTTTCTCCTCGTGCGATCCGGGCAGGCTGAACCTGCCGGTCATCATGGACCCGGTCTACGGGTACCAGGTCACCAACGTCGAGGCCGCGATGTCCTCGCCCTCCTCGCTGCTGCACTGGACCCGCCGGCTCATCGAGATCCGCAAGGCGAACCCGGCCTTCGGCCTCGGCTCGTACACCGAACTGCCGTCGTCGAACCCGGCGGTGCTCGCGTTCCTGCGTGAGTACGGGGACGACCTCGTGCTGTGCGTGCACAACTTCTCGCGCTTCGCGCAGCCGACGGAGCTGGACCTGCGGTCGTTCAACGGGCGGGTACCGGTGGAGCTCACGGGTGACGTGCGCTTCCCGCCGGTCGGCGAGTGGCCGTACCTGCTGACCCTCGCCGGGCACGGCTTCTACTGGTTCCGCCTGCGGACCGAGTAGGGCCGCCGGCCGGTACGTACGGGGCGGGCGCACGCACGGGTCGATCGCCCGCCCCGCACGGCTCTTCCAGACCCGACACCCACACACCCACCGGAGAAGCAACTGCCACATCCGGGACACTCTGCGCATTTCTGTGACGGCCCGGGGAAAGGACGCGACGCCATGTCGGAGGCTGCATCCGCCGGGACGACCGGGACCGCCAGAACCGCCGGCACCGCCACCGGACGGTCGGGGACCGCCAGAACCGCCGGCACCGCCAGCGGACGGTCCGGGACCGCGCTGCCCGTCACCGCACGGGCCCCGATCACCTCCCTCGGCCCGCTGGAGCCGCTGCTGCGGGCCTGGCTGCCGGCCCAGCGCTGGTTCGCCGGGAAGGGCCGCGACCTCGGCCGGCTCCGGCTGATCTCCGCGGCCGAGCTGCTGCCCCCGGAGTCGGACCCCGGGCTGCTGCACCTGCTCGTCGACGTGGACGGCGACTGCTACCAGCTGCTGCTGGGGCTGCGCGCCTCCCTGCCGCCGGCCCTCGCCCCCGCCCTGATCGGCCGCGCCGAGCAGGGCCCGTACGCCGGCCAGACCGTGTACGAGGGGCTGGGCGACCCCCGGCTCGCCGCGCTGCTGCTGGAACGGTTGCGCGCCCCCGGCACGCTGGGCCCGCTGCGCTTCGACCGCGACCCGCTGGCCCTGATCCCGGCCGGGCTGACGGCCCGCCCGCTGTCCGGTGAGCAGACCAACTCCTCGCTGATCTACGGCGACGCGTGCATCCTGAAGGTCTTCCGCAGGGTCGGCCCCGGCGTCAACCCGGACCTGGAGCTGCCGCGCGCCCTGGCCGCCGCCGGCTGCGCCCGGGTGCCCGCGCCGGTCGCCTGGTACGAGGCGGAACTGCCCGCGGGCCCGCCCGGCCCCGCCGGCCCCCGGTCCGCGTACCGGTACC
>NZ_WTFF01000610.1 GCF_019400985.1 Streptomyces bambusae
CCCCCCCCCCCCCCGGGCCCGGGGCCGCCCCCGCCTCCTCCCGGCGGGCGCTGGGCCACCCGCGCTGCGCGTCGGCGCTGCGCGCGGGGAGCGCGGGCGCGCTCGTGCTGTTGGGCGGCGGTGCGCTGGTGGTCGGGGCGTCCTTGATGTGGCATGCGGGGGCGGCGCAGGAATCGTTCCTCCAGCTGACCGGGGTGTGGTCGGGGAGGTTCGCGGTGCTGCTGGTGGCGTTGGGGCTGGTCCCGAACGCCGCGGTGTGGGGCGCGGCGTACGCCCTCGGGCCGGGCGTGGCGCTCGGCACGGGCGCGACCGCGACCCCGCTCGGCTTCGAGGGCTCGCCCGCGCTGCCACGCTTTCCCCTGCTGGCGGCGCTGCCGCCGGCCGGGCCGGGGTCGCCGCTGACGTGGGCGGCGGTGGGGGTGCCGGTGGTGGCGGGGCTGCTGGTGGGGTGGTTCGCGGTACGGCGGGCGCGGGACGTGCCGTACGGGGAGACGGCGCGGACGGCGGCGCTGGGGGCGGTGGTGTGCGGGCTGCTGACGGCGTGTCTGGCGGCGGTGGCCGGCGGGCCCATGGGGTCGGGGGCGCTCGCCGACTTCGGGCCGGTGTGGTGGGCGGCGGGGGCGGCGGCGACGGGGTGGACGCTGGTGCTCGGGGTGCCGGTGGCGGTGGCGGTGCAGGCGTGGCGCATGCGGCCGGTGCGCGAGGTGATGCGACGCGAGGCGGAGGGGGAGGACGAGTGGCACGCGAACGGCGGCCGAGAGCGCCGCTGGGCCGCCCTCCGCAACACAACAGGCACCCTGATCCCCCCGTTGACCCCGCCCCCACCCATGCCGATTCCCGCCCCGGACGCGGAAGCCCCGGGCATCTTGCCCCCGCCTGTTGCCGAGGCTGCGGCCCCGGGGGCCCTGCTCCCGCCCGTGCCGGGTGCCGCGGGTGCTGGGACCACGCCGTCCGGTGCGGCTTCGGCGCTCCCGCCCGTTCCTGGGGACGCAGCCCCGGGGGCCCGGCCGGCCGGTGCCGAGGATGCGGTGGCGCCCCCGCGACAGACACCGCCCACTCCCGGGGCCCCGGCCTCGGCGCCTGTGACCTCGTCGTCCACCACACCCGGAGTCGCAGCTCCGGCGGTGCTTCCGCAGGCTGGAGCGGCGGCCTCGGCGCCCCTGCGGCGGACATCCGCGGCGGCCAAGGCGCCGGCCTCGGCACCCCTGCCCGGGTCGGGCGTCGAAGCCTTGGCGGCCGGGGCGCCGACACCCCCGCAGTCGCCTCCTGGCCGAGACCGCGCTGCCGGTGCGTCACAGCCGGAATCGGGTCTGCGTCCTGCGGGGCCGCTGCCGCCGGAATCCCCCGGGGCGGCCACGGGGCTACGGGGCAAGCCCGCAGCCCCGGCGGCGCCGCTCTCGGGGGGTGACTCCGCTCGCGGGACGGGCTCCTCACGCGCCGTCAACCGCGGCCCGGGGCACGCTCACCCGATCGCGGACGCGGGCCGGGCTGCGGCGGCCGCGCCGCCCGTCGCGCCCAGGCTTCCCTCGGTGGTGACCGGACCGGTCTTCCGCAGACGCGCGCCGCACCCGGGCGCCGCCCCGCGCCAGAAAGCACCCACCCCACACCCCCCCGCCACAACCGGCCACCCCACCCACCCGCCACTGCCCCCCTACCCCAACTAGCCACGGGCCCCCGACGACGGCCGATCACCTCCACCAGCCGACAAA
>NZ_WTFF01000611.1 GCF_019400985.1 Streptomyces bambusae
GTCCGCCCCGGCGCGGCCGCTCCCGGCGGACGGCCCGGACGGCCCGGAGGCCGGGCCCGCGCCGCGGGTCCAGCGGCGCTCGTGGCCCTCGACGGCCGAGCGGTAGGCGGCGAGCAGCTCGGAGCCGGCCGCCGCGAGGTGGTCGAAGACCTCGGGGTTGCGCTCGATGACGGGCTTGGCGGCGCTCTTCGCCTGGTGGACGACCTGGCGTACGGCGTCCTGCGCGGCGGCGGCGAACAGCGGGTTGTTCAGCTCCGAGACCTTGTCCGCCACGGCCTCGAAGAGCTTGAACAGCTCCTCGGCCGCGGTCCCGGTGCTGCCCGCGGATCCGCCCTGGCGGGCCCGGCGGCGCTCCTTCTCGGCCGCGAGGTCCTCCGCGCAGGCCTTCTCCCAGGCGTCGTCGTCGGTGGGGCGGTCGGTGGCCTCGCTCATGGCGGCCTCTCCTGCAGCGGTGGTGCGGCGGCTGACACCTTCGACGTTACCCGAACGGGGGTACGGCGTTCAGCGGCCGCGGGGCCACAGCGCGGGGTCGGGCGTGAAGCGGATGCGCAGCACGCCGTCCTGGAGGCCGGCGCCGGAGACGGTGCAGCGGCGCAGGGCGGACGGCAGCGGAACGATCCTGCGGTACGGGCCCGCCGCCAGCAGCAGTTCGTCGCCCCGCCGGACCAGGTCCAGGTCGCGCTTCTCGGCGCCGGGCAGCGGCACCGCCCACACCAGGACGCCGTCCTCGGCGCGCCGGTCCTCGACGGCCCAGGCCGGGCAGGCCCCGGGGTCGCCGGGGGCGCCGGGGCCGAGGAGGGCGAGGTCGGCCGGGCCGTGCGGGGCGCGGCCCAGGTGTGCGGCGGTACGGGCGCCGGGCCACTGGCTGACGTACTTGTCCTGCTCCGCGGCGAGCCCGGCCAGCCAGGGGTCGGCGGAGCCGGCCGGCACCACGCGGTTGGCCACGACCGCCTCGACGGGGATCCGGTGCAGGGCGAGCCCGAGCACGCCCAGGCGCAGGGCGTCGCGGGCGGCCCGGTTCGGTTCGGCGACCAGCCGGACGGAGGTGGTGGGCGCCTCGACGACCGCCTGGACCGCGGCCAGCTCCACGTCCCAGCGGGCGGCGCTCTCGTACAGCCACTGCGCGGGCATCGCCGCCCCGGCCAGCTGCGCGAGGACGGGCCGCAGCGCGCGGGCCGCCTGGCGCTCGGCGGGGAGCAGCCGGGTCAGGTAGCGGCGCAGCTGGGCGGGCAGCGCGAGGGCGGCCAGTGCCTGGTGCAGCGGCGGCATGTCCACCACGACCTGGTCGAAGCCGTCCGCGCCGGCGGCCCGGCGCAGGGCGCGCAGCAGCGCGAACTGCTCGGCGCCGGGCAGTTCGGTCAGCTCCTCGGCGCCCAGCGCCCGTGCCCCGAGCATCCCGAGGACGGCGGAGCCGCGCTGCTGGAGCGCGACCAGCTCGTCGCGGAACTCGTCGCCGGAGTCGATGCGCGCGGTCCACAGCCCGCCGGTGCCGTGGCCGGAGCCGGTGCCGGTGCCGTGGCCGGAGTCGCTGCCGCTGCCGCTGCCGCTGCCGCTGCCGGAGCCGCTACCTGAGCCTTCCGCGCCGTCGTCGTCGCCGGTGCTGACTCTGCCGCCGGTGCCGACGGGTACGGCGTCCAGGCCCGGGGCGACGGCCTTCGCCCCGCCCGTCGGCGCGCCCAGCAGCGGGC
>NZ_WTFF01000612.1 GCF_019400985.1 Streptomyces bambusae
TGGTGGGGGTGGGGTGGCTGGAGGGTAGTGCGCGCGGGGGGGCGGTGGGGGGGGGTACGGGATTGGGGGGGGCGTGGGGGGCTGGTGGGGGCGGGTCGGGGGGGGGCGCGGTCGGGGGGGGGGGGGCTCAGCGGGTCTCGTAAGGGCCGGGCCGGTCGTAGCGGTGGGGTTCTGGCTGCCGTGGAGTGCTCGGCGAGTGGGGGGTGAGGTGGCGGTGAGCGGGGAACTCGTGGTGCCGCTGTGGGCGGCGCCGTTGGCGACGGGCGGGGTGGCCGACGGGCCGGCCGGCGGGCCTGCTGACGGGCTGGCCGGCGGACTCGCTCGCGTGCTCGTGGACGTGGTCGTGGTGCTGGGCGACGTACTGCGGGTGAGGCCGGAGAGGATCGATCCCGATCGGACGTTCGAGTCGCTCGGGCTGGACTCGTTGCTGACGGTGGAGTTCGTCGAAGTGGTCAACGCGCGGTACGGGACGCAGCTGCCGGCCACGGAGGTTGCCGAGCAGCGGACGCCGTTGGCGTTCGCGCGGCAGGTGGTGCGGGAGGTCGGTGCTGCCGCGGCGGGGCTGCGGGGGAATGCGGTTGCGGGGCGGGGCCGGGGCGGGGGCGTGGGTGGGGCCGGGGCCGGGGACTCTGGCGGGGGTCGGGGTCGGGATGTGGCTGGGGCTGGGGCTTCGTGTGCGGGGTCGGGTGGGGCGTCGGTGGTCGAGGTGTTGCGGGAGCAACTGGCCGGGGTGCTGTGCTGCGACGTGTGGGACATCGAGCCGGGGGAGTCGTTCGGGGCGCTGGGGGTGGACTCCGTGCTGGGGGCGGAGTTCGTGGCAGGGGTGAACAGGGTGTTCGGGCTGCGGGAGCGGTCTGTGGTGTTGTACGAGCACACGAGTGTGGTGGCGCTGGCGGCGTATGTGGCTGAGCGGGTCGGGGCGGTGGGGGTAGGCGGGGCGTTGGCTCTGCGGGGGGAGGGCGGGGCCCTGCGGGGCTTTTCCCCTCCCCGCCCTTTCCCATTGCCGGGGCTCCGCCCCGGGCCCCGGGCGGGGGTGGGCTCCGCCCCGGGTCTCGCGCCTCTAGCGCCGGGGGGGCTGGGGGCTGTGCTGGGCTGCCTTGAGTGGGTGGCGGTTGGGGATGGGTGCGGGGTGCGTCTGTGCTTGGCCTTGTGTGTGGGCGGGTGGTGTGGGGGCCCTGCGGGGCTTTTTCCCCACCCCGCCCCTTCCCGATACCGGGGCTCCGCCCCGGGCCCCGTTCCTCGGGCGGGGTGGGGTGTTGGGGGCTCCGCCCCCGGGCCCCCGCGCCTCAAGCGCCGGGGGGGCTGGGAGTGGGCTGGGGCTTTGCCTCTCGTCGATTCTCGTGCCTGGCTCTGCTGTGGACCGCCAGGTTGGGGGCGAGGGGTGGGGGTGATGGGGCTCTGCCCCGGGCCTCGTGCCTCGGGTGGGGTGGGGTGTTTGGGGCGCTCCGCCCCCGGGCCCCCGCGCCTCAAGCGCCGGCGGGGGTGGGGGGGGGCTGGGGCTTCGCCGTTCCTGGGGTAGGGGGGGCCCAAGCGGTTGGGGGAGGGGAGGGGTTTCGGCCTCGGGCCCCGCGCGCCCAGGGGGGAGGGGGGGGGGGGGGGGGGCCAAACTTTGGTGGGGGGAGGGGGCCGTGCTCCGAAGCTGTGGCGGGGAAGGGGGCGCGTTCAGTGTGG
>NZ_WTFF01000613.1 GCF_019400985.1 Streptomyces bambusae
CCTGCGCCGGGGAGCTGAAGTCAGGCGGGGGCAGCAGGGAACTGGCGTTGGCGGCACCGCCATGGGAGCCGCCCCGGCCACCGCGGTTGATGGTGATGTTGATCGGCGGGGTGATCGATCCGCCGAGCGCGCCGACGAACCCGCCCGCGGCGGCGCCGGCCGCGGCGAACTTGTTCGGCTTGTTGGCACCGCCGGTGCCACTACGCGTCGTAGTTGCCATCAGACGACGTCTCCTAACGGGTCAGTGGGAGCGGCGGACGATCAGCCATGCCGTCTGGGCGACGATCAGCGTGAGCAGCCAGAAAAGCTCCAGCGGCCCGGCCAGCGAACCGAACGCGGTCGCCAACGCCACCCACGCCACCGCGATCGTGGCGAGCGAGGCGAGGCCGATGCGCCAGGCGAGCACGTGGCCGCGGGCGGGGCGGCGACGCTGGACGACGCCGAACCACAGCACCGGGCCGGCAGCCAAAGGTGCGACCAGCAGCCAGGACCACCAGGCCAGCACGTGCAGCAGCCCGGTGACGGGGAACGCCAGCAGCGCCAGCCCGGTCGGGGCGAGCGCGGTACGGGCCTTCCACAGCGTGCGTCCCAGGAAGCCGAGCGCCTCGCGGGTCAGCGAGGGCCGTTCGGGGACGATGACCACGAACGGCTGCGCGCCGCGCCGGCCGCGCTGGCGAGGGATGTGGATGGTGTGGATGCCCGCGGCCGACTTCCCGCCACGGGAACGGATACGACTGGACACAGCAGAACTCCTAGATCGGAGGGGAACGGGCGGGGGTGCTGTGCAGGTCAGGCCGCGGCCTGAGGCTCGGGGTAGGCGCACGGGACGCACATCCCGAGCGAAGCGGGGATGACGTAGCCGGCGTCCGTACGGCACTGCGGGCACGTCCGGCGGGCGGCAAGGGCCCGGGTCAGGGCTGCTTGGCGGGCCGGGGTCATCGGCCGGACGGGCTTGGCGGCGTCGATGCGGTAGAGGTAGGCGACCAGGGGCGGCCGGCCGCGCCGCGGACGGCGCAGCTCGGCGACGACGTCCTGACCGCCCGGCCTGAGCCCTGCGGCGCGCAGTTGGCGGCGGGTAGCCAACCCGTCCGGCGCCAGCCGCCACCGGTAGACGGGCAGGGCCGCGGCGGTCACTGGGCGGCGCCTTCAAGGACAGGAGCGGTCTGTTCGGCCGTTTCGCGGTGTTCCTGGTAGCGGGTGGATACCCAGCCCACCGACCAGCCTGTCAGCTCGGCCGCGGACCGTACTGGCAGACCGGCCGTGAACGCTGTGTGCACCACGTGGCGGGCCTGGTCCTCAGGCAGCTTCTCGACGGGCGGTCCGGCAGCCAGCAGGGCGGCGCGTTCACGCTCCGCCTGCTCGGCACGGGCCTGGCGTTCACGCTGTTCACGCTGCGCCTCCCGACGCTGCTGCTCCTCGCGGTGGGCGGCGGCCTGCCTCTCGCGTTGTTCACGCTCGGCCTGCTGCTGTTCACGCTCGCGTTCACGGCGCTCACGGGCTTCCCCCTCGGCGCGTTCACGGGCCTCCGCCCGCTCCTGCTCCTCCCGGCGAATCCGCTCCTGCCGCTCGGCTTCCTCACGGGCGAGGCGGGCTTCGTGTTCACGCTGTTCACGGGCGAGGGACG
>NZ_WTFF01000614.1 GCF_019400985.1 Streptomyces bambusae
GGCCTGTGCGGTGCCGTCCGCGTCGAACGCGCCGCCGGCGGCCACCATCCGCAGCCCGGCCACGGCCGGACCCAGCCGGGCGGCGGTGTGCCACGGCCGGCGGGCCGCCTCGGCCGCCACCCACTCCACCACGGCGGCCTGCCGGTCCGGAGCGCACAGCGACAGGTGGAACAGCATCTGGCGCCATGCGTACGCGGCGTCCTTCACGGTGCCGAGCGGGCGCGGATCCCGGTGCACCCGCTCCACCAGCCGGCACACCGTGGTGAAGGAGGCCCGGGCCAGCGCCTCCCAGCCCGCCGCCGGTTCGGCGCCGGTCTGCCGGACGAGCACGGCGAGGTTGTGGGTGGTGAGGATCTGCGCCTGCTCGATCACGGTGCCGTTCGCGGCCGGTGACCAGCGGCCGGCGGAGGACTCGGCTCCGGCCGCGTGCTGCGCGGCCCGCTCGGCGCACAGCGTGGCGAACGCGGCCGCGGTCGCCGGGGCTTGTGCCGTACGCGCCCCCTGCGCGCCCCGGGCGAGGCCCTCGGCGGCCTGGAGCACGGCCATGCTCCGTACCGCCGCGCAGTCGATCCCGTAGTAGCGCGCGTACAGGCTGCCCTCCAGCAGGTCCGCGGCGACCCGGGCGGCCACGAGGAACTTCGGGGTGAAGGTCCCCATGAAGATGTCGGCCGCCAGCTCCTCCACGAACGGCGCGGGCAGGTCCGCCTGCCGTGCGAGCTGGGAGAGTTCGCGTACCAGGGGGTTGGGCAGCAGCGTCCCCGGGAACGTGCCCATCGCGAGCTCGCCGAGCTGGCGCAGGGTCGCCGCGGCCGCGGCCCGGGCCCGCTCCGCCGCGTCCGCGTCGGTGCTGTGCGCGGCGAGCACGCGTACCCACGGCAGCTCGTCGACCCGGACCTGGTGCTGGAGGTTCAGCAGCAGCAGGGAGCGGCGGTTGCGGAAGGCGCGGTACGTCGCGGCCGACAGCGTGCGCAGGGCCGGATCGGGGAAGCGCCGGGCGATGGCCGCGGCCACCAGCTGGGGCACCAGCCCGGCCAGGACCTCGGCGGACGGGACGAGCCCGCGCTCGACCAGGGTCTCCAGCGGAGCGCTCAGCGCGGACCGCACGACCTGCTGCATCCGCGCCGGGACGGCGGTGCCGGCCGGGAGCCCGGTGGCGGCTGTCTCGGCGGCGGTCACCGGGACGACCGGCGACTCCACGTCGGGCGTGCCGGCGCGCTGGTCCAGCGCGGCGAGCCGGCGCACCACGAGCGCGGCGATGCGGTGGTGCGAGGGCAGCGCGGCCTGCCGGGCCTGCTCCTGGCGCAGCCGGGTGTGCGCGGGGGACCCGGGCAGCCCGCGCTTGGCGACCATGGCGGCCAGCGCGTGTCGCAGCAGCCCGGCCAGCCGGGGCGGCAGCGGCCGCCCGGCGGCCGCCTCCTCCAGGGCGCGGCGCAGGATGCCGGGATTCGACTTCGGGTTCCGGTGCTTGCCGCACAGCGGGTGTGCGGCCGCGAGCGCGCGGTAGCGCTCCAGCAGCGCGGCGGCCTCGGCCTGCGGCGCCACGGCCTCGGCACGCTGCGCCCCGCCGGACCGGAAGGGGTCCGGGGCGACCGTACGGCG
>NZ_WTFF01000615.1 GCF_019400985.1 Streptomyces bambusae
GACCGGCACGCTGCCCGCCGGCGCGCCGGCGGCGGACGCGGCGGATGGGGCGGATGGGGCGCAGGGGGCGGCGGCTGCGTCCGCCGCCGACCTCGCCGCCCAGCTCGCCGCCGAGCAGGCCTTCAAGGAGATCACCGGCCTGGCCGGCGACGGAGCGCGCACCGTGCACGTGGTGGACTCCCGTCCGCTGGGCTGGCGTTCGCTCGACCTCACCGACGGCGACGCCGACGGCCCCGATGCGGCGGCACTGATCGGCCGGCACCGGTCGGACACCCCGGCCGACTGGTCCCAGCTGCCGACGTGCCTGGCGCGGGTCGTCCCCGGGCCCGGCACGCCGGACGGCCGGGCCGCCGCGGGCTGGGGAGCCACCGGCGGCGAGGCGGACGACGAGGCACTACGGGCCTTCCTGCGCGGCCCCGACCCGGAGGGCGGGGCCGGCACCACCGAGGGCGCGGCACTGCTGGACGCGGCGCTGCGGCTCGCCGCCCTCGACCGGCAGGCCGACAGCCGTACGCAGTGGCACGAGGACGACGCGGAGCGGCCGGCGCCGGACGGCGCCACCTGGCGCTACCGCCTGCACGAAACACCTGGCGGCCTGGTGTGCGCCGAGGCCGCGCTCACCCTGCCCCCGGGGGCAGAAGGGGAGCGGGACGGCACCAGGGCCGAGGAACGGGCCGGGGCCGGTGACCAGGGCGGCGGTACGGCGGGACGGCCCGCGGCGTGGCACGGTACGGCCTGGGGCCGGGACCGCGCGGCCGCGTCGGACGCGGCCCGGGCCGCCGCCCGGGCCCGGGCACAGCTCGCCGGGCACGATCCCGTACTGGCGGAGGCGATCGGGCCCGACTGCCGTGTCGCCGAGGAGCTGGCGGCGTCGGGGCGGCCCCACGACCTGGCCGCCGAACTCCTCGGCCACGCCGTCGGGTTCCGGTCCGCCGCCCACGACCCGCTGCTCGGCGCACACCCGTTGGTGCACGGCACCCTGGTCCGCGAAGCGCGGGGCGACCGGTGACCGGGAGGCTCGCGGTGCACACCGCGACCGGGACCGACTGGCCGGAGGCCGGCGACCTGTTGGCGCGGTTGGCCGGCGAACAGGCCGTGCTGGTGGCGCTGGTGGCAGGCCACGACGCGGACTGGGAACGGCAGCGGATGGCCGAGGCCGACGGCCTGGACCTGCCCCTGCTGCCCGTGCGCCTGTGGGGCGCCGGGGTGGAGATCGGCCCGCTGGGGGGGCGGGACGCGCCGGTCGGCTGCCCGCTGGGCCAGGTCTCCGCGCACCTGCGGACGCGCGGCGTCACCGACCCGCCGCGCCGCCTCTCGGCCGGGCCCGGTCTCGCCCGGGCGTCGACCGCCATGCTGGCCGCCGCCTGCGAACTGGCCCGCCATCAGCCGCTGGGACCGGGGGAGACGGTCGTGGTGGGGCCGGCGGGCACGTCCCGGCACCGGGTGCTGCCACAGACCGGCTGCCCGGGCTGCGCGGTTTCCGCGACGGGCGCTACCCGGCCCTGGCCGGGCTCAACGGCGTGCGCATCCTGCACACCCGCGTGCGGTCGGTGGGCCTGCCGCTGTGGGGGGGGCAGGCCGCCGGGGGGCCCGCCGGC
>NZ_WTFF01000616.1 GCF_019400985.1 Streptomyces bambusae
GCGGAGGGTGGGACCGGCGGAGGCCACGGGCTCGGCGGAGGGTGGGACCGGCGGAGGTCGCCGGGTCGGCGGCGGTGGCCGGTGCTGGCGGAGGGTCGGTGCGCGGGCGGAGGTGGCCGGTGCTGGCGGAGGGCCGGTGCGCGGGCGGCGGCCGCCGGTACTGGCGGAGGGCCGGTGCGCGGGCGGAGGTGACCCGTACCGGCGCAGGACCGGTGCGCGGGCGGCGGCCGCCGGTACTGGCGAGGACCCGGCGTACGGCGGAAGGCCCGGCGTACGGCAGAAGGCCGGTGCGCCGGTGGAGGCGACCGCCACCGGCGGAAGGCAGGCGGCACCGGCGGAAGGTAGGCGGCGCCGGCGGAAGGCAGGCGCCACCGGCGGAAGGCAGGCGCCACCGGAGGAAGGCAGGCGCCACCGGCGGAAGGCAGGCGGCGCCGGCGGAGGCCCGCGTGGGGCTTCGTCTGCGCCGGCGGAGCCCTACGGTGGGCCCGAGCCGTTCAGCCAGAAGGCTCCGTACCCGGCCGCGACCAGCGCGGCCGCCCCCAGCGCGGCGGCCGCCCGGCCGGTCCGCCACCGCGCCAGGGCCACCGCGGGTGGCAGCACCAGCGGGAACGCCGACAGCAGCAGCCGCGGCTTCGAGCCGAAGTACCCGGACGCGCACAGCGCCAGCGCGACCACGATCCCGCAGTACACCAGCAACGCCGCCGGCTGCCGCTGCCGTACGCACAGTCCGTACAGCCACAGCACCAGCAGCACGCCCGCGATCAGGGCGACCCCCGCCGCGGCCCCGGCGGCGGACGAGGTCAGCTTGTCCCCGACGAACCGGGCGAAGGCCAGGCCGCCGTCGAAGCCGTTGCCCCAGCCGCCCTGCACGTCCAGGTAGCCCAGCACCCCGCGGCCGGTGTACGCCCCGACCCACAGGACGTACGCCGCCGCGCCCAGCGGGGCGATGAGCATCCCGGCGGCCGGCCGCCAGGACCGCTCCCCGTGCCGCCAGGCGCACACCGCGGCCACCCACACCGCCGCCACGACCGCCGCGCCGACCGGCCGGGTCAGTCCGGCGCCGGCGGCGAGCAGCCCCGCCGTCCACCACCGCCCGCGCAGGGCCGCGTACAGGGCCCAGGCCGCGAGCGAGGTGAACAGGGACTCGCTGTACGCCATCGACTGCACGACGCCGACCGGCAGCGCGGCCCAGACGACCGCGGCGCACACCCCGGCCCGCCGCCCGTGGAGCAGGTCGGCCACCGCGAAGATCCCCCAGGCCGCGGCCGGCGCGGCCAGGGCCGAGACCACCAGGCCGGCGCTGCCGTAGGAGAGGCCCGTCACGGCCGAGACCGCACGCTCCAGCGCCGGCAGCAGGGGGAAGAAGGCGAGGTTGGAGTGGACGTCCCCGTTCGGGAGCACCACCTCGTAGCCGTAGCCCTCGGCGGCGATCCGCGCGTACCAGAGCGAGTCCCAGCGCGCCGAGAGCAAGGTGTGCGGACTGCTGCCCGCCACCGCGGACCACACCGCGAGCACCGCCAGCCCCAGCAGCCGCACCGCCGCGAAGCCGGCGAGGGCGGGCGCGGCCCGGCGCAGGGTGGGGCGCGGCGCCCCACCC
>NZ_WTFF01000617.1 GCF_019400985.1 Streptomyces bambusae
GTTCCGAGATGGAGCACACCGCCGCCGACCCCGTGGTCGTCGGGCGCGGTGAGCTGCTGGCCGCCGAAAGCCTCGCCGAGTTCGCCGCCCGCGGCACCAGATCCAGCGTGACGGTCCGCACCCCCGACGCCGATGCGCTGGCCGCCGCCCTGAGCGGCGGGCTGCTGGACGAGACGGGCACGGGCGGCGACCGGGGCAGCGTGGGCGGCACCATCTCGGCGGTCAATCCGCTGGTGTCGCTGCAGAGCAGCCTGAACTCGCAGGACAACCGCGAGGTCCTGCGCTACCGGACGGACAACCGGCAGGTCACCGACCAGTACCTGCGGATCATCGCGCTCGACGAGTTCAACGGCGTCAAGTGGGAGGCCTCGGGCCGCAGCCTGACCGACGTGCCGGAGCGGCTGCCGACCCCGCAGGGGCTCGGCGACCCGGTGCGGCAGACGGCGACGGAGGTGCGGACGAACATCTCGGCCGCGGGCAACTACGGGCAGCGGTACCTGCCGATGCCGTACCCCGCGACGCAGGTGGACATCCCCGGCCGGTGGCGGTACGAGCCGGCCGGCCGGACGCTGGTCGGCGACCAGACCGGCAAGGACCGGTTCCAGACGGTGCAGGGCGTCCAGTACACCGTGCGCAGCCTGCAACTGCGGCCGACGGCACAGCAGTTGTCGGCGGCCCCGAAGCCGCCCGCGGCGGTGGTCGCCGAGTACACGAAGCTGCCCGACAACCTGCCGCCGATCGTGCGGGAGACGGCCCGGCAGGTCACCCGGGGCACCCGCGACGACTACGCGGCCGCGGCCAGGCTCCAGGACTGGTTCGCTTCGAGCGGCGGATTCCGCTACGACACGAAGGTGGACTCGGGCACGGGCTCGATGGCCATCGCGCGGTTCCTCCAGGACCGCGAGGGCTTCTGCATCCACTTCGCCTTCTCCATGGCGGCGATGTCCCGCTCGCTGGGCATCCCGGCGCGGGTGGCGGTCGGCTTCACGCCGGGCACCCAGCAGGCGGACGGCAGCATGTCGGTGTCGATGAAGAACGCCCACGCCTGGCCGGAGCTGTACTTCGAGGGCATCGGCTGGACCCGGTTCGAGCCGACGCCCGGGCAGGGCTCCACGCCCGACTACGCCCGGCCCGAGGCCCCGGTGGCGCAGCCGACCGCGCCGACCGCGCTGCCCTCGCAGAGCGCGCAGGCGCCCGCACCGGCGGCCTCGGCGTCGGACGAGTGCCCGCCGGACATGAAGAAGCTCGGCGAGTGCGGCGGCGCCGCGGCCGGTGCGGACACCGGGGCCGGCCAGGGCGGTCCGTCGGCCGGGGCGGTCCTCGGCTGGGTCGCCGCGGGTCTGGCGGTGGCGGGGCTTCCGCTGCTGCCGATGCTGTGGCGGTCCCGGCTGCGGGCCCGCCGGCTGGCGGCGGGCGAGGTCCTGGCCGCCTGGCGGGAGCTCGGCGACGCGGCCTGGGACGTGGGGATCCCGCCGGACGAGGCGCTGTCCCCGCGCAGCGCGGCGCAGCGGGTCGTGGTGCTGGGCAAGCTGGAGCCGGACGCCGCGGAGGCGGCCCTGCGGGTGGCGGGCGCCGTGGAGCGCCTGCTGTACGC
>NZ_WTFF01000619.1 GCF_019400985.1 Streptomyces bambusae
GCCGAACCGGGTGCGTCGACGCCGAACGCCCCAGCCGTCCCGGGGGCGGCCGCGGTGCCCGGGGGCGCCGGTTCGCGGCGCGGGGAGCGTGCGTACAGCTCCTCGGCCAGCGAGAAGACGTCGCGATGGCGGAACCGGGCGGCCGTGCGGTCGGTGATGCCGTGGGCCTCCAGCCCGGCGGCGATCTCCAGCGGGTCGACGGCCCGCTCGCACAGCTCCCGGTGCCGGTGCAGCAGCGACTTCACCGGGTCCCCGGCGGCCCGCCGCCGTACGGGCGGCCGGGGCTGCTGCGGCTCGGGCGCCGACGGCTGCTGCGGCTCGGGTGGCTGCGCCGGCGCGGGTTCCGGCCGGGTCCGCGCCTGTGCCTGTGCGTGAGTCTCTGCGCGCGCCTGCGCCTGTGCCTGCGGTTCCGTGGTCATACGGCGGCCTCCGGGGTCGCGGCCCAGGTCGGTGTGGTCCAGTGGCCCGGCACCCTGGCCTCCGGGGGCGAGGCGAACGGGGTCGGCGCGGGGGCCGGGGCGGGCGCGCGGTGGGCGACGAGCTGGAGGTAGATCTCGCGGAAGGCCGCGACCGTCTGCTCCACCGTGAAGAGTTCGAGGGCGCGGGCCCGAGCCGCGGCGCCGAGCCGCTGGGCGCGTTCCGGGTCCTTCAGCAGGGCCAGGCAGGCCTCGGCCAGGGCGCGCGGGTTGCGCGGCGGGACGACCAGCCCGGTGCCGCCGATGACCTCGCACACCGCGCCGACGTCCGTGGAGACCGTGGCCCGGCCGCACAGCATCGCCTCGACCAGGCCCACCGGGAAGCCCTCAACGACGGAGGAGCTGACGGTGATCCACCCGGTCCCGTAGGCGTCGGCGAGGGACGGGGCCTCCGGCCCACCGATCTCCTCGAAGGTGACGGGGCTCTCCCCCGCGGTCACCACGTCGGCGGCCTCGTCGGGGAAGAGCTGCGCGGCGAGCGACCGGCAGTCCGCCCGGTAGGCGGGGGTCGCCCCCGTGGTGAAGAGGCGCAGCCGGGTGTGCGGGCGCTCCTTGCGGATCTCCGCGAAGGCATGGAGCAGGCCGATCAGGTCCCTGGCCGGCTCCATCCGGCCGACCCACACCAGCGTGTCGGGGTCGCCCTGGTCGGCGGCCTCGCCGACGGTGGCGAATCGGTCCGCCTCCATCCCCGGGTACACCGTCCGCAGCCGCTCGCGGGGCGCCCCGCACCGCTCCTGCCAGCGCCGGGCGTGCGCGTTCCCGGGGGTGAGCAGGTCGGCCTCGCGGTACAGCTCGGCCGCCAGCCGCAGGTGGAAGCCGGCGCGCAGGGCCCGTACAGCGAGGGGGGCGTCGGGCTGCTCCAGGTAGCGCGCGCGGAGCTGGACGCCGTACTCGGTGACCACCAGCGGGACCCCGAAGAAGCGTTTGGCCAGCAGTCCGGGCAGGGCCACGGTGCCCCCGGCCGCGGCGTGGCAGACGTCGGCGCCGGCGAGTTCCTCGCACCGGCCCGGGGCCAGCGGGCGCAGCGCCCGCTCCAGCTCCGCCGTGAAGGCGAGCAGGTCCGGGACGCGGGCCCCGGCCACGGTGCGGCTCGCGCC
>NZ_WTFF01000062.1 GCF_019400985.1 Streptomyces bambusae
CCTGGGGCCCGGAGATGGTTATAAGAGACAGACGCACGTGCCCGCGCGACGAACGGCACCGCCGCTGCGCCCAGCGGCGGGGGCGCAGGGCCGACAGGGCCGGGAACGACCGGCGGGCAGACCGGGCGGGGTGACCGCTGACGCGCCGGTGCGCCGGTGCCCCGGGGGCCACACCCGCTCCTCGCCGTGCAGACGGTGCAGGCGGTCAGCCGGTGGCCTGACGCATCAGCAGGTCCCGCAGGGCCCGCGCGTGCCGCCGGCTCACCTGGAGCTCGGCCGAGCCGACCCGGACGCTGGTGGTGCCCGCGTCCAGCCGCAGTTCGTCTATCCGGCCGAGCGCCACCAGATGGCGGCGGTGGATCCGGACGAAGCCCCGGGACGCCCACCGCTCCTCCAGGGTCGACAGCGGGATCCGGACCAGATGGCTGCCCTCGTCCGTGTGCAGCCGGGCGTAGTCCCCCTGGGCCTCGACGTAGGCGATGTCGGAGATGGTGACGAACCGGGTCACCCCGCCGAGCTCGACCGCGATCTGATCGGCCGTACGGTCCGCGACGGTCACCTCGGGCCGGGTCCGGCGCTGCTGCGCCGCCGCGGTGGGTGGTGCCTCCTCGGCCCCGGCCCGCCCCAGCTGCGCACAGGCCCGGCGGACCGCCTCCGCCAGCCGCTCCGGGCGGACGGGCTTGAGCACGTAGTCCACCGCCTTGAGGTCGAAGGCCTGTACGGCGAAGCCCTCGTGGGCGGTGACGAACACGATCAGCGGCGGCCGGGCGAAACCGGCCAGCAGGCGGGCGATGTCCAGCCCGGTCAGTCCCGCCATGTGGATGTCGAGGAAGACGACGTCGATCCCGTCGGCGCCGTCCGGCCCCGACTCCAGGGCCCGCGTGACCCGGCGCAGCGCCTGCGTGGCGTCCGAGGCCCCCTCCGCGCTCGCCACCCGGGGGTCGGAGCGCAACAGGTAGAGCAGCTCCTCCAGGAGGGGCTTCTCGTCGTCGACGGCCAGCACGCGCAGCATGCGCCCACGCTACACAGGTGTGCCGGTGTGCGCGGCCCCCTGGAGGGGAGGGAGGGGGCCGCGCGGTCCGGAAGCCGCCGCTGCCGCTACTGGGCGCTGCCGCTACTGGGCCGTGATGAGCTTGCCGTCGGGGGCCACGGCGTACCAGGTGCCGCCCACGCCCTGGCCGTTGGCGTCGCCGGGCTTCTTGTCGCCCGCGAAGGTGTAGAGGGGCCAGCAGCCGATGCTCTGCTGCTTCTTGCCGTCGGGGCGGTCCAGCACCGAGTAGTTCTTCTCCGTGTTGATGCCCTTGGTGTCCGCCTTGTCCACGGGCTCCACGACCGGCCACTTCACCAGGCAGTCGCCGGTGCACTTGGAGACCATCGGCCACGCCGTGTCCGGCTTGAACCGGTACACCGTCATGCCGTTCCGGTCGACGACGTGCTCGCCCAGCTTGGCGTTCCTGGCCACCGACAGGCCCGGCAGCTGCCCGGCCGGGGCGGCACCGCTGCCGCTGCCGCCGCCGTAACCGCCGCTGCCGTAGCCGTCCCCGCCGGCGGGCTGGCCGGCGCCCTCCCCGCCTCCCGCCTTGGCGGCCTTCTTGCCGTCGGGCGCGAGGGCGAACCAGGTGCCGCCGACGCCCTGGCCCTTCGTCTCGCCCGGGGCGGCGTCCTTCGCGTAGCGGTACGCCGGCCAGCCGGCCACCGTCAGCTGCCGGGTGCCGTCGCTGCGCACCACCTCGCCCAGCAGGGCCGCGTCCACGCCCGCCGCGGCCTGCTTGTCGCCCGCCGGCACCGGCGGCCACGCCTTCGCGCAGTCCCCGTCGCAGTTCGACTTCGGCGGCTTCGCGGTGTCCTTGTCGAAGCGGTAGAGGGTGAAGCCGGCCGCGTCGTTCAGGACCGGACCCAGCTGCTCGTCCTGCCGGACGGCCAGCGGACCGCCCTCCTTCACGTCGGCCTCCGCCGGTGCCTGGGCAGGTACCGCGGCGCCGGCGGGGGCCGTACCGGCCTTGTCCTGCGCCTGGCCGCACGCCGTCGCCGTGAGGGCGACGACGATCGCGACGGCCGCGAGGGAAGTTCCGCGCAGTGCACCCATGATGATCTCTCCCACATGTGATCCGTGCCACCCGCCGTCAGGAGCGGGCGACTGTGCGGATGACACGCCCTGCGGACCCGCCCCTGTTCAACGCGATCCGTGTGGGGAGGTTCACTCACCCGCCGGTGAACCCGGCCCGGCGCAGGGCCGTGACCACAGACATGGCGAGGAGCGCGTGTCCGGCGTCGTTCGGGTGCAGCCCGTCCGCCAGGTGCTCTGGGCCCAGCAGGTCCCGCCCCGGCAGCAGCGCCAGCCGGTCGTCGCCGGCCGCGATCCGGTCGCCGACGGCCCGCTCCATCGCGTCGCGCAGCGCGCCCAGCGTGGCGCCCAGCCGGTTCGGGGTCCGCTCGGCGTCCGGCCGCAGCACGGGGGACAGGAGCAGCAGCGGGGTGCGCGGGTGTCCCTGCCGGACCAGTTCGAGGAAGGCGCGGGTGGTCTCGTACAACAGGGGCGCCGTGTGGGGCACCCGGGTCCAGCAGTTGGTGCCGAAGGCCAGGGTGAGCGCCTCGGCCGGCAGGGCCGCCAGCTGCTCGGCGACGGCCAGCTCCCCGCGCGCGGCCCCCGCGTAGCCCAGGTTGACGGTGTCCCAGCCCAGGGCCCGCCCGGCGACCGCGGGCCAGCCGTGCGCGGGGCGGGTGGACCACCAGCCCTCGGTGATGGAGTCGCCGTGCACCACCCAGCGCGGCGCGGCCGGCGCCGGGGCGAGAGCGCCGCCGATCCCGCGCAGGCCCAGCACCAGCGGGGACTGGCCCTCGGGCGGATGCACGGTGTACGGGCCGGGGCCCGCCGGCAGCCCGATGCGTACGACCGACTCGTGCGCCGGCTCGGTGAACACCTCGGTCAGCAGCCCCTCGCGGTTCCACAGGGCGAAGCCGTGCGAGAGGTCGCGCAGCGCGTCCGTGGGGCCGGGCACGGTCGCCCGGTAGTGGATCTCCACCGCGTGCGCCGGCGCCTGCGCCGTGAACTCCAGGCGCACCCCGATCGGCAGCGTGGCCCGCTCCCCGGTGTCCCAGGGCAGCCTCATCGTGTCCGCGGGGTCCGCCCGCAGCACCCGTCCGCTGCCGTCGCGCCAGGCCACCCCGCGCAGGTACGGACCCGGGTCCAGCCACCGTCCGTCAGGGCTCACGTCCGCCTCCGATCGCGCCGCCGCCGATGCACCGCTGATGCGAGGTTGCGCAGGGCACGCTGCGGCAAACCTGACGAGGTGTCAAGAAATGTCGCGGAGGGTGATCGCGCACTGATCGATCGTCCGAGCGCAACAAAGGGCCATCCAGGACAGATCCGCGCAACGATCGTTCGCGAATATGCAAGGATGGTGCATTACGGGCGGGAACCCCCAGCCCCTAGGCTCACTCGCTGTACGTGGAGTGGCGCGACCGCCTGCTCGGCGGTCCCCCTGCACCGGCCTGTCCAGGCCAGCTCCTCCAGAGGACCGCTGCGGTCGATGCCTTGCCCCTGATCCGCAGTGTCAAAGGAGTCCCTTCGTGCTGGACCACGGCCAGGCGCCGCCGCTCACCCAGCGGCCCGCCAACCCGCTGCTTCGCCGCAAGCCCGTCGAGCGCCTCGTCTCCGAGGCCGGGCAGGGCGAGGGCGGTGCGCTCAAGCGCTCGCTCACCATGTGGCAGCTGACCATGATCAGCATCGGTGCGACCCTGGGCACCGGCATCTTCGTCGTCCTCGGCGAAGCCACCCCGATCGCCGGCCCGGCCGTCTGGATCGCCTTCATCGTCGCGGGCCTGACCGCGCTCTTCTCGGCCCTGTCCTACGCCGAGCTGGCCGGCTCCATACCGGTCTCCGGCTCCTCGTACTCCTACGCGTACGCCACCATGGGCGAGCTCGTCGCCTGGGTCTGCGGCTGGTGCCTGGTCCTGGAGTACGGCGTCTCCGTCGCGGCCGTGGCCGTCGGCTGGGGCCAGTACCTCAACGAACTCCTCGACGGCCTCGTCGGGATCACCATCCCCCAGGGCTTCTCCGCCCCGCTGGGCGAGGGCGGCTACATCAACCTGCCCGCCCTGGTCGTGGTCCTGCTCTGCATGGTCTTCCTGCTCCGCGGCGCCAAGGAGAGCGCGCGGATCAACTCGATCATGGTCGCGGTCAAGATCGTCACGCTGGTCCTCTTCTGCGTCATCGGCTTCATGGGCATCAAGGCCGGCAACTACACCCCGCTCGCCCCGCTCGGCGTCACCGCCATCAGCACCGCCGCCTCCATGCTGTTCTTCTCCTACATCGGCTTCGACGCCGCCTCCACCGCCGGTGAGGAGGCCAAGAACCCCAAGAAGGACCTGCCCCGCGCGATCATGCTCTCGCTGCTGATCGTCACCGGCCTGTACTGCCTGGTCGCGCTGGTCGCCGTCGGCGCCATGCCCTGGCAGGAGTTCGAGGGCACCGAGGCCGCGCTCGCCCAGATCATGGAGAACGTCACCGGCCACGCCTTCTGGAGCATCGTCCTGGCCGCCGGCGCCGTCGTCGCCATCGCCAGCGTCGTCTTCGCCGTGCTCTACGGCCAGACCCGCATCCTGTTCGCGATGTCCCGCGACGGCCTGGTGCCCAAGGCGTTCGCCAAGGTCGACGAGAAGACCGGCACCCCGCGGATCAACACGATCATCGTCTGCCTCTTCTGCGCCGTGCTCGCCGCCTTCATCCCGCTGGGCGAGCTCGCCAACGCCACCAGCATCGGCACGCTCTTCGCGTTCGCGCTGGTCAACGCGGCCGTCGTGATCCTGCGTTACACCCGCCCGGAGATGAACCGCACCTTCAAGGTCGCGCTCTTCCCGGTCACCCCGATCCTGGGCTTCGCCTTCTGCGCCTACCTGATGTGGGAGCTGCCGTGGATCACCTGGGCGTACTTCGGTGGCTGGATGGTCGCCGGACTCGTGATCTACTTCTTCTACGGAATGCGCCGCTCCAGCCTGGGTCTGTCCGCGCTGGCGACGGCGGAGGAACCGACAGATAAGTGACCCACGCCCCGTGCGACTGAACGATCTCGACGAACGCATCGTGCACGCCCTCGCCGAGGACGCCCGCCGCTCCTACGCGGACATCGGCTCCGAGGTGGGCCTGTCCGCCCCCGCGGTCAAGCGGCGGGTGGACAGGCTGCGGGCCGAGGGAGCCATCACCGGCTTCACGGTCCGCGTCGACCCCGCCGCGATGGGCTGGGAGACCGAGGGCTTCATCGAGATCTACTGTCGGCACAACACCTCGCCGGACGACATCCGGCGGGGCCTGGAGCGCTACCCCGAGGTGGTGTCCGCGTCGACCGTGACGGGCGACGCGGACGCCCTGGTCCAGATCTTCGCGTCCGACATGCGTCACTTCGAGCGGGTCCTGGAACGCATCGCGGGCGAGCCATTCGTCGAACGAACCAAGTCGGTGCTCGTCCTCTCGCCCCTCCTGCGCCGCTTCACGTCTGGGGCCCCGGCCTAACCTTCCCGGGGGGACGAGGCTCACCAGGGCCAGGCCCCTGTCCCGGACCGGGGCTCCGCCCTGGACCCGGCCCCTGTTCGGGGGCCTTCCCGGCCGTGGCGGACCCTGCGGTTCGCCGTGGCTGATCGCGCAGTTCCCCGCGCCCCTGACGGGGCCTGGCCCCGTCCCGGTCCGGGGCTCCGCCCCGGACCCTTCCCCTGTTCGGGGGCCTTCCTGGCCGTGGCGGACCCTGCGGTTCGCTGTGGCTGGTCGCGCAGTTCCCCGCGCCCCTCACGGGGCGCAGCTTCGGCTGCGGAGCCCGGCCCATTTCAGCCCCGCCGGCGTTTGAGGCGCGGGGGTGTGGGGGCGGAGCCCCCGCGGCGGGGGCCGGGGCGGAGTCCCGGGTTCGGGAAGGGGCGGGGTGGGGAAAGGCTCCGCGCAGCGGCACGGCTCCGGGGCGGGGAAAACCTGGTGCGGATCCAAGGCCACTCCGGCACGATCCCTTGGCGTGCATCGTGACGACATCTCCCGCCTCGCCCACACCCACCACCCCATCGCCGCCCCCGTAGGCGACACCGCCGTCGACCGGCTGCTCCAGCGCGCGCTGCCCGCCGGCAGCCAAAGCCCCACCCGCGCCCGCGCCCTGGACCTCGGCTGCGGCCAAGCCGAATGGCTGCTCCGCACCCTCGCCGCCCACCCCCACGCCACCGCCGACGGCGTGGACATCTCCGGCCCCGCCCTGGACGCGGCAAGCGCCGCCGCCGAGGCCCGCGGCCTCGCCGACCGCCTCACCCTCCACCAGGTCCCCGCGGCGGACTACGCCGCCCCCACCCCCTACGACCTCGTCCTCAGCATCGGCTCCGTCCACGCCTTCGGCGGCCTGCTGCCCACCCTGGACGCCGCCCGCGCCCACCTCGCCCCCGGCGGCCACGTCCTGATCGGCGACGGCTACTGGGAGCGCGAGCCCAGCCCCGAGGCCGTCGAGCTCCTCGGTGACTTCCGCGACCTCGCCGGCACCGTCGAGCAGGTCACAGCGGCCGGCTGGACGCCCGTGTACGGTCACGTCAGCACCCGCGAGGAGCTCGACGACTACGAGTGGTCGTGGACCGGCTCGCTGGCCGCCTGGGCCCTGGACCGGCCGGAGCACCCCGACCGGGACCACGCGCTCGCCGTCGCCACCGCGCACCGCACCGAATGGCTGCGCGCCTACCGCGCGACCTGGGGTTTCGTCACCCTGCTGGTCCGCCGCACGCACGACTGACCGCGGTCACGCACACAGGGCACACAGGCCCACGCAACGAATCGCCGTCCGGACCCGCAAACACGCAACGAATCGTTCGACGGGACGCAACAGTCGCGCCTTGTTCCGGCCGGACGGCGAAACGTACCTTCTAAGGACCGCACACCCCACCTGCCACAGAGGTACCCCATGCCCCCGTTGCGCACCGCCCTCCTCCAGAGCTCCGGAGTCCTCGGCGACGTCGCCGAGAACCTCAGGACGCTCGACGAGGCCGCCGCGCGCGCCGCGCGCAGCGGGGCCGGGCTCCTCGTGGCCCCGGAGATGTTCCTGACCGGCTACGCGCTGGACCTCAAGGACGTCCCCGCCCTCGCCGAGCCGGCGGACGGCCCGTCCGCCCGGGCCATCGGCGAGATCGCCCGCCGCCACTCCCTGGCCGTGCTCTACGGCTACCCGGAGCGCGACGGCGAGGGAGCGGACGCGACCGTGTACAACTCGGCGCAGCTCGTCGGCCCCGACGGCGCCCCGCTGGCGAACTACCGCAAGACCCACCTCTTCGGCTGCTTCGAGCAGGACGCCTTCACCCCCGGTGACACCCCCGTCGTCCAGGCCGAGTACGCGGGCCTGCGCATCGGGATCATGATCTGCTACGACGTCGAGTTCCCCGAGAACGTCCGGGCGCACGCCCTGGCCGGCACCGACCTGCTCCTGGTGCCCACCGCCCAGATGCACCCGTTCCAGTTCGTCGCCGAGCAGCTCGTCCCCGTCCGGGCCTTCGAGAACCAGATGTACATCGCGTACGTCAACCGCACCGGCCCGGAGGGCGAGTTCGAGTTCGTCGGCCTCAGCTGCCTCGCAAGCCCCGACGGCACCACCCGCACCCGCGCCGGTCGCGGCGAGGAGATGGTGCTCGGCGAGGCCGACCCCGAGCTGCTCACCGCCTCGCGGGAGAACAACCCGTACCTGCGCGACCGCCGTCCCGGGCTGTACTCCGCCCTCGTCTGACCCCGCCGCCCAGCCCGTCCCCCGCAGCCCCCGCTCCGCCCCCGCCAGAGCCCTGCCCGCAAGGAGTCGTACCCCATGACGTCCACGGTGCCCACCACCGCCGTCCCGCACAACGACGGCCAGCCCGAGATGCCGCCGATCACCATGTTCGGCCCGGACTTCCCGTACGCCTACGACGACTTCCTCGCCCACCCCGCGGGCCTGGGCCAGATACCGGCGACCGAGCACGGCACCGAGGTCGCGGTCATCGGCGGCGGCCTGTCGGGCATCATCTCCGCCTACGAGCTGATGAAGATGGGCCTCAAGCCCGTCGTCTACGAGGCGGACCAGATCGGCGGCCGGCTGCGCACCGTCGGCTTCGAGGGCCAGGGCACCGAGGGCCTGACCGCCGAGATGGGCGCGATGCGCTTCCCGCCGTCCTCCACGGCGCTGCAGCACTACATCGACCTGGTCGGCCTGACGACCCGGCCCTTCCCGAACCCGCTGGCCGAGGCCACCCCCTCCACCGTGGTCGACCTCAAGGGCGAGAGCCACTACGCGGAGACCATCGACGACCTGCCGCAGGTCTACCGCGACGTCGCCGCCGCCTGGAACGCCTGCCTCGAAGAGGGCGCCGACTTCTCCGACATGAACCAGGCCATGCGCGAGCGCGACGTCCCGCGCATCCGCGAGATCTGGGCCAGGCTCGTCGAGAAGCTCGACAACCAGACCTTCTACGGCTACCTGTGCGAGTCCGAGGCCTTCAAGTCCTTCCGGCACCGCGAGATCTTCGGCCAGGTCGGCTTCGGCACCGGCGGCTGGGACACCGACTTCCCGAACTCCATCCTGGAGATCCTCCGCGTCGTCTACACCGAGGCGGACGACCACCACCGCGGCATCGTCGAGGGTTCGCAGGCGCTTCCGCTGCGCCTGTGGGAGCGCGAGCCGGAGAAGATCGTCCACTGGGCCGAGGGCACCTCGCTGTCCTCCCTGCACGAGGGCACCCCGCGCCCGGCCGTGACCCGCCTGCACCGCACCGCCGGCAACCGCATCACGGTCACCGACTCCTCCGGCGACATCCGCACCTACCGGGCCGCGATCTTCACCGCGCAGTCCTGGATGCTGCTGTCGAAGATCGAGTGCGACGACTCGCTCTTCCCGATCGACCACTGGACGGCGATCGAGCGCACCCACTACATGGAGTCCTCCAAGCTCTTCGTCCCCGTCGACCGGCCGTTCTGGCTGGACAAGGACGAGGAGACCGGCCGCGACACCATGTCGATGACGCTGACCGACCGGATGACCCGCGGTACCTACCTGCTGGACAACGGCCCGGACCAGCCGGCCGTGATCTGCCTGTCGTACACCTGGTGCGACGACAGCCTGAAGTGGCTGCCGCTGTCCGCGAGCGAGCGGATGGAGGTCATGCTGAAGTCCCTCGGCGAGATCTACCCCAAGGTCGACATCCGCCGCCACATCATCGGCAACCCGGTCACGGTCTCCTGGGAGAACGAGCCCTACTTCATGGGCGCGTTCAAGGCCAACCTGCCCGGCCACTACCGCTACCAGCGCCGCCTGTTCACCCACTTCATGCAGGACCGCCTCCCCGAGGACAAGCGCGGCATCTTCCTCGCGGGCGACGACATCTCCTGGACGGCCGGCTGGGCCGAGGGCGCCGTGCAGACCGCGCTGAACGCCGTATGGGGTGTCATGCACCACCTCGGCGGTTCCACGGACGCCACCAACCCGGGCCCCGGCGACCTCTACGACGACATCGCCCCGGTCGAGCTGCCGGAGGACTGACCTCCGCACCGGCTCACCCCCTGAGGCCACGGGCCGCCCCCGCGCACTCCCCCGAGCGCGGTGGCGGCCCGTTCCCATGTCCGGCCGGCCCCCGCAGCGCCCCGGCCCTCAGGAGGCGGTGCGGTACGCGGCGCAGCCCGTGGGCGTCAGCAGGCAGCGGCTGATCAGGCCGACGCCCGCGTCCAGCGAGTCGGTGAACTCCTCGGCCAGGTCGGGCAGCTCGCGCAGGGTCCACAGCATCCGGGCACCCGCCCACGCCCCCGCCCGGGCCCGCTCCAGGCTCCAGGAGCCGACCAGGTGGGTCAGCGGATCGGCGATCTGGAGCAGGTCCGGGCCCGGCATCAGGTCCTCGCGGATGTGCTCCTCCAGCGCGACCAGGGTGTCGCCGACCCGGTCGAAGTCGCCCTCCAGAGCGCCCGGCGCGCACTCCAGGGAGCGGCAGGCGGCGACGACCGCCAGGGCCAGGTCGTGCCCGATGTGGGCGTTGATCCCGGCCAGCGCGTGCTGGAGGGGATGCACGCCCGGGTGGCGCCGGTACTGGAACAGCGGCCGCCAGCACGCCGGCGGCCGCCGCCCCTCGGCGGCCGCGTCCACGGCCGCGAGATACCGCTCGGCGAACCGGACGCCCAGCACCGCCGCCCGGCGCGGGACGGGGAAGTCACCGCGCCCGATGCGGTCGTGCAGCGTCTGGGTCACCGTCAGGTACACCCGGTTGAAGACCGCCACCCCGTCGTGCGCGGGCAGCCTCTCGTCCAGGGCGCGCATCCGCGCGAGCACCGCTTCCATGGCAGTGAGGTTCCCAGGCCGCGGCGCCGCCGCGGGGAACTTGGCCGTACGCTTCCCCGGTTCGGGCGAAACCGCCTCAGGAACGCGTGTCCCGCGGGGCCCGCTCGTCGTCCGTGCCCTGCTCGTCGTACGCGGAGGTGCCGGCGTCCAGCAGCGGCTCCTGCTGCTTGAGGTGCGCGGGGGCGAAGAAGCGCAGCGCGTGGTAGCCGGTGATGACGACGATCGTGCCCAGGGCGATGCCCCCGAGCTCGAAGTTCTCGGTGATCTTCAGGCTCACCCCGCCGACGCCGATGATGATGCCGGCCGCGGCGGGCACCAGGTTCAGCGGATTACGCAGGTCCACATGGCCGTTGATCCAGATCTGCGCGCCGAGCAGGCCGATCATGCCGTAGAGGATGACGGTGATGCCGCCCAGCACCCCGCCGGGGATCGCCGCGACGACCGCGCCGAACTTCGGGCACAGGCCGAAGAGCAGGGCGAAGCAGGCCGCCGCCCAGTACGCGGCGGTGGAGTACACGCGGGTCGCCGCCATGACACCGATGTTCTCGGAGTACGTGGTGTTGGGCGGGCCGCCCACCGCCGTCGACAGCATCGAGGCCGCGCCGTCCGCCGCGATCGCCGTGCCCAGCCGGTCGTCCAGCGCGTCCCCGGTCATCTCGCCGACCGCCTTGACGTGTCCGGCGTTCTCGGCGATCAGCGCGATCACGACGGGCAGGGCGACCAGGATCGCCGACCACTCGAAGGCCGGCGCGTGGAAGGAGGGCAGCCCGATCCAGTCGGCCTTGCCGACCCCGGACAGGTCCAGCCGCCAGTGGTCGACCGCCTCGGCGCCGCCGACCGGCGAGTGGATCCGGCCGAAGACCCGGTCGAGGACCCACGAGAGCCCGTAGCCGAAGACCAGCCCCAGGAAGATCGCGATCCGGGACCAGAAGCCGCGCAGGCACACCACGGCCAGGCCGGTGAAGAGCATCACCAGCAGGGCCGTCCACTGGTCCTGCGGCCAGTAGGTGGCGGCGGTGACCGGCGCGAGGTTGAAGCCGATCAGCATCACCACGGCGCCCGTGACCACCGGGGGCATCGCCGCGTGGATGATCCGGGCGCCGAAGCGCTGGACGGCCAGGCCCGCAAGGAAGAGGGCCGCGCCGACGACGAACACCGCGCCGGTGACGGTCGCGCTGTCGCCACCGCCCGCCCGGATCGCCGCCGCGACGCCCACGAAGGAGAGCGAGCAGCCCAGGTAGGAGGGGATCCGGCCGCGGGTCGCGAGGAGGAAGATCATCGTCGCGAGCCCGGACATCATGATGGCGAGATTGGGGTCGAGACCCATCAGCACGGGCGCCACGAAGCTCGCGCCGAACATCGCCACGACGTGCTGGGCGCCGAGCCCGGCGGTACGCGGCCAGCTCAGCCGCTCGTCCGGCCGGACCACCGCGCCGGGGGCGGGGGTCCGCCCGTCTCCGTGCAGGGTCCAGCGCACGCCCAGGGCCATGGTCTACTCCGTTTCGCCGGCCGGATGGTGGGGGAGGAGGAACGTTCCGCCACGTCGTGCGCGCCCGCGCGCACGCGTGACGTGCTCTGTGCCGGAGCGTTCCCCGCCAGAGCCTTCCCGCAGATCATTCCCGCGTCATGCTACGGCCGGGCAGCGGCTGCTCCGTCCCGGTCCGGTGCAGCGGCCCCGGTGCCCGGGCGGTGTCTGCGCAGTACGGCGGCGCCGGGGACCAGCAGGAACGCCAGGGCCGTCACCAGGGCGAACGACACCGCGAGCGAGGTCGCGTCCGCCACCGCGCCGATGGCCGAGGGGGCGATGAGCCCCGAGGTGTAGGTGATCGTCGCGACCCCGGCGATGGCCTGGGCCGGCGCCGGACCGCTGCGGGCGGCGGCCGCGAAGGCGAGCGGGACCACCACGGCCACGCCCAGCCCGATCAGGCCGAAGCCGGCCAGGGCGGCCGCGGGGTGCCGGACCAGGACGACCAGTAGTCCGCCGGCCGTGGCCAGCACCCCGCCCGTGCGGACCGTGCGCACCGCGCCGAACCGGTCCACCACCCGGTCGCCCAGGAGCCGGGCCGCCGTCATCGTCAGCGCGAAGGCGGTGGTGGAGGCCGCCGCCAGGCCGGCGTCGGTGTCCAGCACGTCCCGCAGGTAGACCGCGGACCAGTCGATGCTCGCGCCCTCGGCGAAGACCGCGGCGAAGCCCACCGCCCCGATGAGCAGCGCCGACCGCGGCGGCAGGGCGAAGTGCGCGGGTGCCTCCTCGTCCTGTGTGCTGCGCAGGTCGAGGACCCCGTGGACGGCCGCCAGCCCGGCGCCGGTCAGCGCCAGCGCGGCCACCAGGTGGTGCAGCCGGGCGTCGGCGCCGGCGTGCGCGGCGGCCGTGCCCGCCGCCGAACCGAGCAGGGCGCCGCCGCTCCACATCCCGTGCAGCGAGGACATGATCGAGCGGCCCAACCGGTTCTCGGTCTCCACCCCGAGCGCGTTCATCGCGACGTCCGACATTCCGGAGGTGGCGCCGTAGACGAGGAGGGCCGCGCAGAGGGTGACGAAGTCCGGCGCCAGGCTCGGCAGCACGAGGGAGAGCGTCCACAGCACCAGCAGGCCGCGCAGGGCGGCGCGGGCGCCGAAGCGGTGGTTGATCCGGCCGGCCAGCGGCATCGCGAGCGCGGCGCCGAGGGCGGGGAAGGCCAGGGCCAGGCCCAGGCTGCCCGCGTCGAGCCCGGCGTGGTCCTGGATCCAGGGGATACGGGTGGCGAAGCTGCCGGTGACCGCGCCGTGTGCGCAGAAGACGGCGGCGATGGAGAAACGGGCGCGGCGAAGCCGCGACGGGCTGGATTCGGGTTCCCCTGTCGTCATGGCCCGTAAACTATCAGGCAGGCTCCCTGATAGATAGTGAAATGCGATCACCGGCCGAAGGGGGAGGGTCTCCGAGCGGCCCTTCCCACGGCCCTCCTCCCCACAGCCCTCCCCACAGCCCTCCTCCCCACGGCCCTCCGAAGCCCCTCCGAACGGCCTTCCCGCCCGGCCCCGAACAGCTCCCGAACGGCTGCCTAGGATGACTCCGTGACCCCGGTGCCCCCCATGACCCCCACGGTTCCCGCCCCCGCCCCCGCCCCGGCCTCGCCGAGCACCGCCCGGGCGATCAACGACCGGCTGGCGCTGCGGCTCCTCCAGGACCAGGGACCCCTGACGGCCGCCCAGCTCAAGACGCTCACCGGCCTGTCGCGCCCCTCGGTCGCGGACCTGGTCGAGCGGCTCGCCGCGGCCGGGATGATCGAGGTGGTCGGCGAATCCGGCGCGCAGCGCCGCGGGCCGAACGCCCGCCTGTACGGCATCGTCGCCGGGCGCGCCTTCCTCGCCGCCCTCGACGTACGCACCGACAGCGCGACGGCGGTCGTCACCGATCTGCTCGGCACGCCCCTGCACCGGACGGCGCTGCCGGTGGACGCCCCGGCCGCGGCCGTCGCCGAACTCCGCCGGGCGGCCCAAGCGGTGGGCGCGGCCGAGCTGCACACCGTGGCGGTGGGCGCACCCGGACTGGTCTCCCCGGGGACCGGCGAGCTGCGCGACACCACCGGCCTGCCGGCCTGGCACCGGGAGCTGGTGGCCGCCCTCCAGCGGGAGCTGCCCGCCCGGATCCTGGTGGAGAACGAGACCAACCTGGCCGCCGTCGCCGAGCAGCGCTGCGGCGCCGCACGCGAGCTGGACTCCTTCGTCCTGCTCTGGCTCGGCGCGGGCGTGGGCGCCGCGGTGGTCCTGGACGGCCGGCTGCGCCGGGGCGCCTCCGGCGGCGCCGGCGAGATCGGCTTCCTGCCCGTACCCGGCACCGCCGCCCTGCCCTCCGCCACCGACTGCGGCGGCGGGTTCCACGCCCTGGCCGGGCGCGAGGCGGTGGCCGCGCTCGCAGTGGAGCACGGGTTCGCCGGGACGCCGGAGGAGGCGGTGGCGGGTTCGGGCGGCGAGGCCTTCCTGGACGCCCTGGCCGAACGCCTCGCCCTGGGGGCGGCGGCCGTGGCGGCCGTGCTCGATCCCGGCTGCGTGGTCCTGGGCGGCGAACTCGGCCTCGCGGGCGGCCCGGACCTGGCGGCCCGCGTCACCGCCCGCCTGGCGACCCTCACCCCGGTGCCCACGTCGGTCCGGGCCACCACCCTCGGCGGTGACGCGGTCCTGGAGGGCGCCCGGCTCGCGGCCCGGGACGCGGCCCAGGAGGCGCTGTTCAGCCCGGGGTGACCCGGCGGCGGGCGGCAGCCGCTGCACGGCCTTCCGCGCCGGGCGGGAAGCTGCTGCCACGCGCCTTCCGCGCCGGGCGGGAAGCTGCTGCTACGCCGCGAAGCTGCTGCTACGCCGCCTTCCGCTACGCCGTCTTCCGCGCCGCCAGGTAGGCCTCGAACGTCCCGTGGCCCACTGCGTGCTCCGGGGCCAGGTGGCCGCCGCGCCGGAAGCCGGCGTACGCCTTGCCCAGCAGGGGGACCTCGACGACGCGGCGGCGCGAGCCCTGCGCGGCCAGGTAGGTCCGCACCAGGTGCGCGAGGCTCTGGGTGCGCGGGCCGCCCATGTCCGGGACGCGGCCCGCCGGCGCGCCGGCGGCCAGTTCGGCGAGCCGGTCGGCGACCTCCTCGACCGCGACCGGCTGGACGCGGACGCCCGCCGGGACCGGTGCCACCGGCAGCTTGGCCACCGCGGCGGACACCTGGGCCACCAGGTCGTGGAACTGGGTCGTGCGCAGGATCGTCACGCCGAGGCCCGACTCCTCCAGCATCCGCTCGACCTTGTGCTTGACCTGGTAGTAGCCGAACGGCACCACGTCCACGCCGACGATCGAGATGTACACGACGTGCCCCACCCCGGCCCGCCGCGCCGCGGCGATCAGGTGGCCGGCCGCGGTGTCGTCGCCGCCGCGCGGGCTGCTCGCGCAGTGCACCACGGTGTCGGCGCCCGCCAGGGCCGCGTCCAGGCCGGCTCCGTCCCGCAGGTCCACGGGGAAGTCCGGGGCGTGCCGGCTCAGCACGCGGACCTCGTGGCCCGCGGCCCGCAGCCGCTCCACGACGAGCGAGCCGAGGGTTCCGGTGCCTCCGGTGACGAGGATCGTGCTCATGGTGTTGTCCTGCCCTTCCGATGTCGGGGACGTACGCCCAGGACGTACGCCGGGGACGTACGCTCACCCGCTCGGACCGGACAGCCCTCAGGAATGTGACAGCTGGCGGTGCAGGAAGCCGAGCTTCTCCGGGTTGACCACCGCGCGCAGGCCGGTGACCAGGCCTTCCTCGAATTCGACGACCAGGACGCCCATGTCGCCGAAGACCACCGCCGGGACCCCGTTGACCTCCGCGAACCGGTAGGGGACGCCCGCCGCGTACTTGTGCATCGCGCCGACCGCGAAGCGGGCGACCTTGTCCGGGCCCAGGACCGGCCGCCGGGCCGCGCTGACCACGCCTCCGCCGTCCGAGACGTACGTGACCTCCGCGCTCAGCAGGCGCTCCAGGCCGGCCATGTCCCCGTCCTGGGCCGCCGCCAGGAAGGCGCTGATCAGCTGCTGCAGCGCCGCCGGGTCCGGCTCTGTGCGCGGCCGGGGCGTCGCCACCCGCTGCGAGGCCCGGCGGTACAGCTGGCGGCAGTTGGCCTCGGAGAGGTCCAGCAGCTCGGCGATCTCCCGGTGGCTGTAGGCGAAGGCCTCGCGCAGCACGTAGACGGCCCGCTCGACGGGGCCGAGCTGCTCCAGCAGCACCAGCAGGGCCATCGAGACGCTGTCGCGCTGCTCCGCCGACTCCAGCGGGCCCAGGGTGCCGTCGGAGGTGAGCACCGGCTCCGGCAGCCAGGGGCCGACGTACCGCTCGCGCCGGACCCGGGCGGAGTCGAGCCGGTTGAGGCTCAGGTGCGTGACGGCCTTGGCCAGCCAGGCGCCCGGGTGCTCGACGTCCCCGCGGTCGTCGGCGCTCCAGCGCAGGTACGTGTCCTGCACCAGGTCCTCGGCCTCGGCGGCCGAGCCCAGCATCCGGTAGGCGATGCCGAAGAGCCTGCTGCGGTGTGCTTCGAAGACGTCGACGTCCATGAGGTGGGCCATGGGTCGAGCGTGCCAGAGGGCCCGGCGGCAACTGCCGCCGGGCCCTCGTCGGTTCACCCGGTCACCGGTTCACCCGGTCACCCGGTCGCCGGGTTCAGCAGGCTCCCTGGTCCTTCCAGACGCCCCACTCGCCGGTGGTGCCGGGCTCCTCGTTCTGGGTCCACCACTGCGCCTTCCAGTTGTGGCCCTTGTGCGAGACCACGCTGCCGCCCGTGTAGATCTGGCCCGCCACGTACGCCGGGTTGGTGCAGGTGCCGCCCGGCGGCGTGGTCGGCGGGGTTGTCGGGGGAGTGGTGGGCGGGGTGGTGGGCGGCGTGCTGCCACCGCCCGGCTCGCCGACCGTGGTGCCCCTGGCCAGGTCGCCGGCCAGGGCGTACGTCGTACCGGAGATGTTCACCGTCCAGTTGGAGGGGG
This sequence comes from Streptomyces bambusae, assembly GCF_019400985.1. GTDB lineage: Bacteria > Actinomycetota > Actinomycetes > Streptomycetales > Streptomycetaceae > Streptomyces > Streptomyces bambusae_A. The sequence continues at coordinate 16,765 of NZ_WTFF01000062.1, forward strand.
TGGACACCGGCAGGTAGTAGTTGAACGCCAGGTCGACGGAGGCGCCCGGGGCCAGCGACTGCCAGGCCGGCAGCTTCAGCGAGACCCGGTGGAAGTCGCCCTTCAGCCCGCCCACGTTGTTCCCGGTGTGGCCGCTGCTGATCACCTTGGTGCCGAAGCCGGACTGGTCGGAGGCGTTGTCCGGGGCCGAGGTCGCGTAGTCGAACTGGAACTCGGTGCCGCCGGGCAGGGCCGTCCCCGTGTTGTTGGTGATCTTGATCTTCGGGGTGATCGGGTAGTTCGAGTCGCCCAGCTTGAACTCGGTGAACTCCGTCCTGATGTCCACGGCCCGGGTCGGCAGGGCGGTGGCGCCGGCCTTCTTCGCGCCGTACGGGGAGGCCGCCTTGAACTTGTCGTACATCAGCGAGGTGAGCGTGGAGCCCATCTCGTACTGCCCCTTGGCGGCGTTCCAGCCGTAGTCGCCGGCCATCTCCCACACCATCGTGCCGCCGATGCCGCGGTCGACCACGTAGTCGGCCTTGGCGGCCACGGACTGTTCGTCCTCGGTGGACAGGAAGACCTTCTTCTGCGCGTTCCACAGCCACGGCGCGACCAGGGTCGAGTCGTACTTGCGGGCGTAGGTGCCGGTCAGCGTGGTGTTCGCGGGGAAGCCGTACTGGCCGACGTAGTCGCCGACGATCCCCTTCTCCAGGTTCTTGGCGTGCCACATCGGGTTCGAGCCCGCCGGGGACTCGTTGCCGTTGTCGTCCTTGTCGTGCCACAGGTTGTCGATGCCGACCGCGCCGTCGCCGCACTTGGCCAGGCCCGAGCCGGCCGGGCAGCTGGTGGCGGCCGCCTTGCCCCACAGGCCGTCCGTGCCGCCCTGCACGTTCTTGTGGCCGCGGGTGTAGTAGGGCAGGCCGATGTTGATCCGGCCGGCCGGCATGGAGCCGCGGAAGTAGTGGTAGGCCCAGTCGGTGTTGAGGTAGCCGAGGCCGCCGTACTGCTGGGAGCCGTAGACCCCGGCGGCGGCGAGCTCGCCGTCCTTGCCGTCGTCGAAGAGGGAGGCGTTGGGGCCGACGTACTCGTTCCAGGCGCCGTGCAGGTCGTAGGACATGATGTTGACGTAGTCCAGGTACTGCTGCATCTGGAACGTCTCCATGCCGCGCAGCAGGTAGCCGGAGGAGGGGGCGGCGACGGTCAGCATGTAGTGCTTGCCGTCGGCGGCGCCGGCCGTGTCCAGCTTCTGGCGCAGGGTCTTGAGCAGGGCGTCGTAGCCCTTGACCAGACCGGCCCGGCGGGCGTTCGCCGTCGGCCAGTCCAGCGGGTTGCCCGCGTCCTTCATCGAGGTCGGGTACTCGTAGTCGATGTCGACGCCGTTGAAGCCGTACTTCTTGACGAAGGCGACGGCGGACTCGGCGAAGGTGTCGATGCCGGCCTGGTTGACCGAGCCGTCCGCGTTGGTGGCCATGGTGTAGAAGCCGCCGGAGCCCACGCGCTTGCCGTCCGCGCCGAAGTAGCCGCCGGTCTCGGCCCAGCCGCCCACCGAGACGAGCGTCTTGACGTCGGGGTGCTGCTTCTTGAACTTCGTCAGCAGGTTGAAGTGGCCCTTGTAGGGGAGGGCGGGGTCCATCTCGGCCCCGGCGACGCCCGGCCAGGTCATGCCGGTGGCCTCGTTGGTCGCGCCGTCGGCGCCCACGGAGATCTTGTTGTCGCTGCCGACGTGCGCGAAGGCGTAGTTGATGTGGGTGACCTTGTCCCACGGGATGTTGTTGACCAGGTAGGCGGGTTGGCCGTTCTTCCCGGTGCGCCAGCCGGTGAAGTAGCCGATGACGCGCCGCTGGTGGTCGGCGCCCATCTTCTCGCGGCCCGCGGTGTCGTAGACCGAGCAGTACGGGACGTCCACGCCGGGGGTCTTGTACAGCCCGTCGGGGCGGCACGCTTCATGGTCGGCCGCATGGGAGACGCCGGCCGAGAGGCCGCCCACCAGCAGTCCGGCGATCGCGGCGCCGGATGCCAGGAGCATCCCTCTCGTACGTGTGGGGGACAGCATCGTGCCTCCTGGGGAAGGGAGGAAGACAAGGGGGGAAGGCAAGGGAGGATGACGAGGGGGGAGTTGGTGCACAACTTGCGGAAAAAGCCTGCTGGTTGGCCCGTGACGTGCGCACATCTGACGGGCTGTCTCCCGGGAGGATGAAGGAGACGTTAAGAGGACTAGACCAACCCGTCAATAGGTCTGGACCAAAGTGGTGCGCGGTCGCCGGCCGGTCCCGGCTCGCGGCGACGCGTCGCCGCGTCGGCGCGTCGGCGCGCGCCCGGCCGGTCGAGGTGCGCTCGCGTCGCGCTGGGTTGTGAGCCAGACCACAGCCTGTCACCCGCATGGGCGTCGATCGGCCGTGGCACACTGGCTGGTAAGTACCAGAAGCAGCGCACTCCGGGGTCGGTGCAATTCCGAACCGGCGGTTACAGTCCGCGACCCGTCCGCAGCCAGCGGCCGGTTGACCAGGTGAAATTCCTGGACCGACGGTTAAAGTCCGGATGGGAGGCAGTGCGCGGCGGGCAGTGATCGGTACGCCGCCGCCGGCGGTTCGTCGTCCGTGCATCCGCACACGACGGATCCGCTCCTTTTCGGCATCGGCGTTCCCCGATGCGCTGTACCGCTCACTCTGTCGTATCCCGACAGGCCCCGGAGTCCGTGCCCGATGAGGCAGGAGGACCCGGTGGCGACATCCGCCGAAGCGAACGCCGCGCACGACGAGCGCGCCATGCGCCGTGCCGTCGAACTCGCGGCCCGCGGTCTCGGCTCCACCAGCCCCAACCCCGTCGTGGGCTGCGTCGTCACCGACTCCGCCGGCACCGTCGTCGGCGAGGGCTGGCACGAGCGGGCCGGCGGCCCGCACGCCGAGGTCCACGCCCTGCGCGCGGCCGGCGAAGCCGCCCGCGGCGGCACGGCCTACGTCACCCTGGAGCCCTGCAACCACACCGGACGCACGGGCCCCTGCGCCCAGGCGCTGGTCGAGGCCGGCATCGCCCGCGTCGTCTACGCCGTCGCCGACCCGAACCCGCAGGCCAGCGGCGGTGCCGCCACCCTGCGCGCGGCCGGCGTCACGGCCGAGGGAGGGCTCCTGCAGGCCGAGGCGGAAGCGGGCAACGCCGCCTGGCTCACCTCCGTACGCCTGGGCCGCCCGCACGTCACCTGGAAGTACGCCGCCACGCTCGACGGCCGCAGCGCCGCCGCCGACGGCTCCAGCCGCTGGATCACCTCGCCCGAGTCGCGGGCCGACGTCCACCGACTGCGCGCCGAGGCCGACGCCGTCCTGGTGGGCGGCGGGACCCTGCGCACGGACGACCCGCACCTGGCCGTCCGCGGAATCGACGGCGCCACCCAGCCGCTGCGGATCGCGATCGACACCCGCGCCGCGCTGCCGGCCACCGCCCGCATCCTGGACGACGCGGCGCCGACGCTCCTCGTCGTCGGCGAGGACGCCGACACCGGGCACCTGCCCGGCGTGGACCTGCTCCGGCTGCCCCTGACCGACGGGCGCATCGCCGTCGCCGACCTGCTCGGCCGGCTGCACGAGCGCGGCGTACGCGCCCTCCTGCTGGAGGGCGGCCCCACCCTCGCGGGCGCCTTCCTCGAAGCCTCGGCCGTCGACCGGGTCGTCGGCTACCTCGCCCCGGCCCTTCTCGGCGCGGGCCCCGCGGCCCTCGCCGACGCCGGCGTCACGAACATCTCCCAGGCCCTGCGCCTGGACATCACGGAGGCCGTACCCATGGGCCCCGACCTCCGGATCACCGCCGTCCCCACCACCGCCCCCAAGGAGCACTGAGTGTTCACCGGAATCGTCGAAGAGCTGGGCGAGGTCACCGCCGTCGAGCAGCTGGCGGAGGCCTCCCGCTTCCGCCTGCGCGGCCCCCTCGTCACCGAGGGCGCCAAGCACGGCGACTCCATCGCCGTCAACGGCGTCTGCCTCACCGTGGTGGAGACCGCCGGCGGCGAGTTCACCGCCGACGTGATGCAGGAGACCCTCCACCGGTCCAGCCTCGGCGCCCTGGCCGCCGGCTCCCGCGTCAACCTGGAGCGCCCGATGGCCCTCGGCGGCCGGCTGGGCGGCCACCTGGTGCAGGGGCACGTGGACGGCACCGGCGAGATCCTCTCCCGCACCCCCTCCGAGCACTGGGAGATCGTCAAGATCTCGCTGCCCGCGGCGCTGTCCCGGTACGTCGTCGAGAAGGGCTCCATCACGGTGGACGGCGTCAGCCTGACCGTGGTCGAGGCGGCCGCCGACTACTTCACCATCAGCCTCATCCCCACCACCCTCGCCCTGACCACGCTCGGCATCAAGCAGAGCGGCGACCCGGTCAACCTCGAGGTGGACGTCCTCGCCAAGTACGTCGAGCGGCTGCTGGCCGCCGGCGTCGACCCGCTGCACCGCGGACAGACGGCGGAGACGGCGGAAACCGCCGAGGCCCCGAAGACCGCGGAGACCGCGGAGACCGCGGAGGCCGCGAAGTGAGCGCCCTGACCTGGCTGAACTCCGAGGCCTTCACCGTCTTCGGCCAGAAGGTCATCTGGTCGGACATGATCGGCAACACCATGGGCCTGGCCGCCCTCGCCCTCGGCTGGCGCCGCTCCATATGGACCTGGCCCGCCCAGCTGCTGTCCGGCCTGATCCTCGTCGCCGCCTACGCCTCCGCCCACCTCTCGGGCGGCGTCGGCAAGCAGCTCCTCGTCATCGGCGTCGCCGCGTGGGGCTGGTACCAGTGGCAGCGCGGCAGCCGGAAGGCGCAGGACGGCACCATCGCCGTGCGCACCGCGACCTGGACGGAACGCGGCCTGCTGCTCGGCGGCGCGGCCCTCGGCACCCTCGCCGTCGGCGGCCTGTTCACGCTCTACCCGCAGCTGTCCTGGAGCCCGTGGGCGGACGCCTACATCTTCGTCGGCACCCTCGCCGCCATGGTCGCCCAGGCCCGCGGCCTGGTGGAGTTCTGGATCGCCTGGCTGCTCGTCGACCTGGTCGGCGTACCGCTCGCCTTCAGCAGCCAGCTGACCTTCTCCGGCCTCGTCTACGTCGTCTACTTCGCCCTCGTCGTCTGGGGCGCCTACGACTGGTACCAGCGCTCGCGCACCACCACCCACCCCTCGGCCCTCGAAGGAGCAACGGCATGACCACCGACGAGTTCTTCGCGCTCGACCCCGTCGAGCAGGCCATCCGGGACATCGCGGCCGGCCGTCCGGTGGTCGTCGTGGACGACGAGGACCGGGAGAACGAGGGCGACCTCGTCGTCGCCGCCGAGAAGGCGACGCCCGAGATCGTCGCCTTCATGATGAGCGAGTGCCGCGGCCTGATCTGCGCCCCCATGGAGGGCGCGGAGCTGGACCGCCTGGAGCTCCCGCAGATGGTCGGCAACAACACCGAGTCGATGAAGACCGCGTTCACCGTCTCCGTCGACGCCACCGCCGCCCACGGCGTGTCCACCGGCATCTCCGCAGCCGACCGCGCCACCACCCTGCGGCTGCTCGCCGACGGGGTCTCGGGACCCGGGGATTTCGTCCGTCCCGGCCACGTCTTCCCGCTGCGCGCCAAGCCCGGCGGCGTGCTGGCCCGCAACGGCCACACCGAGGCCGCCGTCGACCTCGCCCGCCTCGCGGGCCTGCGCCCGGCCGGCGCCATCGTGGAGATCGCCGGCGAGGACGGGGAGATGCTGCGGCTGCCCGAGCTGATCCCCTTCGCCCGCAAGCACGGCCTGACGATCATCTCCATCGAGGACCTGATCGCCTACCGCCGCGCCGCCGAGCCCACCGTCCGCCGGGAGGCCGAGGTCAGCCTGCCGACCGAGTTCGGCGAGTTCACCGCGTACGGCTACCGCTCCACCGTGGACGGCGTGGAGCACGTCGCCCTCGTCCACGGCGAGATCGGCGACGGACAGGACGTCCTGGTCCGGATGCACTCCGAGTGCCTGACCGGCGACATCTTCCACTCCCTGCGCTGCGACTGCGGCCCGCAGCTGCACGCCTCCATGGAGCGGATCAAGGAGGCCGGCCGGGGCGTCGTCGTGTACCTGCGCGGCCACGAGGGACGCGGCATCGGACTGATGTCCAAGCTGCGCGCGTACGAGCTCCAGGAGCGCGGCCGCGACACCCTCGACGCCAACCTCGAACTCGGCCTGCCCGCCGACGCCCGCGACTACGCCGCCGGCGCCCAGATCCTCGCCGACCTCGGCGTGGCCGGCGTCCGGCTGCTGACCAACAACCCCGAGAAGGCCGACGCCCTCGTCCGGCACGGCATCGCGGTCGCCGAGCGCGAGCCGATGCCCGTCGAGGCGGGGGAGCACAACCTGCGCTACCTGCGCACCAAGCGCGACCGCATGGGCCACGACCTGCCGTGGCTCGACCCGGCCGTCTCGGCCTGCGCGAACCAGTAGCCGAGGAACCGCAGAACCGCAGAACCGCAGTACGGCAGTACCGAAGAACCGCAGTACCGAACCTGTAGAAACCGATCCCCGTAGAGCGTGGAAACACCGAAGGAGAGCTGTGAGCGGCAAGGGCGCACCCGAACTGAGCGTGAAGAACTGCGGCGACCTGCGGGTCGCGGTGGTCGCGGCGCAGTGGCACGAGAAGGTCATGGACGGACTCGTCGACGGCGCCCTGCGCGCCCTGCACGAGCTCGGCATCGACGAGCCCACCCTGCTGCGGGTCCCCGGCAGCTTCGAGCTCCCGGTGGTGGCGAAGGTACTCGCCGGTCGCGGTTACGATGCCGTCGTCGCCCTCGGTGTGGTCATCCGCGGCGGCACCCCACACTTCGACTACGTGTGCCAGGGCGTCACCCAGGGCCTGGTGCAGGTGTCCGTCGAGACCGGAGTCCCCGTCGGCTTCGGCGTTCTGACCTGCGACAACGACGAGCAGGCGCTGGACCGCGCCGGCCTCGAAGGGTCGAACGAGGACAAGGGGCACGAAGCGGTCACCGCCGCCGTCGCCACCGCCATGACCCTGCGGACGGTCAGCGAACCCTGGCGCTGAGTGGCGCGGGGGAACCCCGTATTCTGAGGACCATCATGGCGAACGAATCCACCAAGAGTTTCGAAGAGCTCTTCGCCGAGCTCCAGCTCAAGGCCGCCGAGGGCGACCCCAGCACCTCCCGCACCGCCGAGCTGGTGGCCAAGGGCGTCCATGCCATCGGCAAGAAGGTCGTCGAGGAGGCCGCCGAGGTCTGGATGGCCGCCGAGTACGAGGGCAAGGAGGCCGCCGCCGAGGAGATCTCCCAGCTGCTGTACCACGTCCAGGTGATGATGGTGGCGCGCGGGATCTCCCTCGACGAGGTCTACAAGCACCTCTGACCCCTCCTCCCCCCGCCCCACCCCCGCCCCCGCTCCGCACAGCACCACAACATCGCGAACAAAGGAACCGACCTCATGCTGCGCATCGCCGTCCCCAACAAGGGTTCTCTCTCCGGACCTGCGTCGGAGATGCTCCATGAGGCCGGCTACCGCCAGCGCAAGGAGTCCAAGGAACTCGTCACCGTCGACATCGAGAACGAGGTCGAGTTCTTCTACCTGCGCCCCAAGGACATCGCGATCTACGTCGCGTCCGGCAAGCTCGACATCGGCATCACCGGCCGTGACCTGCTGCTGGACTCCGGCGCCAGCGCCGAGGAGATCCTCGCTCTGAACTTCGGGCGCTCCACCTTCCGCTACGCCACCAGGCCGGGCACCGCGACGGGCCCCGAGGACTTCCACGGCATGACGATCGCCACCTCGTACGAGGGGATCGTCGCCAAGCACCTCGCCGAGTGCGGGGTCGACGCCTCCGTCGTCCACCTCGACGGCGCGGTCGAGACCGCCATCCAGCTCGGCGTCGCCCAGGTCATCGCCGACGTCGTCGAGACCGGCACCAGCCTGCGCAACGCCGGCCTGGAGGTCATCGGCGAGCCGATCCTGAAGTCCGAGGCCGTGGTCATCCGGCGCAACGGCGCCGACGCCGACGACCCGCAGGCGCAGCAGTTCCTGCGCCGCCTCCAGGGCGTCCTGGTGGCCCGCAGCTACGTGATGATGGACTACGACATCCGGGTCGAGCAGCTGGAGAACGCCGTGGCGCTCACCCCGGGCCTGGAGTCCCCGACCGTCTCCCCGCTGCACCACGAGGGCTGGGTCGCGGTCCGCGCCATGGTCCCCGCCAAGGAGGCCCAGCGGATCATGGACGACCTCTACGAGCTCGGCGCCCGCGCGATCCTGACCACCTCGATCCACGCCTGCCGCCTCTGATGGCCGCCGACCAGACGGCCCTGCCGTCCCTGCCCGTCGTCTTCCGGCCGACCCGGACCCGTGTCGTCCTGCTGGGCGTCGGCGCCGCCATGTTCGCCACCATCACGGCCATCGCGCTGCTGCTGGAACGGCTGAGCACGGGGGAGCGGATCAGCTTCGTCTTCACCGCCCTGCTGCTGTCGTCCGTCCTGGTGCTGCTCAGCCGGCCCAAGGTGGTCGCCGACGAGGACGGCGTGACCGTGGTGAACCTCACCACCAAGCGCCGGCTGGCCTGGCCGCAGATCCTGCGCGTCAACCTCCGCCCGGGCGACCCCTGGGTCTTCCTCGACCTCAGCGACGGCACCAGCCTGCCGGCCCTGGGCATCCAGCCCGGCATCGCCCGGGAGCAGGCGCTGGGCGATGCCCGCGCCCTGCGCGCCCTGGCCGACGCACACGGCTCCGGCGCGCACGACAACTGACCCGGAACCGACCGGTCGGCGACCGCCCCGGCGGCCCCGCCACAGGGCCGTCGGCCGGCCCCGCCGGCCGGGCCGACCGCCGCGTGCCATTGCGGTGGCGATCTCAATGACTACCCTGGTGGCGGGGCGCGCCGTGCGCCCCTCCTTCGCACCCCGGCCCGCCGGGCCCGAAGGGCACCTGCGACCTGAGGAGTGACTCCCTCCAGCAATGGACGGATCGTCCGGTAGTACCCGCGCCGCCCTCTCCCCCGAGACGGCGGCATCATGATCATCCCGCTACTGCTGCTCGGTGCGGCCTTCGTTCTGATCCTCGCCAACGGCTTCTTCGTGGCGGCCGAGTTCGGCCTCGTCACCGTCGAGAAGCCCGAGGCCGAACGCGCCGCCGCCGACGGCGACCGCCGCGCCCGTGCCGTGGTCGAAGCCCTGCGCGAGCTGTCCTTCCAGCTCTCCGGCACCCAGCTCGGCATCACCATCACCTCCCTCGTGGTCGGCATGCTCGCCGAGCCCGCCCTCGCCGGGCTGCTCTCCGGGCCGCTGCGCGCCACCGGCCTGCCCCAGGGCGCCGCCTCCGGCGTCGCCGTGGCCATCGGCATGCTGCTCGCCTCCGCCGTCCAGATGGTGGTCGGCGAGCTCGTCCCGAAGAACTGGGCGGTCTCCCGGCCGCTCCAGGTGGCCCGGTTCGTGGCCGGCCCGCAGAGCGCCTTCTCCCGCGCCTTCCGGCCGGTCATCGCCGCGCTGAACGCCGTCGCCAACCGGCTGGTACGGGCGCTGGGCGTGGAGCCCGCCGAGGAGCTGGCCTCCGCCCGCACCCCCGGCGAACTGGTCTCCCTGGTCCGCCACTCGGCCCAGGCCGGCGCCCTGGAGCAGGACACCGCCGACCTGTTCGTCCGCACGCTGTCGCTGGGCGAGCTCACCGCCCAGCACGTCATGACCCCGCGCGTGAAGGTCAGCGCCCTGCAGTCCACCGCCACCGCGGCGGACGTGCTCAACCTCACCCGCGCCACCGGCCTGTCCCGCTTCCCGGTCTACCGCGACCGCATCGACGAGATCACCGGGGTGGTCCACCTCAAGGACGCCCTGGCGGTGCCCGAGCACGAGCGCGGCCGCACCACGGTCGGCGCGATCTGCGACGCGCCGGTGCTGGTGCCCGGCACCCTGCCGGTCCAGCCGCTGCTGGAGCGGCTGCGCAGCGAGCAGCCGATGGCCGTGGTCGTCGACGAGTACGGCGGCACCGCCGGCGTCGTCACCCTGGAGGACATCGTCGAGGAGCTCGTCGGCGAGGTGCGCGACGAGCACGACCTCGCCGAGGACACCCGGCCCGAGCTGGCCGCCGTACCCGCCGAGGACGGCCGCCCCTCCTGGGACGCCGACGGCAGCTGCCGCGTGCAGACCCTGCGCCGGATAGGCCTGGAGGTCCCCGACGGCCCGTACGAGACGGTCGCCGGCCTGGTCGCCGACCTCCTCGGCCGGATCCCCGCCCCCGGGGACCGGGCCGAACTCCCCGGCTGGAAGCTCTCCGTCCGGCAGGTCGGCCGCAATCGCGCGGAGCGCGTCCGGCTGGTCCGCCTCCTGCCCGCCCCCGCCGGGTACGGCTCCGGCCTGCCGGGCCCCGCGGTGGAAGCCACGGGCGGAACACTGCTCGCTCCCGCCGCCCTCGCCGGCTCCGTACGGGTGGCTGCGGCGGCCGACACCGCCGCCCCGGCCGACCCCGGCCAGGCGCACCGGCACGAGCGGCCCGGCCAGCTCGAAGGGGCTGCGCGATGAACGCCCTGCAACTGCTGTTCGCCCTGCTGCTGGTGCTCGCCAACGGCTTCTTCGTCGGCGCCGAGTTCGCCCTCGTCTCCGTCCGGCGCAGCCAGATCGAGCCCCTCGCGGCCGGGTCCAAGCGGGCCCGGCAGGTGCTCCACGGCCTGGAGAACCTGCCGCGCATGATGGCCGCCGCCCAGTTCGGCATCACCGTCTGCTCGCTCACCCTGGGCGCGGTCGCCGAGCCCACCGTGGCCCGGCTGCTGGAGCCCGTCTTCCACGCCGTCCACGTCCCGCAGGGCCTGGTCCACCCGCTCGGCTACGCGTTCGCGCTGGCCGCCGTGGTGGTCCTGCACCTGGTGATCGGCGAGATGGTGCCCAAGAACCTGGCGATGGCCGCCCCGGAGCGGACCGCGCTGTGGTTCAGCCCCGGCCTGGTCGCCTTCGCCCGGATCTGCGGCCCGGTCACCACCGCACTGGGGGCCTGCTCGCACTTCGTGCTCCGGCTGTTCAAGGTCGAGCCGAAGGACGAGGTCGAGGCCGTCTACACCAGTGCCCAGCTCGGCCGCCTGGTCGAGGACTCCCGCCAGGCCGGGCTGCTGGAGCGGGTGGAGCAGGAGCGCCTGGAGGACGCCCTGGAACTGGGCAGCCGCCAGGTCACCGACGTGCTGCTCGCCCCCGACCGGCTGGTCACGGTCGCCCCCGCGGCGACCCCGCGCCAGATCGAGCAGCTCACCGTCCGCACCGGCTACTCCCGCTTCCCGATACGCGCCGAGGGCGGCGCCTTCATGGGCTACGTCCACGTCAAGGACGTGCTGGACGTGGAGGACCGCGAACGCGCCGTGCCCCAGCGGATATGGCGCCGGATGCCGACGCTGTGCGCCACCCTCCCGCTGGACGACGCGCTCAGCGTGATGCGGCGCGACGCCACCCACCTCGCCCAGGTCGCCGACCCGGGCGGGCGGGTGCTCGGCCTGGTCACGCTGGAGGACGTCCTGGAGATGCTGGTCGGCGAGGTGCGCGACCCCGCGCACCGGAGCAACTCCGGCCCGGCCAGACCCAGCCCCGCCGCCGTCTGAGGCGTGGGGACACCCGCGGACGCAGCGGCCGGACCGACCGCCTACATCGGCGGCGGCTCCGGCCGCCCCCGGTCGGCCGGCCCCCCCCCCCCCAGCACCCCCCCCTACGCCCGCATCAGATCCGGCAGCCGCCGCGGCGCCCGGTCCTCCCGGGGCAGCGTGCCCCCGGAGCCGGCCCGCCGCAGGGCCCGGGAGGCGCCGGTCTTCTCCTACAGGGGGCGCAGGAACACGCCGGTGGCCCGCTCGTCGATCCACCCCCGCT
>NZ_WTFF01000620.1 GCF_019400985.1 Streptomyces bambusae
ATCCAACACCGAGTGTCCCACGGTATGGACCACGCAGAAGATCGCGGCCACCGTATGAGGTGTATAAGGAACAGCCCGGGACGGGCGCAGTGCCCCGCCGCCGGGCCCTCTCCCGCCGGCCCGTGGCTGTGGCTGTGCACCTCGCCCCCGCGCGGCGCGTTCACGCGCGGCTCCAGTCGCCGGACTTGCCGCCGGTCTTCTCCTCGACGCGGACGTCGGTGACGACCGCGCCCTTGTCGACGGCCTTGACCATGTCGATGACGGTGAGACCGGCCACGGCGACCGCCGTCAGGGCCTCCATCTCCACGCCCGTCCGGTCGGTCGTCCGCACGGTGGCCAGGATCTCCACGGCGTCGTCGGCCACCGCGAGGTCGACCGTGACGCCGGAGACCGCCAGCGGGTGGCACAGCGGGATCAGGTCGGGGGTCTTCTTCGCGCCCATGATCCCGGCGATGCGGGCGGTGGCGAGGGCGTCGCCCTTGGGCACGCCCTCGCCGCGCAGCAGCTCGACCACCCGGGGCGAGACCAGGACGCGGCCGCTGGCGCGGGCCGTCCGGGTCGTGACGTCCTTCTCCGACACGTCGACCATCCGGGCCGCGCCGGCCTCGTCGATGTGGGTCAGCCTGCTCTGGCTACTCATTGCTGTGCCGCTCCCGCTCTGGGCCCCGCACGGGCCTGTGTGGTGCAACACACGCTACCCGCACCCGGGCGGGGTCAGCCGAGCAGGATCACTTCCAGGTCGGTGCCCGGCTCCACCGAGGTGACGTCCTCCGGCACCACCATCAGCGAGTCCGCGTGGGCCAGCGCGGCGACCAGGTGCGAGCCCGATCCGCCGACCGGGCTGACCGTCCCCTTGTCGGCGTCGTACTTCCCGCGCAGGAACTGCCGGCGGCCGGCCGGCGAGCGCAGCTCCCGGTCCCCGCCGAGCGTGGCGCGCACCGCCGGCCGCGACACGTCCGGCAGGCCCATCAGGGCGCGGATCGCGGGCCGGACGAAAAGCTCGAAGGAGACGTACGACGACACCGGGTTGCCGGGCAGGGCCAGCAGCGGGGTGTGGTCGGGGCCGACGGAACCGAAGCCCTGGGGCTTGCCGGGCTGCATCGCCAGCTTGCGGAACTCCACCCGGGTGCCGTCGACCTCCCCGTCGCCCACCGAGGTCAGGGCCTCCTTGACCACGTCGTAGGCGCCGACGCTGACCCCGCCCGTGGTGACCAGCAGGTCGGCCCGGATCAGCTGGTCCTCGATGGTGGCGCGCAGGGTGTCCGCGTCGTCGGCGACCGCGCCGACGCGGTAGGCGATGGCGCCCGCGTCCCGGGCGGCGGCGGCCAGCGTGAAGCTGTTGGAGTCGTAGATGACGCCGGAGGTGAGCGGCTCGCCCGGCTGGACCAGCTCGCTGCCGGGGGACAGCACGACCACCCGCGGGCGCGGCCGCACCCGTACGGCGGCCCGCCCGATGGCGGCGAGCAGGGCGATCTGCGGCGGGCCGAGGACCGTCCCGGCGGCCAGCGCGAGGTCGCCGGCCTGGACGTCGCTGCCGCGGGCGCGGACGTGGGCCCGCGC
>NZ_WTFF01000621.1 GCF_019400985.1 Streptomyces bambusae
CCCTGGAGATGGGAATAAGCGACAGCCCCAGCACCGGCCACCGCCGCCGACCCGGCGACCTCCGCCGGTCCCACCCTCCGCCGAGCCAGTGGCCTCCGCCGGTCCCACCCTCCGCCGAGCCAGTGGTGGCCTCCGCCGGCGCGCCGGGCCTTCTGCCGTACGCCGGACCCTCCGCCGTACGCCGGGTCCTCGCCGGTACCGGCGGCCGCCGCCCGCGCACCGGCCCTCCGCCGGCACCGGCCACCTCCGCCCACGCACCGGCCACCGCCGCCGAGCCAGTGGTGGCCTCCGCCGGTACCGCCCTCCGCCGAGCCAGTGGTGGCCTCCGCCGGTGCCGCCCTCCGGACCCAATGGCCTCCGCCAGTAGCGACTGCCTCCGCCGGTGCCGATCGCTGCGGAAGATGGAATTCCAATTCGCCTTTTCCTGCACGGAATTCGCCCCTGGCGCCGCGAAGTCAGGACAATCTTCCGGAGTCGCTCGCCGCAGAATCGATCAAGCAGTGCGAATTGGCCGGAATTTCCCGTCGGCGGTAACCCGCTTGAGACCAACTCCACATCACATGGTCGTCACAACCCCCGCGATTCGACCGGTGCCGCCACCGGCTCGCGGTAACGTCGATTGAGTGCGTACCGACCAAATCTTCACCCGTCTGGAGCGGGTCTTCGCCCGGCTGGACCGTGAACCCCAACGACCGGCTCATCTGCAAACGCCGCAGATGAGCCGGCACCGTGTCGTGCTGCTCGGCGCCACCCTCGCCTTCTACTCGGCGATCGTGGTGGCCGTCCTGACCACCTCCTGGCTGGTCCGGCTCGACTGGCAGATCATGTTCTTCCGGCCGTACGAGCAGTGGCCGCAGCTGCACGCCTTCCTCGACTACCTCGTCGTCCTGGGCCAGCGCGGCCCCACCGCCGTGATGGTCACCGCGTGGCTCGGCTGGCGCTCCTGGCGCCAGCACACGCTCCGCCCGCTGCTCACGCTCGGCGTGGCGCTGCTCCTGCTGAACGTCACCGTGGGCTCGGTGAAGCTGGGCCTCGGCCGGCTCGGTCCGCACTACGCCACGCAGATCGGCTCCGCCGAGCTCTTCGCCGGCGGCGATATATTCCCCTCCGGCCACACCGCCAACGCCGTCGTGACCTGGGGCATCCTCGCCTACCTGGCGTCGACCGTGGTCACCCGGCGGGTGCTGTCGATCCTTTCGGCGGTCGTCGCCCTCAGCGTCGGCGCCACCACCGTCTACCTGGGCACGCACTGGGTGAGCGACGTGCTCCTCGGCTGGGCCGCCGGCCTGCTGATCCTGCTGGCGCTGCCCTGGTTCGAGCCGCTCATCGCGCGCACCGAGGCCAAGGTCTTCGAGGTGCGCGAGACGCTGCGCAGCCGTCGCCGCGGCACCGGACGGGTGCCGGTACCGGCCGGCTCGCCGGTCCCGGTGGCCCCGCTGCCGGCGCAGGCCAAGGTGTTCGTACAGCGTACGGCCGCGACCGGGCGCGAGGGCGACGAGGTCCGGACCGCCGGGGCGGGTGCGAGCGCGGGCACGGGCGCGGGCGGGGGGGGGGG
>NZ_WTFF01000622.1 GCF_019400985.1 Streptomyces bambusae
GGCCCGGGCGGGGGTGCCGGCCCCGGCGGGCGTGCCGGCCCCGGCGGGCGTGCCGGCCCCGGCGGGCGTGCCGGCCCCGGCGGGGGTGTGCGGGGTCAGCTGGTCGGCGTAGAAGTCGGCGTAGAAGTCGGCGTAGAGGTCGGCGTGGGCGAGGGAGTCGGTGCGGTACGGGATCTCGCTGCGCAGGTACTGCGGCAGCATGACCTGCCAGGTCCCGGCCAGTTGGCGCAGGCTGGGGTTGATCCGGAGGTCCACGGTGTTCGAGATGTCCGGGTCGGTGGCGAAGGCCCGTAGCAGCTCGACCGCCAGGTGGCGCGGGGAGACGGTGTCGCGGCGCGGGCCGGGAGCGGAAGTGGAAGTGGAAGCGGCAGCCGGGGTGCGGGTCTGCGGGGCCGGCCCGAGGGTGGCGAGGCCGAGGGTGACCAGGGGGCCGAAGGGGCTCGTCTTGACGGCGGTCCGGGTCAGGTACGACAGGGCGGTACGGGCGAGCCGTGTGCCGGGGGCCGGGGGCCGGCCCGGCTCGGTGCGCAGGAGCTCCCGGGTGAACGCCGGGCTGGCGAGGGCGAGGCCCGCGGCGAGGTCGGGGCGGCGCAGGAGCTCCGTCATCGCGGCGCCGGCGGCGCGGGCCTCCTCGCGGACCAGCCGTTCCGCGGCGGCGCGGGCGGCATCGAGCTGCGCAACGGCCTCGGTCCAGGCGGACAGGTGTTCCCGGCCGGCCGGGTCGAGGTGGGGGCGTACGGCGTCCACGGCGGCCGCAGTCTTGGGAGTGGACCGGGCGTGGTGGGGGTCGCGGCGCAGGCGGAGCGCGGCGCGGCGGGCGGCGGGGGCGTCGTCGAGGGTGGGGACGAGGGCGTACAGCAGGTCGCCCAGGACGCTGCCGGCGGTTTCGGCCGCCTCGCGCCGGGCACGCAGCCCGGCCAGGGCGGCGGCGAGCGCGGGGCTCGCGAGCGGGGCCAGATCGTCGGGGCTGAGCGCGGTGACGCGGGTGGACACCAACGGGAACACGGCGGCGGTGGGTGCGGTGGCCGCGGCGCGGGCCGGGGCGGGGGCCACGGTGGGGGCAGCGGACGCGGGAGCGTGGGCGGGCGCCGTAGACCGGGCGGCGGACAGGGCGGAAGTCCCCGGCCCGGCCGGGGCCACGGAGGTGGCAGCGGCCGGGGCGGTGGTTCCCGGCGCGGCCGCGGCGGACGCGGAAGCCCGGGTGGACGCGGTGGCCGGCGCGGACGCGGAAGCCTGGGCAGACACCGCAAACCGGGCGGCGGACGCGACGGAAGTGCCCGGCTCGGCCGTCGGCGCGGGCGCGGTGGTCAAGACCGGCGCGATGGTCGGGGCGGAACTTCCCGGCCCAGCCGCCGGCGCGACCGCGGTGGACGCGGTGGCCGGCGCGGACGCGGAAGCCTGGGCAGACACCGCAAACCGGGCGGCGGACGCGACGGAAGTGCCCGGCTCGGCCGTCGGCGCGGGCGCGGTGGTCAAGACCGGCGCGATGGTCGGGGCGGAACTTCCCGGCCCAGCCGCCGGCGCGACCGCGGTGGACGCGGTGGCCGGCGCGGAC
>NZ_WTFF01000623.1 GCF_019400985.1 Streptomyces bambusae
GGCCTGGGCTGCGGCCGGGGCGCCGGGCGGCGGGGCGAAGGCGGGCGGCGCGAACGACGACGAGGCGGCCGGCGGCTGCGCGGCCGGAGCCGGGGCCTCCTCCTCGGCGACCTCGCCGCCGAAGTTCCTCAGGAGGGCCTCCAGGCCCCCGTCGAAGCCCTGGCCGACGGCGGCGAAGCGCCAGACGTCCTTGAGGTAGAAGTCGCCGAGCATGACGGCGCGCTCGGTGCTGAACTCCGAGCCGTTGAAGGAGTAGCGGACGACTTCCTCGCCGCCCGCCACGATCCGGATGTAGCCCGGGCCGATCTGCGACATCTGTCCGGCGCCGTCGACGGTCGCGGTGAAGGACAGCTTGTGGATGTGCGCGGGGATGCGGTCCAGCGTCACCCGGAAGGATTCGGTGTCCCCGGCCTGCGCGCCGAGGAGCTGGACGGACTCCTCGGGGGACTTCGGCTGGTTGAAGAAGACGAAGTAGCGATCGTCCGACAGCCGCTCGTCGGCATCGAGGCCGAAGCAGCTGATGTCGAACGTCAGCCCGGGACCGGAGATCTGCACGCCGATGTACAGATCGGTGCCTGCCGTGAGATCACTGACCTTGGCCTTGTGGCCGCGTTGGAATTCCCTGGCCATACGTAACGACCGTCCCCCATCCCGACGATGAATGCGTGCGGTGAAGGCTATCGGCTGTGGGCGACATCGGGCCAAGGCCGGGACGAACCCGGTACATGTCACGAACGGGTCTCATGCCTCGCGGGGTGCGGGAACCTTGGGCAGACGGTCGGCGGCGACGACCCCTTCGAGGTAGCCGCGGGCCCGCTCGGTACGGGGGTAGGCCTCCAGCAGCCGCCAGAAATCCGGGCCGTGGCCGGGCACGAGCAGGTGCGCGAGCTCGTGCAGCAGGACATAGTCGACGACGTACTCGGGCATGCCCTGGAGCCGGTGCGAGAGGCGGATGCTGCCCTCGGCGGGGGTGCAGGAGCCCCAGCGGGTGTTCTGGTTGGTCACCCAGCGCACCGAGCGGGGGCGGGCGCGGCCGTCGAAGTACTGCCCGGACAGGAGTTCGGCGCGCTCGGTCAGCTCCGTGTCGCCCAGGGTCCGCCGGCTCTCCTGCGCCGCCAGCTTGTCGAGCATGACGCCCACCCAGCGCTGCTCCTCGGCCTCGGACATCCGGGCGGGGATGAGCACGACGGTGCGGTCGCCCTCGCGGTAGGCGGACACGGTCCTGCGGCGGCGCGCGCTCCGGCGGACTTCGACGGCGCGGGGCAGTGGTTCGGCGGACACGCCCTCGACGGTACCGGGTGGCTCGGACCGACGTCCCGCCATCTCGTATGACGAATGGCGGGGGCTGTGGACAACCGGGGAGGGGGGTGGGGCGGGGGGGGGGCATTCTTCGGGGGGGGGGCGGGGGCGGGGGGGGCCGGGCGGGAGGGGCGGCGGGGGGGGGAGGGGGGGGGGGGCGGGGGGGGGGGGGGGCGGGGGCGGGGGGGGGCGGGGGGGGGGGGCGGGGAACG
>NZ_WTFF01000624.1 GCF_019400985.1 Streptomyces bambusae
GAGCTCGCCCGCGCCGTCGCGGCCACGCTCGCCTCCGGCCGCGGGGCGATCGCCGTACTGCCCGACGGGCGCACCGCCGCCCGGGTCGACGCGGCGCTCACCGCGCTGCTCGGGCCCGGCCGGCACGCCCTGCTCACCGCCGAGTCCGGCCCCGAGAAGCGCTACCGCCAGTGGCTCGCCGTGCACCGCGGCTCCGTGCGGGCCGTCGTCGGCACCCGGGCGGCGATGTTCGCGCCGGTCCGCGACCTCGGCCTGGTCGCGATCTGGGACGACGGGGACACCAGCCACAGCGACGACAACGCCCCCTTCCCGCACGTACGGGAGGTGCTGGAGCTGCGGGCGGTCGGCGAGGGCTGCGCCTTCCTCGCCGGCGGCACCAGCTGCACCGTCGAGGCCGCCCAGCTGGTCGAGTCCGGCTGGGCCCGGCCGCTGACCGCCGACCGCGAGACCGTACGGGCGGCCGCGCCGCGCGTGCGCACCGTCGGCGACGAGCTGCTGGCCCGCGACGAGGCCGCGCGCGCCGCCCGGCTGCCGAGCCTGGCCTGGGAGACCGTGCGCGACGCGCTGAGGACCGGCCCCGTCCTGGTCCAGGTGCCCCGCCGCGGATACGTGCCCCGGCTGGCGTGCCAGAACTGCCGGGCCCCGGCCCGCTGCCGCACCTGCGCCGGGCCGCTGGAGGCGCCCGACGAGCGGGACCTGCACTGCGGCTGGTGCGGCCGCCCGGAGCCCTCCTGGCACTGCGAGGAGTGCGGCTCCTTCCGGCTGCGCGCCCAGGTCGTCGGTGCCCGGCGCACCGCCGAGGAACTGGGCCGGGCCTTCCCGGCCGTCCCGGTCCGCACCTCCGGGCGCGACCACGTCCTCGACACCGTGCCCGAGCGGCCCGCGCTCGTGGTGTCCACCCCCGGCGCCGAACCGGTCGCCGAGGGCGCCGGCTACGCGGCCGCCCTGCTGCTCGACGGCTGGGCCATGCTGGGCCGGCCCGACCTGCGGGCGGGCGAGGACGCGCTGCGCCGGTGGATCGCCGCTGCCTCCCTGGTCCGCGGCGACGGCCAGGTCGTCGTGGTCGCCGAGCCGACCCTGCGGCCCGTCCAGGCCCTCGTCCGGTGGGACCCCGTCGGCCACGCGCTGCGCGAACTCGCCGAGCGCGCCCAGCTCGGCTTCCCGCCCGTGTCCCGGATGGCGTCGGTGGCCGGCCGCCGCGAGGCGGTGGAGTCCTTCCTCGCCGCCACGGAACTCCCGCCCGACGCCGAGGTGCTGGGCCCGGTCCCGCTGCCCGGCCGGCGGGGCGAGCCGTCCCCGGGCGAGCGGGCCCTGGTCCGCGTCCCGCCGGGCAGCGGCGCCGCGCTCGCGGCCGCCCTGAAGACGGCCCAGGCGGCCCGGCTGGCCCGCGGGGTGACCGCGGCCGACGCGGTCCGGGTCCGCATCGACCCGGCGGACATCGGCTGAGGCGGTTTCCGGGGCGGAGGAAGATCCCGTAGGGGGAGGGGAGTCGAGGTCCGATC
>NZ_WTFF01000625.1 GCF_019400985.1 Streptomyces bambusae
GCCGCAGCCGGTGCACCGCCCACCGGGCCGCCACCCGGGCCGCGGTGCGCTCGGCGGCCGCCCCCGCCCGCCCCGCGCAGCTGCTGCGCTCCGTCGACCAGGCGCTGGGCGCGCTGGCGGCGCTGCTCGCCGTGGTGGTCGGGGTGTTCACGGGCCTGGCCTTCCACAGCGCCGACCTGCTGCCGCGCCACTACGAGGAGCTGCTGGCCGACGGTCTGCGGCTGCTGACCTCGCTGGGCTCCTTCATGCTGGTCGGCCTGATCCTGGCCATGCTGGTCGCCGTCCGCACGATCGTGCTGCGCGCCGAGAGCCGCCGCCACACCGGGATGGTGTGGGCCTTCGGCGCGTTCTGGCCGCGCGCCGCGCACCCCTTCACGCCCGCGACCTGGACCGGGCGCAGCATCCCCGAGCTCACCCACCGGCTGACCTCGACCCTGGGGCCGCAGGGGGCGCGGGTGCTGCTGCACTCCCACTCGATGGGCTCGATGATCTCGGTGCTCGCGCTGTGGCAGCTGGGTGAGGCGGAGCGGTCCCGGATCGCGCTGCTCACCAGCGGCTGTCCGCTGACGAGCTTCTTCCGCCGGCACTACCCGGCGTACGTCACCCAGGAGGCGGTGGACGAGCTGACCGCGCCCGGTGCGCTGGCCGGCTGGGCGAACGTACGGCGGGACACCGATCCGATGGCCGGGCGGATCGGCGTGGCCGCGATAGACCGGGAGCCGTGGCCGGACGGGGTGGGGCTGGCGGCGGAGGCGGGCGCGGCGGCGGGCCCGCGGACGGCGGAGCAGCCGGTGTTCGCGCCGCTGCTGCGGCACGACTTCTACCGGCTGGACCGGCGGATCGAGCCGGTGCGGACCGAGCTGCTCGGCGTGCTGCGGCGGCTGCGGCGGGGGTGAGGACGGGGCACCCGTCAGGCCGTCGTAGCCGGCCCCACCCTTGGCTTGAACCTGTTCAAAAAGAGGTCTACAGTCAGTCCCGCCAAGCAGTTGAACACGTTCAAGGAGGCGTGGGGCATGGACCTCACCGTGGTCGCGTACGTCATCTACCTGCTCATCAGCGTCGGCCTCACCATCTGGGTCGCCCGTACGCTCAGCCGCAACGGCCGCATCTTCATCGCCGACGTCCTCCAGGGCGACGAGAAGCTCGCCGACGCCGTCAACCACCTGCTGGTGGTCGGCTTCTACCTGGTCAACCTCGGCTTCGTGACCCTCTACCTGCGCGCCGCCGAGGGCGTGCCCGACGCCCGCGGCCTCTTCGAGGCCCTCTCGGTCAAGCTCGGCGTCGTCCTGCTGGTCCTCGGCGTGATGCACCTGCTCAACGTCTGGGTCCTCAACAAGATCCGCCGCCGGGGCATCATGGAGCGCCAGCAGACCCCGCCGGTCGCCCCGCAGGGCCGGACCACGCCGGCCGGGGCCTGGTGACCGATGGCCGCCGACGCCCACCCCGCGGCCGCCCACCCGGCCGCCGACGCCCACCCCTCGGCCGCCCAC
>NZ_WTFF01000626.1 GCF_019400985.1 Streptomyces bambusae
CTCCGGTGCCGCCGCTGAGGGCGCCTCCGCCCCGGCCGGCGGCCACGCCCCGGCCGACAGCCGGGCCGTGGACACCGTGCCGCCGCGCAAGCCCTTGCTCTTCCCCGTCTCCGGGCGCGGTGAGAGTGCGCTGCGGGCGCAGGCCGGGCGGCTCGGGGAGTACGTCGGCGGCTACGCCGGGGCGCCCGAGGCGCTTGCGTATGCCCTTGCCGGGACCCGTACCGCGTACGAGGACCGTGCCGTCGTCGTCGCCGAGGATCTCGGCCGGCTCGCCGAGGGGCTCGACGCGCTCGCCGCCGGGACCGGCTCCGCCCGGGTGGTCCAGGGCCGGGCCCGTGCCGGGCGCACCGCCTTCCTGTTCTCCGGCCAGGGCAGCCAGCGCCCCGGCATGGGCCGCGAACTGCATGCCGCCCAGCCGGTCTTCGCCGCCGCCTTCGACGAGGCCTGCGCCGCGCTCGACGCGCACCTGCCCCGCCCGCTGCGCGAGATCGCCTTCGCCGGACCGGGCACGGACGAGGCCCTCCTCCTCGACCGTACCGCCTGGACCCAGCCCGCCCTGTTCGCCTTCGAGGTCGCCGCGCACCGGCTCCTGGAGCACCTCGGCGTCCGCCCCGACTTCGTCGTCGGCCACTCCATCGGCGAGCTCGCCGCCGCCCACGTCGCCGGCGTGCTCTCCCTCGCCGACGCCGCCGCGCTGGTCGCCGCCCGCGGCCGGCTCATGGACGCCCTGCCCGAGGGCGGGGCCATGGCCGCGCTCCAGGCCACCGAGGACGAGGTGGAGCCGCTGCTCGCCGACCACGCCGGCCGGGTGTGCGTCGCCGCCGTCAACGGCCCCCGCTCGGTCGTCGTCTCCGGCGACGCCGTCGCCGTCGCCGCGCTCACCGCCCACTTCGCCGGCCGGGGCCGCAAGACCAAGCAGCTGCGGGTCAGCCACGCCTTCCACTCGGCGCACATGGACGGCATGCTCGACGAGTTCCGCGCCGTGGCCGCCTCGCTCACCTACCACCCCGCGCGCCTGCCCGTCGTCTCCAACCTCACCGGGGCCGTCGTCGCCGACGCCGAGATCGGCACTGCCGACTACTGGGTGCGCCACGTCCGCGAGGCCGTCCGCTTCGCCGACGGCATCCGCGCCCTCGACGCCGAAGGCGTCACCACCTACGTCGAACTCGGCCCCGACGGCGCCCTGTCCTCCGCCGGACGCGAATGCGCCGGCGAGGACGCCGCGTTCGTGCCGCTCGCCCGTACGGGCAAGCAGCCCGAGCCCCAGGCCTTCGCGCACGCGCTCGCCCGGCTGCACACCCTCGGCGCCGCCGACGGACTCGACTGGGCCGCCGTCCTCGGCGCCTCCGCCCCGGCGCCCCGGCTGGAGCTGCCCACGTACGCCTTCCAGCGCCGCCGCCACTGGATCGACGCCGCGGCCCCGGCCCCGGCGACCACGGCCCACGCCCCCGCCCCCGCCCCCGCCGAGGAG
>NZ_WTFF01000627.1 GCF_019400985.1 Streptomyces bambusae
CCCCAAAGAGCAACACGCGTAAGGGCAGCGGCAGGGTCAGAAGGGGAAAAGGAACAGGCGCGGCACGGCGCCGGACCTGACCGAGCTGCTGCCGCAGTGGCTGGCGGCGGCCGGCCGGTACGGGTACCGGGCGCCGTCCGCGCTGGTGCCGGCATTGCTGGACGCGGCGCGGGCCCGTACGGACCTTCGGCCGCAGGCGCTGGCGCTGGCCGGAGCCAGGGGGCTGTGGCTGGCCCGGCTGAATCCGGAGTGGCGGTTCGCGCTGCGCAGCGGGGCCGGCGGCGGGGAGCTGCCCGACCCGGCGGACACCGAGGCGGTGGAGCGGCTGTGGCAGGAGGGGCTGTTCGCGGAGCGGGTGGCCCTGCTCGGCGCCGTCCGCGCGCACGATCCGGCGGCCGCCCCGCGACTGCTGGCCACGACGTGGGCGAGCGAGCGGGCCGAGGACCGGCTGATGTTCCTGGACTCGCTGCGGGCGGGGCTGTCGCTGGGCGACGAGCCGTTCCTGGAGAACGCGCTGGCCGACCGCAGCCGCAATGTCCGCGCGACGGCGGCCGAACTGCTGTCGGCTCTGCCGGAGTCCGCGTTGGCGGGCCGGATGGCCGGGCGGGCGCTGGCCTGCGTGGGACCGGACGGGGTGCACCCGCCGACGGAGTGCGACACGGACATGCAGCGCGACGGTGTGGTCAAGCGGCCACCCGCAGGGCGCGGGGAGCGGGCCTGGTGGCTGGGCCAGCTGGTCGAGGCGGCGCCGCTGGCGTGTTGGCGGGAGCGGTTCGGGGGGCTGGACCCGGCCGCGATCCTCGCCCTGCCGGTGGCCGAGGGCTGGGCGGAGGAGCTGCACGCGGCCTGGTGCCGGGCGGCGGTGCGCCAGCGGGATCCGCTGTGGTCGCGGGCGCTGCTCGGTTCGGCCGCCGATCCGCCGGCGGCGGGCCCGGCGACGGCCTCGCTCGCGGAGCGGGCGAAGCTGCTGGAGACCCTGGCGGAGGAGGAGAGGGCGGCGTGGGTGGCGGAGTTCGTGCGGGCGCACGGGCTGTCCGAGGCGTTCCAGCTGCTGGCCATGTGCGCGGTGCCCTGGTCGGGCCCGCTGGGGCGGGCGGTCGTGGACGCGCTGGACACGGCGCGGGAGGCGGGCAGCTACCCATGGAGCTTCAGCGGGGTGATGGGCCTGGCCGAGCGCTGCCTGGACCCTGCGGAGGCCGCGCGTCTGGAGTCGCTGACCGCCGCCGCGGGACCGGACGAGGAGCCGGGCTCCTCTCCGGGGACCGGCGCCTACTGGTCGGAGGCCTTCCAACGGCTGGTCGCCACTCTGCGAATACGGGCGTCCATGCTCGCGGAACTGCTTACAGCTAGGGCCAGTTGGGCATGATGTCCGGTTCCGTACCGAACGGACGGTGTTGCTCCGCTGAGCCGTCAGCACAGTCCGGATAACGGGAATCGGACCCTCACATCACGGTTGCGCATCCA
>NZ_WTFF01000628.1 GCF_019400985.1 Streptomyces bambusae
AGGCCGAGCGTGAACAACGCGAGAGGCAGGCCGCCGCCCACCGCGAGGAGCAGCAGCGTCGGGAGGCGCAGCGTGAACAGCGTGAACGCCAGGCCCGTGCCGAGCAGGCGGAGCGTGAACGCGCCGCACTGCTGGCTGCCGGACCGCCCGTCGAGAAGCTGCCTGAGGACCAGGCCCGCCACGTGGTGCACACGGCGTTCACGGCCGGTCTGCCGGTACGGTCCGCGGCCGAGCTGACGGGCTGGTCGGTGGGCTGGGTATCCACCCGCTACCAGGAACACCGCGAAACGGCCGAACAGACCGCTCCCGTCCTTGAAGGCGCGGCCCAGTGACCGCCGCGGCCCTGCCCGTCTACCGGTGGCGGCTGGCGCCGGACGGGTTGGCTACGCGCCGCCAACTGCGCGCCGCAGGGCTCAGGCCGGGCGGTCAGGACGTCGTCGCAGAGCTGCGCCGTCCGCGGCGCGGCCGGCCGCCACTGGTCGCCTACCTCTACCGCATCGACGCCGCCAAGCCCGTCCGGCCGATGACCCCGGCCCGCCGAGCAGCCCTGACCCGGGCGCTCGCCGCCCGCCGGACGTGCCCGCAGTGCCGCACGGACGCGGGCTACGTCATCCCCGCCTCGCTCGGGATGTGCGTCCCGTGTGCGTTCCCCGAGGGTCGGACAGCGGCCTGACCTGCACAGCACCCCGCTCGTTCCTTTCGATCTAGGAGTTCTGCTGTGTCCAGTCGTATCCGTTCCCGTGGCGGGAAGTCGGCCGCGGGTATCCACACCATCCACATTCCCCGCCAGCGCGGCCGGCGCGGCGCGCAGCCGTTCGTGGTCGTCATCCCCGAGCGCCCGTCCCTGACCCGCGAAGCGCTCGGCTTCCTGGGACGCACGCTGTGGAAGGCCCGTACCGCGCTCGCCCCGACCGGCCTGGCGCTGCTGGCGTTCCCCGTCACCGGGCTGCTGCACGTGCTGGCCTGGTGGTCCTGGCTGCTGGTCGCGCCGTTGGCTGCCGGCCCGGTGCTGTGGTTCGGCGTCGTCCAGCGTCGCCGCCCCGCCCGCGGCCACGTGCTCGCCTGGCGCATCGCCCTGGCCTCGCTCGCCACGATCGCCGGGGCCTGGATGGCGCTGGCGACCGCGTTCGGGCCGCTGGCCGGGCCGCTGGAGCTTCTCTGGCTGCTCACCCTCATCGTCGCCCAGACGGCATGGCTGATCGTCCGCCGCTCCCACTGACCCGTTAGGAGACGTCGTCTGATGGCAACCACGACGCGTAGTGGCACCGGCGGTGCCAACAAGCCGAACAAGTTCGCCGCGGCCGGCGCCGCCGCGGGCGGATTCGTCGGCGCACTCGGCGGATCGATCACCCCGCCGATCAACATCACCATCAACCGCGGTGGCCGGGGCGGCTCCCATGGCGGTGCCGCCAACGCCAGTTCCCTGCTGCCCCCGCCTGACTTCAGCTCCCCGGCGCAGG
>NZ_WTFF01000629.1 GCF_019400985.1 Streptomyces bambusae
GGGGGGGGGGGAGCGGGCGCGCGGGGCGTGTCCGCCGGGGGGGGGCAGGGCGCAGCCAGGGGGGGCGCCGCCGCCCCCCGGGCGGAGGGAGAGTTTGTTCCCCCCGGTCTCACCGCGGGTCCCTCGCCGGGGGGGGGGCAGAGCGGGGGTTCTGCGCGGGCGCGGGCGGCGGGCCCCGCCCCCCCCGCCTCGCGGGTGAGCCGCCGGGCGCGGGCGGCGGCCGCGGCGACGCCCGGGTCGGTGGTGACGGTGCGTACGGCGGCGGCCAGGCGCTCGGCGGTGGCGTCGGCGGGGTCGAGCCGCAGGCCCAGGCCCAGTTCGGCGACCCGGTCGGCGATGAGCTCCTGCTCGACCATCTGGGGGACGACGACCATCGGGGTGCCGTGGTGGAGGGCCTCCATGGTGCTGCCCATGCCGCCGTGGGTGACGAAGGCCGCGGCCCGTTCCAGGACGGACAGCTGGGGGACGCTGGAGTGCACCTCGCAGTGCGGGGGCAGCGGTCCGAGGGCGGCCGGGTCGGCCTGGTGGCCGATGGACAGCACCAGGTGGGCGCCGCTGTCGGCGAGGGCGTCCACGCAGGTGCGGTAGAAGCCGGTGGCCCGGTTGAAGACGGTGCCGAGCG
The DNA here is from genome assembly GCF_019400985.1 of Streptomyces bambusae. GTDB lineage: Bacteria > Actinomycetota > Actinomycetes > Streptomycetales > Streptomycetaceae > Streptomyces > Streptomyces bambusae_A. The sequence goes on from NZ_WTFF01000629.1 coordinate 623, forward strand.
AGACGTAGACGACCGGGCGGCCGGGGTCCGCGGGGGTCCAGGTGCCCTCGGCCTCGCGGCCGCCGAGGCTGGGCCCGACGAAGCGGTAGTGGTCGCCGAAGCCGTCGGCCGCGGGCTGGAACGCGCGGGGCAAGAAGGCCAGGTTCAGCTCCTCCTCGAAGTCCATGAACTCCTCGGCGGACACGCCGTCGAGACCGGCCCCGGCGAGGAACTCCCGCAGCAGCGCGTCGAAGGCGGCGGCGTGGGCGTCGTGGTCGGCCGACCGGCCGGTACGGGCGAGCATCGCGTCCATCAGGGCGTACGAGCGGCAGGAGGCGATGCTCGGGAAGAACTGCACGGCGCGGGCGCCCCAGCGGCGGGCCAGGGCACGGCCGGCGAACGGCGAGGTGTTGTCGTAGACGACGAGGTCCGGGCGGTCCTCGCCGAGGCACTGCTCCGCGAACGCGATCCGCTCGCCGCTGCCCGCGAGGAAGAACAGGGGCAGGGCGGCGGGGTCGTTGTCGGCGAAGGCCTGCGGGGAGTGGCTGGGCGAGGTGGCGACGTCGTAGCGGAACACCCGGGCGCCGAGCCGGGTCAGCCGCTCCTCGAAGGCCCCGGTGGTGAAGTAGGAGACCCGGTGGCCGCGCGAGACGAGCTCGTCGACGACGCCGAGGGTGGGCGACACGTGGCCGTGGGCGGCCACGCTGAAGAATGCGATGTGTGCCATCTGGTCTGGTCCTCGGAGGGTGTGAGGGGCGAGGGCGAGGGTGCGGGTGCGGGTGCGGGGCTGGCGCCCGGCGGTGGCTGCCGGCTGCCGGCTGCCGCCCGGCCGCCGGCGGGCGGCGGCAGTCGGCGGA
>NZ_WTFF01000063.1 GCF_019400985.1 Streptomyces bambusae
TCTCGTCCCAGCCGAGGCCGGGGCCCGGGACGGCGGCGGGGGGGTACGGGGGGGGCTCGCGGTGTGGGGGCGTTCCCCGCCGGTCTCGCGCTGGCCCTGACCGCGATCGCCGCGCTCGCGGCGGCGCCCGCGCAGGCGGCGACCGGCGGCTGCCGGGGCCAGCTGGTCCACACGGTGTCCCTGCCGTCGGGCGAGCTGCGCGTCTACCGCACCCGTACGGAGGCCTGCGCCGTCACCGTCGCCCTGCGGCCCGGGCCGCGCCGGCCCCTGTCCGTGACCATCCAGCCGCGCGGCGGCGTCCCGGTCACCGACGCCGGCGACTTCACCCGCTACGCCGGACCGGTCACCGTGCACACCGTCACCCGCTGCGTCCACGTACGCGGCGCCAGCAGGGCCGAATCGGTCGAGTCCGGCTGGATCCTGTGCTGAGACTGCGGCCCAACCAGGTCTGTTCACGGCCCTGTTGACCCCGCTAGGTTCACCGCGACCGCAGTGAACTCAAGGGGAGGGTGAATGCGCAAGGCGCTCCGATGGCTGCTGTCGCTCGTGGTGCTCATAGGCACCATGGGCGCGGCCGGCGCCACGGCACAGGCGGCCACCGCCGCAGATGCCACCACCGGCACGGACATCAAGGACCAGATCCTCGCCGTTCCGGGGATGAGCCTGATCGAGGAGAAGCCGTACACCGGCTACCGCTTCTTCGTACTGAACTACGAGCAGCCGGTGGACCACCGGCAGCCGTGGAAGGGCACGTATCTGCAGCGCATCACGCTGCTGCACAAGGACACGACCCGCCCCACGGTGTTCTTCACCTCCGGCTACAACGTCAACACCAACCCGCGCCGCAGCGAGCCGACGACCATCGTCGACGGCAACCAGGTGTCGATGGAGTACCGGTTCTTCACCCCCTCCCGGCCCGACCCGGCCAACTGGGGGAACCTGGACATCTGGCAGGCCGCCAGCGACCAGCACCGCATCTTCACGGCGCTGAAGAAGATCTACCCCAAGAACTGGCTGGCCACCGGCGGCAGCAAGGGCGGCATGACCGCCACCTACTACGAGCGCTTCTACCCGCGCGACATGGACGGCGTCGTCGCGTACGTCGCGCCCAACGACGTGAACAACGACGAGGACTCGGCCTACGACCGGTTCTTCAAGAAGGTCGGCACCAAGGAGTGCCGCGACAAGCTGAACGCCGTCCAGCGCGAGGCGCTGGTGCGCCGTGAGCCGCTGGAGGCCAAGTACGCGGCGTACGCCGCCGACAACGGCTACACCTTCACCACCGTCGGCAGCCTGGACAAGGCCTTCGAGGCCGTCGTCCTGGACTACGTCTGGGCCTTCTGGCAGTACAGCCTGCTCTCCGACTGCGCCTCGGTCCCGGACGCCGCGACCGCGACCGACCAGCAGATCTGGGACTCCGTGGACGCCATCTCCGGCTTCTCGGCCTATGCCGACCAGGGCCTTTCGACGTACACGCCGTACTACTACCAGGCGGGCACCCAGCTCGGCTCGCCCGACATCAAGCAGCCCCACCTCGGCAACCTCAGCCGCTACGGCTACCAGCCGCCGCGCAACTTCGTGCCGCGCGACATCCCCATGACCTTCCAGCCCCGGGCCATGGCGGACATCGACAACTGGGTCCGCACCAACGCCCACCAGATGCTCTTCGTCTACGGGCAGAACGACCCGTGGGGTGCCGAACCGTTCCGCCTCGGCTACACCACCCGCGACAGCTACGTCATGACGGCGCCCGGCGCCAACCACGGCGCCAACGTCGCCAAGCTCCGGGAGGGCGAGAAGGCCCTGGCCACCGCCAAGATCCTGCAGTGGGCGGGCGTCGCCCCGGCCGCGGCCCTGTCCGACAGCGCCAAGGCCGCACCGCTGGCGACCCCGGACGCCGTGCTCGACCAGCGCGACCTGGAGCGCGAGCCGCAGCTGCGGCCGTAACCGCTCCTGCCGGCGCATCCGCTGGGCCCGGTCAGTACGTCAGGCCGTGGCCCAGCGGGTACCGCCCCGGCACGGGCACCGGAAGGCGCCCCGCCGGCCGTGCCGCGCCCGCCACCACCCGGGCCGCGGCGCGCAGCTCCACGTCCGTCCAGGAGTACGTGGCCAGTTCCGCCGCACAGGCCGGCAGCCGCGCCGAGTCGTACGGATTGCGGACGGCGACGCCCACCACCGGCACCCCGGTCGCCACGAGCCGCTCCACCAGGGTGCGCTGGTCGCCGGCGCCCTCGGGCACGTTGTACGTGCACACGAGCACCGCGTGGTGCCCGGGAGCGGCCGCCACCGCCCGGGCGGGCGGCACCGCGGTCGCCGGGCAGCCCAGGGCGGTCAGTTCGCGGGCCAGGACGGCGGTCGGCGGGCCGGTGGTGCCGCTCGGCGACACCGGGTCGGCCCCCGTGACCAGCAGCCGGGGCCGGGCCGCCGGGTCCAGCGGCAGCAGCCCGCGGGGATTGGCCAGCAGGGTCGTGGTGCCCGCCGCGATCTCGTCCGCGGCCGCCCGGTGCGCCGGGATGCCGACCACCTCGTCCACCCGCTCCGCGCCGGTGTACGGATCGGTGAACAGGCCGCGCCGGGCCTTGAGTTCCAGGATGCGCAGGACCGATTCCTCGATCCGCCGTACCGACAGCTCGCCCGACTCCACCGCCGCCAGCACACTGCGGTGGGCCAGCGGCAGGTCCGGCGGGTTCAGCAGCTGGTCGCAGCCCGCGAGCAGGGCCAGCACCGGCACCCGGTCGTCGCCGTACTTCTGGCGTACGCCGGCCATGTCGAGTGCGTCGGTCACCACCACCCCGCCGAAGCCGAGGCGTTCGCGCAGCACGCCCGTGACGATCGGCCGGGAGAGGGTGGCCGGGTCCCCGGAGGGGTCCAGCGCCGGTACGACCATGTGCGCGGTCATCACGGCGTCCACGCCCGCCTCGACGGCCGCCCGGAACGGCGGCTCGTCCAGCTCCTCCCACTCGCCGCGCGTGTGGTCCAGCACGGGCAGCCCCACGTGGCTGTCGGTCGCGGTGTCCCCGTGGCCGGGGAAGTGCTTGGCGGTGGCGGCGATCCCGGCCCCCTGGTAGCCCTGCACCTGGGCCGCGACCATGGCGGCCACCGCGTGCGGGTCGGAGCCGAAGGAGCGTACGCCGATCACCGGGTTGGCCGGGTCGACGTTGACGTCGGCGACCGGCGCGTAGTCCTGCCGGATGCCCATCGCGGCCAGCTCGGCGCCCGCGATCCGGGCCGACCGCAGGGCCGCCGTCGGGGAGCCGCCCGCGCCCAGGGCCATGGCCCCGGGCAGCAGCGTGGCGGGCGCCCCGATCCGCGCGATGACGCCGTGCTCCTGGTCGGTCGACAGCAGCAGCGGGATCCCGGCGCCGCCGGCGAGGGCCGCCCGCTGGAGCCCGTCGGACAGGGCGGCGATCTGCCGCGGGTTGCGGGTGTTGTGCGCCCACGCGAAGTAGATGATCCCGCCCAGGTGGTAGCGGGCGACCAGCTCGGCGGGCGTACCCACCCCGAACTTCGACAGGTTGGCCTCGGCGTCGGCGGGGTCCGGATCGGTGGCCGAATGCCCGTACACGCGGCTCACGAAGAGCTGGCCCACCTTCTCGGCCAGCGTCATCCCGGCCAGCACCTGCCCGGCCCGGACCAGGCTCCGGCGGGAACCGCCGGCGGACGGGCCTTCGTACGGGACCGTGGCGGCGGAGGGCCCGGCGGCCGAGAGGGTGGCCGCGGCGGCCGCGGCGAGCAGGGTGCGGCGGGACGCGTGGTACGGCACCCGGGCACGCTACTGCGCGGCCGCCCCCCGCTGCGCGCGGACACTCGCCGCGTCCCCCGTACGGCGTGCGCCCCAGTGCTCCTGGAGGGTCCGTACGGCCTCCGTGATCGCCGGCCGGCGCGCGGCGCCCGTGCGCCACAGGGCGTACAGCCGCCGTACGGGCGCCGGTTCGAGCGGGACGGCCACCGCCCCGGCCGGCAGCGGCCCGGTGCCCAGGTGCGGGATCACCGCGATCCCGAGGCCGGCCGCCACCAGGGCGACCAGGGTGTGGTTCTCCTCCGCCACGTGCGCGACGTCGGGCTCGAAGCCGGCCGAGCGCAGGGTCCGCATCAGCCAGTCGTGGCAGACCCGGCCCGGCGGCTGGCACACCCAGCGCTGCCCGCCCAGGTCCTCCCGGCGCACCAGCGGCCGCCGGGCGAACGGGTGCTCCTCGGGCACGACCAGATCGCAGCGCTCGTCCCCGATGAAGACCTGCTCGATCCCGTCGGGGGCGGGCAGCGGGGCGATGTCCCAGTCGTGCGCCACGGCCAGATCGGTGACGCCCTTGGCCACCAGGTCCACCGACAGGTGCGGGTCCACCTCCGACAGCCGCACGTCCAGGGCCGGATGGCGGCGGGCCAGGTCGGCGAGCACCCCCGGCAGCAGACCGCGCGCCGCCGAGGCGAACGCGGCCACCGTCAGCAGCCCGCCCGGCTGCCCGCGCCGCTCCTCCAGGGTGGTCTCGGCGCGCTCCACGATCGCCAGCAACTCCTGCGCCGCGTCGGCCAGGTGGCGGGCCTCCTCGGTCAGCGCGACCCCGCGCCCGCGGCGCTCCAGCAGGGTCGTACGGGTTTCCCGCTCCAGCTTCGCGATCTGCTGGGAGACGGCCGACGGGGTGTAGCCGAGGGCCGCCGCCGCGGCCGCGACCGAGCCGTGGACGGCGACGGCGTGCAGGGCGCGCAGCCGGGACAGGTCGAGCATGCGCCAATCGTAAGCAACGCTACATCCAACACGGAAGAGATCTGCGCTGGTGCTGAACTGTCGGCGGACGGATGCTCGGTGCATGCGTCCCGTACACACCGCACTCGCCGTCCTCGTCGCCGCCGTCTGGGGCTTCAACTTCGTCGTCATCGAGATCGGGCTCGACCACTTCCCGCCCCTGCTGCTGTCCGCGCTGCGCTTCCTGGCCGCCGCGCTGCCGGCGGTCTTCCTCGTGGGCCGGCCCAAGGTCGCCTGGAAGTGGATCGCCGGCGTCGGACTGGCGCTCGGGGTGGCCAAGTTCGGGCTGCTGTTCACCGGCATGGACGCGGGGATGCCGGCCGGGCTGTCGTCCCTGGTCCTCCAGGCTCAGGCCGTCTTCACGGCCCTGTTCGCCGCGGTGGCGCTGCGCGAGCGGCCCGGCCGGGTGCGGCTGGCGGGCATGGCGGTGGCCCTCGCCGGGATCGGGGTGGCTGCCGTCGACCAGGGCGCCTCGGGGCCGGTGCTCGGCTTCGTGCTGGTGGTCGCGGCCGCCGCCTGCTGGGGCGTGTCCAACGTGCTGACCCGCAAGGCCGCGCCGCCGGACGCGCTGAACTTCATGGTGTGGGTGTGCACGGTGCCGGTGGTCCCGCTGCTGGTCCTCTCGCTCCTGCTGGAGGGGCCGGAGCGGGACCTGGCCGCGCTGCGCGCCCTGGACTGGTCGGGTGCGGCCGTCATCGGGTACGTGGCCTGGATCTCCACGGTGTTCGGCTTCGGCGCCTGGGGGTACCTGCTGCGCCGCTACCCGGCCTCCTCGGTGGCGCCGTTCAGCCTGCTGGTCCCGGTCTTCGGCATGTCCTCGGCGGCGCTGGTGCTGGACGAGCCGGTCTCCGGGGCGCGCTGGGCGGCGGCGGTGCTGCTGGTCGGCGGCGTCGCACTGACCTCACTGGCACCGGCCGGCGCCCGTACCCGTGCCCGTGCCGGCGCCCGTACCGACGCCGATTCCGGTACCGGTACCGACGCAGGCACCGCCCGGGAGGTCACTCCGGCTGCTGCTCCTGCAGGGGGAGCCGCCAGTCCTGCCCGATGAGGCTGACCCCGAACGAGCGGTGCGGCTTCTCGGCGACCAGGGTGAAACCGGCGCGTTCGTAGAGGGAGCGGGCGGCGTCCAGCACGTCGTTGGTCCACAGCACCAGCTCGCGGTAGCCGACCGAGCGGGCGAACTCGACCACCGTCCGCACCAGGAGGCCGCCGATGCCGTGGCCGCGGCCCTCCGGCTCCACCAGCAGCAGGCGCAGCCGCGCGGTGCCGGGTGCGCCCTCCTCCCGGACGCACATCACAGAGCCGACCGGGCGGCCGCCGAGTTCCGCGATCCACACCCGTTCCAGGTACGGGTCGTGGTCCTCGGCGAAGTCCGCGACGATCCGGGCCACCAGGCCCTCGAAGTCGCTGTTCCAGCCGTACTCGGCCGCGTACAGCGCGCCGTGGCGCTGCACGATCCAGCCGAGGTCACCCGGCTCGGGGTCCCTCAGTCGTACGTCGTCCAGGCCGGCCATGGCCGGATTCTAGGCGGCCCGGGGGCCCGGCGGCCCGCCGGAGGGCGCATGCATGGCCGAAACGCTCCGTGCGCGGTGATTTGGTGGCATGTCAGCCGCGGCGTTGGTAACGGAAAGATAAAGTCCGCACTCCGTGTGCAACCGTCCGCGGCGGTCGCGGGTCGTATGTGGCGTCGGTACTTCCGGGAGGGGATCTGGGGGGATCGGGAAGTCCGGCACGGGAGGGGTAACCGTGAGGGGGTCCGGCCGCGAGGCCGGACCCCCTTCATCGTTTTCATCGCCCTCCGCGGTCCGGACGTCGTTTTCCACAGGCCCGGCCGGGTGTCGGCGCGCCGGGGTAACGTCGAGCCATGTCCAATGTGGCGGTGGTCGAAGGGGTACTGGAGCGGATCACCTACGCCAACGAGGAGAACGGCTACACCGTCGCCCGGGTCGACACCGGCCGCGGCGGCGGGGACCTCCTCACGGTGGTGGGATCGCTGCTCGGCGCGCAGCCCGGCGAATCGCTGCGGATGGAGGGCCGCTGGGGCTCCCACCCGCAGTACGGGCGGCAGTTCACGTGCGAGAACTACACGACGGTCCTGCCCGCCACCGTCCAGGGCATCCGCCGCTACCTCGGCTCCGGCCTCATCAAGGGGATCGGCCCGCGCATCGCCGACCGGATCGTCGACCATTTCGGCACCGACACCCTCGACGTCATCGAGGACGACCCGAAGCGCCTCATCGAGGTTCCCGGCCTCGGTCCCAAGCGCACGAAGCTGATCGGCGCCGCCTGGGAGGAGCAGAAGGCCATCAAGGAGGTCATGGTCTTCCTCCAGGGCGTCGGCGTCTCCACCTCCATCGCGGTGCGCATCTACAAGAAGTACGGGGACGCCTCCATCTCGGTGACCCGGAACCAGCCCTACCGGCTCGCCGCCGACGTCTGGGGCATCGGCTTCCTGACCGCCGACCGGATCGCGCAGGCGGTCGGCATACCGCACGACAGCCCCGAGCGGGTCAAGGCCGGTCTGCAGTACGCGCTGTCCCAGTCCACCGACCAGGGCCACTGCTTCCTGCCCCAGGAGCGGCTCATCGCGGACGGGGTCAAGCTGCTCCAGGTGGACACCGGGCTGGTCATCGACTGCCTGGCGGAGCTCGCCGAGGACCCGGAGGGCGTCGTACGGGAGCAGGTGCCCGACCCCGAGGGCGGCGATCCGCTCACGGCGGTCTACCTGGTGCCCTTCCACCGCGCCGAGCTCTCGCTGACCGGCCGGCTGCGGCGGCTGCTGCACACCGAGGAGGACCGGATGCCGGCCTTCCGGGACGTCGACTGGGAGCGGGCGCTGGGCTGGCTGGCCGGGCGGACCGGCGCCGATCTCGCCCCCGAGCAGCGGGACGCGGTCAAGCTGGCGCTGACCCGCAAGGTCGCGGTGCTCACCGGCGGTCCCGGCTGCGGCAAGTCCTTCACCGTCCGCTCGATCGTGGAGCTCGCCCGCGCCAAGAAGGCCAAGGTGGTCCTCGCCGCGCCCACCGGCCGCGCCGCCAAGCGGCTGTCGGAGCTGACCGGGGCCGAGGCCTCCACCGTGCACCGGCTGCTGGAACTCAAGCCCGGCGGGGACGCGGCGTACGACGGGGACCGGCCGCTCGACGCGGACCTGGTCGTCGTGGACGAGGCCTCCATGCTCGATCTGCTGCTGGCGAACAAGCTGGTCAAGGCCGTGGCGCCGGGCGCCCACCTGCTGCTCGTGGGTGATGTGGACCAGCTGCCCTCGGTGGGTGCGGGGGAGGTGCTGCGGGACCTGCTGGCCGAGGGCGGCCCGGTCCCCGCGGTGCGGCTCACCCGGATCTTCCGGCAGGCCCAGCAGTCGGGCGTGGTGACCAACGCCCACCGGATCAACACCGGGGTGCCGCCCATCACCGAGGGGCTGCCGGACTTCTTCCTCTTCGCCGAGGAGGACACCGAGGAGGCCGGCCGGCTCACGGTGGACGTGGCCGCCCGCCGGATTCCGGCCAGATTCGGTCTGGACCCGCGCCGGGACGTCCAGGTCCTCGCGCCCATGCACCGCGGCCCGGCCGGCGCCGGCACCCTCAACGGCCTGCTCCAGCAGGCGGTCACCCCGGCGCGGCCCGGGCTGGCGGAGAAGCGGTTCGGCGGCCGGGTCTTCCGGGTCGGCGACAAGGTCACCCAGATCCGCAACAACTACGAGAAGGGCGCGAATGGCGTCTTCAACGGCACCGTCGGTGTGGTCACCGCCCTCGACCTGGACGAGCAGCGGCTGACGGTGCGCACGGAGGAGGACGAGGAGGTGGGCTACGAGTTCAGCGAGCTCGACGAGCTGGCCCACGCCTACGCCGTCACCATCCATCGCTCCCAGGGGAGTGAATACCCGGCGGTAGTGATCCCCGTCACCACCAGCGCTTGGATGATGCTCCAGCGAAATCTGCTCTACACGGCGGTGACCAGGGCGAAGAAACTGGTCGTCCTGGTCGGGTCCCGCAAGGCGTTGGGGCAGGCGGTGCGTACGGTTTCCGCAGGCAGGAGATACACGGCGGTCGCGGCCAGACTCTCGGGACGCATACCGGTGGGAAACATCACCTAGATGATCGATCATTTTGGGTTCCTGCACCGGTGTGGAGGGGGCAGGATGTTCAGGTTGACGGCACTCAGTGCCGTCGCGAGGACCAAAGGCCGACCCCGAGTGCACTCTCCTGCGCCAAATGGGGGAAGGTAGAGGCAGTCAGGGCACCTCGAAGAAGAGGCACTACGTCGGTGAGGGATGACGTGAGCGACAACTCTGTAGTACTCCGGTACGCGGACGGTGAATACACCTACCCGGTGGTCGAGAGCACCGTCGGTGACAAGGGCTTCGACGTCTCGAAGCTGCGGGCCCAGACCGGTCTGGTGACCCTGGACAGCGGCTACGGGAACACCGCGGCCTACAAGTCCGCAATTACCTACCTCGACGGTGAGCAGGGCATCCTGCGCTACCGCGGCTACCCGATCGAGCAGCTCGCCGAGCGTTCCTCCTTCATCGAGGTCGCGTACCTGCTGATCAACGGTGAGCTGCCGACCGTCGACCAGCTCGCGTCGTTCCGCAACGAGATCACCCAGCACACGCTGCTGCACGAGGACGTCAAGCGCTTCTACGACGGCTTCCCGCGCGACGCCCACCCGATGGCCATGCTGTCCTCCGTGGTCAGCGCGCTGTCGACGTTCTACCAGGACAGCCACAACCCGTTCGACGAGAACCAGCGCAACCTCTCGACGATCCGGCTGCTGGCCAAGCTCCCGACGATCGCCGCGTACGCGTACAAGAAGTCGGTCGGCCACCCGGTCGTCTACCCGCGCAACGACCTCGGCTACGTCGAGAACTTCCTGCGCATGACCTTCTCCGTGCCGGCCCAGGAGTACGAGCTCGACCCGGTGGTCGTCTCCGCCCTCGACAAGCTGCTCATCCTGCACGCGGACCACGAGCAGAACTGCTCCACCTCCACCGTGCGCCTGGTCGGCTCCTCGCAGGCGAACATGTTCGCCTCCATCTCGGCCGGCATCAGCGCCCTGTGGGGCCCGCTGCACGGTGGCGCCAACCAGTCGGTGCTGGAGATGCTGGAGGGCATCCAGGCGACCGGCGGCGACGTCGACTCCTTCATCCGCAAGGTGAAGAACAAGGAGGACGGCGTCCGCCTGATGGGCTTCGGCCACCGCGTCTACAAGAGCTTCGACCCCCGGGCGAAGATCATCAAGGCGGCGGCGCACGACGTCCTGTCGCAGCTCGGCAAGAGCGACGAGCTGCTGGACATCGCGCTGAAGCTGGAGGAGCACGCGCTGGCCGACGACTACTTCGTCGAGCGCAACCTCTACCCGAACGTGGACTTCTACACGGGTCTGATCTACCGGGCCATGGGCTTCCCGACCGAGATGTTCACCGTGCTCTTCGCGCTCGGCCGGCTGCCCGGCTGGATCGCCCAGTGGCACGAGATGATCAAGGAGCCGGGTTCCCGCATCGGCCGCCCGCGCCAGATCTACACCGGCGAGGTCCTGCGCGACTTCGTCCCCGTCGAGGCCCGCTGACCCACAGGCCCGTACGGCGCCGCCGCAGCCCGCGCGGCGCCGTGGCCGCCACAGTCGCACGCGTAGCCGCCGCACGCCGTAGCCGCAGTACGGCGTAGCTGCCGTGTGGTGACCGCCGTGTGCCGCGGACAGCGAAAAGCGCCCCGCCGTCGATCCCCCCACGGGTCGACGGACGGGGCGCTTTCCTTTTCCCCGGAACGGATTCCCCCCACGGGACCCGGACCGGGGCGTCGGTGTCCGCCGGGACCCGTGCGGGTCGGGAAGGCCGCTCAAAGCTTCCCCCGGGCACACGGATCCGGCCGGCTGCGCCGGACGTCCCCCAAGACGTTCCTGGCGTCGCCCCATTAGACCCACGACCACCGCAGATGGTTACGTTCCCGTCACTGTGATCTGCGTCTCCTGTGAAGGAGATGTGTACGGACGAAGGAGGCGGAGCCGGCCGGGTGCTAGCGGAAGGAGCGCAGGCGGAGGCTGTTGGTCACCACGAAGACCGAGGAGAAGGCCATCGCCGCGCCCGCGATCATCGGGTTGAGCAGGCCGGCCGCCGCCAGCGGCAGCGCCGCCACGTTGTAGCCGAAGGCCCAGAACAGGTTGCCCTTGATGGTGGCCAGGGTGCGCCGGGAGAGCCGGATCGCGTCCGCCGCCACGCGCAGGTCGCCGCGGACCAGGGTGAGGTCGCCCGCCTCGATGGCCGCGTCCGTGCCCGTGCCCATGGCGAGCCCCAGGTCCGCCTGGGCCAGCGCCGCGGCGTCGTTGACCCCGTCGCCGACCATGGCGACCGTACGGCCCTGCGCCTGGAGCCGCTTGACCACGTCCACCTTGTCCTGCGGGAGCACCTCGGCGATCACGTCGTCGATGCCCACCTCGCGGGCCACGGTGTCGGCGACGGCCCGGTTGTCGCCGGTCAGCAGCACCGGCGTGAGGCCCAGGGCGCGCAGCCGCGCCACCGCCTCGGCGCTGGTCTCCTTGACCGCGTCGGCGACCGCGAGCACGCCGCGCGCCTCGCCGTCCCAGGCCACCAGCACCGCCGTCGAGCCGGCCGCCTCGGCCGCGTCCTTCGCCTCGGCCAGCCGCGGCGGGAGCGCCACGGACGCCTCGGCCAGCAGCCGGGTCCGGCCCACCAGGACGGAGCGGCCCTCGACGACGCCGCGTACGCCGAGCCCGGCGACGCTCTCGAAGCCCTCGGGGACTGGCAGGGCTCCGGCCTTCTCCAGCGCCCCGGCGGCGACGGCCCGGGCGACGGGGTGCTCGGAGGCGTGCTCCAGCGCGCCGGCCAGCCGCAGCAGTTCGGCCTCGTCCACGCCCTCGGCGGCGTGGAAGCCGGCCAGCGCCATCCGGCCTGTGGTGACCGTGCCGGTCTTGTCCAGGACCACGGTGTCCACCGTGCGGGTGGACTCCAGCACCTCGGGGCCCTTGATCAGGATGCCCAGCTGGGCGCCCCGTCCGGTGCCGACCAGCAGCGCGGTCGGCGTGGCCAGGCCCAGTGCGCACGGGCAGGCGATGATCAGTACGGCGACGGCGGCGGTGAAGGCCGCCGCGGTGTCGCCCGTGGCCAGCAGCCAGGCCGCCCAGGTGCCGAGCGCGATCAGCAGGACGACGGGCACGAAGACCGCGGAGATCCGGTCGGCGAGCCGCTGCACCGCGGCCTTGCCGCTCTGGGCCTCCTCCACCAGCTTGGCCATCCGGGCCAGCTGGGTGTCGGAGCCGACCCGGGTGGCCTCGACCACCAGGCGGCCGGCGGCGTTGACCGTCGCGCCGGCGACCGGGTCGCCGACGCCCACCTCGACGGGCACGGACTCGCCCGTCAGCATCGAGGCGTCGACCGCCGAACTGCCCTCGACCACGGTGCCGTCGGTGGCGATCTTCTCGCCGGGGCGGACCACGAACCGGTCGCCGACCGCCAGGGCGCCGACCGGCACGCGTACCTCGGAGCCCGCGCGGAGCACCGCGACGTCCTTGGCGCCGAGCTCCAGCAGGGCGCGCAGCGCGGCGCCGGCCTTCCGCTTGGACCGGGCCTCCAGGTAGCGGCCGAGCAGGATGAAGGTGACCACGCCCGCCGCGACCTCCAGGTAGAGGGCGGAGGAGGCGTCGGCGCGGTCGGCCGTGAACTCGAAGTCATGGCGCATGCCGGGCATGCCCGCGTGGCCGAAGAACAGCGCCCACAGGGACCAGACGAAGGCGGCGAGTGTGCCGACCGAGACCAGGGTGTCCATGGTGGCCGCACCGTGCCGGGCGTTGGTCCAGGCGGCCCGGTGGAAGGGCAGGGCGCCCCAGACGGCGACGGGGGCGGCGAGGGTGAGGGCGAGCCACTGCCAGTTGTCGAACTGCAGGGCGGGAACCATCGACATCAGGACGACGGGCGCGGCCAGCAGGGCGCTGACCCGGAGCCGCTGGCGCAGCCCCGCGAGCTCGGGGTCGGCAGGGGGCTCGGCGGTCTCCTCGCTCGCCGCGCCGAATGGTTCCGCCGGTTCCGCCGGTTCGGGCGCGGGCGGCGGCGGGGGCTCCTGCGCGGTGTAGCCGGTCCTGACGACCGTGTCGATCAGGTCGGCCACCTGGACGTCCGCGGTGTAGGAGACGCGGGCCTTCTCGGTGGCGTAGTTGACGGTGGCGCTGACGCCGTCCATCCGGTTGAGCTTCTTCTCGATCCGGGCCGCGCAGGAGGCACAGGTCATCCCGCCGATCGTGAGCTCCACCTCTGCTATGGGCCCACCGTGCACAGTGCTGCTGCTCATGTCCGGTTCCAAGGGGAGGGGCCGGGCCGTACGGGGCCGGTACGAGCCGGCCGGCACGGCCCGGCGGTGATTGCGGAGCGAGGGCGCCCGGGCCCGGTCAGGCCTGCCCGGCAAAGGTGTAGCCGGCCTCGTCCACGGCCGCGCGGACGGCGTCCTCGGCCAGCGGAGCGGCGGAGACCACGGTGACCTCGCCGGCGGCGGCGACGGCCTTGACCGAGGTCACCCCGGGGAGGGCGGTGAGCTCGGAGGTCACCGCACCCTCGCAGTGCCCGCAGGTCATGCCGGTCACCCGGTAGACGGCGGTGGTCTGGGTTTCCGTCTCGGCGGTCATGTCGTTCTCCTCTTCGGGGGCGTGTCGGACCGGCGGCAGGCCGCGAAGGCGTGCGCCGGCCTCTCATCATCCCTGACTATATACCCCGAGGGGGTATGAGGCGAGAGTCTCCCGTCCGCGGCCGGGCCGGCGCCGTCCTCAGGGCGGGTGCCGGCGTGCCCGTCACCCGTCGCGCCGGGCCCTGTTGCCGGGCCGCTGGGCCACCCAGGCGCGGACGGTGTCCGCGTACCAGTACGGCTTGCCGGCCTCCACATGGTCGGGCGGGGGAAGCAGCCCGTGCTTGCGGTAGGAGCGCACCGTGTCCGGCTGGACCCGGATGTGGGCGGCGATCTCCTTGTACGACCACAGCTTTCGGTCGGTCACGGCACACCTCCTCGTCCATGCCCGGCGGCGGCCGGGAGGCCGTCGGGGGAGCCGGGTCACGGAGCCTGACGATCACGCGAGTTGTGCCCGGAGAACGATGGCCGGTGACTGTGCGGGAGGGGTTGTGGACGGACTGTGACGGAGGATGCGCGTGACGGAGACACCCGTGACGCGGGGGAGACCTCTGTGACTGGTGAGGTACAGGGGTGCGCCCCGGGGGCGGCTCAGCGGTAGCCGGTCGGGTTCACCGGTACAGGGCCGGGCGTTCCGCGAGCTCGACCGGCGTGCGCAGGCCCGTGCGGCGGGCGGTGAGGCCGGCCTCGGAGACGGCCGCCGCCGCGTAGCCGTCCCAGGCGCTGGGCCCCTCCGTGCGGCCCGCCGCCACGGCGGCCACCCACCGCCGCAGCTGGCGGTCGTACGCGTCGGCGAAGCGCACGGTGAAGTCCTGCGCGATCTCCCCGCCCCAGCGCCCGCCCGCCTGGACGACCATGGCGTGGCCGTCGCCGATGCGGGCACTGCCCGACTCGCCGACGGCCTCGCACCGCACCTCGTAGCCGAAGCCGCAGTTGACGAAGACCTCCACGTCCACGACGGCCCCGCCGGAGGTCTCCAGCAGCACCAGCTGCGGGTCCTGGAGCCCTTCGGGGGCCGCCCCCGACGGCCGCGGGGACACCACGGACACGGCCGTGACCTCCTGCCCGAGCAGCCAGCGGGCCGCGTCCACCTCGTGCACCACCGAGTCGCTGATCAGCATGTCGCTGGTGAAGAAGGACGGCGAGGACGCGTTGCGGTGGCGGCAGTGCAGGAAGAGCGGCCGCCCGATCCCGCCCGCGTCCAGCAGCTCCTTGAGCCGCTCGTACTCGGCGTCGTACCGGCGCATGAAGCCCACCTGGATCAGCCGCCGGCCCAGCCGCTGCTCGGCCTCCACGACGCGCAGCGCGCCCGCCGGATCCGGGGTCAGCGGCTTCTCGCACAGCACCGGCAGCTCCCGCGCCAACGCCAGGAGCAGCGCCTCCTCGTGGGCCGGCCCGGGAGAGGCGATCAGTACCGCGTCCACCCCGGGCGCGGCCGCCGCGGCCGCCGGATCGGTGTGGGCGCTCGCGCCGTCCAGGCCCGCCGCCACCTCCTTGACCCGGTCGCCGTCCGGATCGGCGACCGCCACCACCCGGGCGCCGCCCACCGTCCGCCCGATCCGCCGGACGTGGTCCGCGCCCATCCTCCCGGTGCCGATGACGGCGATGCCGAGCGTGCCGGCCATACGGTTCTCCTCTCTCTCCTCAACGGGCGCCGCAGGAGCGCAGGTAGTCCCGCGTCCGGCGGGCGATCGGCAGCGGACGGTCCGGCGGACACGGGTACATGTCCTGTTCCACGATGGCGAACAGCTCGACGTCCCGGGCCGCGCCCAGCTCCTGCGCGGCGGCCAGCACCGGCTCCAGCGCCGGCACCCCGCCCGGCGGCTCGCACATCACCCCGCGCGCCACCGCAGGCCCGAACGGCAGCTCCTCGGCGACGACCTCGGCGAGGATCCGCGGATCCACCTGCTTCAGGTGCAGGTAGCCGATCCGCTCGCCGAACTCCTTGAGCAGGGCGACGCTGTCGCCGCCGCAGTACGCGTAGTGCCCGGTGTCCAGGCAGAGGGAGACCAGGTCCGGATCGGTCGCGTCCAGGAACCGGGCCACGTTCCCGGGGGTGTCGACGTGCGTGTCGGCGTGCGGGTGGACCACGATCCGCAGTCCGTAGCGGTCGCGCACCTCGCGGCCCAGCCGCTCGGTCTGCCGGGCCAGTTCGCGCCACTGGTCCGCCGTCAGGACCCGGTCCTCCAGCACCGCGCCCGTCTTGTCGTCCCGCCAGAAGGACGGGATGACCACCAGATGCCCGGCGCCCGCCGCCTGCGCGAGCTCCGCGACACGCGACACGTGCGCCCAGGTGTCGTCCCACACGGCGGGACCGTGATGGAGTCCGGTGAAGACGGTGCCGGCCGAGACCCGCAGCCCGCGCCTGCCCGTCTCCTCGCGCAGCCGCGCCGGGTCGGTGGGCAGATAGCCGTACGGGCCGAGCTCGATCCACGCGTAGCCGGCGTCCGCGACCTCGTCGAGGAAGCGTTCCCAGCCGGTCTGCAGCGGATCGTCCGGAAACCACACCCCCCAGGAGTCCGGTGCCGAACCGATGCGGATACGGGTCAACGCGGGCGGGGAGGACGTCATGGCGGCCACCTTAGGGGTGCGACGTACGACGACATAGGAGGACTGCTCGTGACCACCGACCCGTTCGATCTGATCACGATGGGCCGGATCGGGGTGGATCTCTACCCGCTCAGAACCGGCGTACCGCTCGCCGAGGCCGACACCTTCGGGAAGTTCCTCGGCGGCTCGCCGTCGAACGTCGCCGTCGCGGCGGCGCGGCTCGGCCGGCGCACGGCCGTGATCACCCGGACCGGGGCGGACCCCTTCGGCTCCTACCTGCGGGCCGAGCTGCGGAACTTCGGCGTGGACGACCGCTGGGCCACCCCGGTCCCCGACCTGCCCACGCCGATCACCTTCTGCGAGATCTTCCCCCCGGACCACTTCCCGCTGTACTTCTACCGCCTGCCGAAAGCCCCCGACCTGGAGATCCGGCCGGAGGAGCTGGACCTGGACGAGGTGCGGGCGGCGCGGGTGTTCTGGATGACGGGTACGGGGCTCAGCGCGGAGCCGTCCCGCGCCGCGACGCTGGCGGCGCTGCGGGCCCGGGCGCGGACGGGTGTGACCGTCTTCGACCTGGACTGGCGTCCGATGCTCTGGGAGGAGAAGCCGCAGCCGTTCTACGAGGATGCCCTGCGGTACGCGACCGTGGCGGTGGGCAACGCCGAGGAATGCGCGGTGGCCACCGGCTGCCACGAGCCGCACGCGGCGGCGCGGGCGCTGCTGGCCGCGGGCGTGGAACTGGCGGTGGTGAAGCTGGGCCCGGAGGGGGTACTCGCGGTGCACCGGGACGGCACGCAGGCGCAGGTCCCGCCGGTGGAGGTGGAGGTGGTCAACGGGCTGGGCGCCGGGGACGCGTTCGGCGGGGCGCTGTGCCACGGGCTGCTGGCGGGGTGGGAGCTCGCGCGGGTGATGCGGTACGCGAACGCCGCCGGGGCGATCGTCGCGTCCCGGCTCGCCTGCTCGGCGGCGATGCCGTGGGCGGCGGAGGTGGAGGAGGTGCTGGCGGCATGCCGGTGATCGCGGAGTGGCAGATGGCGTTGACGGCGCTGCGGGTGCTGGAGCTCGGGCCCGGGGAGACGTACGCGTGGGAGTGCGGGGACCGGGAGTGGATCGTCCTGCCGCTGAGCGGGGGCTGCGATGTCCGCTGCGCGGAGCCGTTCCCCACCCCGCCCCTTCCCGAAACTGGGGGCTGCGCCCCCAGACCCCCGGACGTGCGCTCCGCGCCCGTGCGCTCAAACGCCGCGCGGGCTGGATTTGCGCAGCAAATCCCAGCCCCGCCGGCGTTTGAGGCGCGGGGTCTGGGGCGGAGCCCCAGTTCGGGAAGGGGCGGGGAGGGGAAAAGCTCCGCGCAGCGGTTCCGGTTGCAGGGCCGCAGCAGCGTGTTCGAGGCCGTCACAGACTTCGCCTACGTCCCCCGTGACGCCCACGCCGAGGTCACCTCCCCGGCCGGCGGCCGCTTCGCCCTCGCCGGAGCCCGGGCCCGGCGCCGCCTGGAGCCCCGCTACGCCCCCGCCCAGAACGTGGCCGTAGAACTCCGCGGCCGCGGCCCCTGCTCCCGCCAGGTCAACAACTTCGCCGCCGCGGACGCCTTCGCGTGCGACCGGCTGATCGCCGTCGAGGTGCTCACCCCGGGCGGGAACTGGTCCTCGTACCCGCCCCACAAGCACGACGAGCACCACCCCGGCGAGGAGTCCGAGCTGGAGGAGATCTACTACTTCGAGATCGCCCCGCACGGCGACACCCCCGGCCTCGGCTACCAGCGTGTCACGCCCTCCCCGGCGGGGAAGACCGACATCCTCACGGAGGTGCGCAGCGGTGCCGCGGTGCTCATCCCCGACGGCTGGCACGGCCCGTCCATCGCCGCACCCGGCCACGACATGTACTACCTGAACGTGATGGCCGGCCCCGGCGCGACCCGGGAATGGCTGATCCGGGACCACCCCGACCACGGCTGGGTCCGGGACACCTGGGAAGGCCAGGACCCCGATCCCAGGCTGCCCTTCTACCGCGCGGAGGATGCCCAGTGACCCGCAGGCTCACGGTCGCCCAGGCCCTCGTCGCCTTCCTGGCCGCCCAGTTCACCGAACGCGACGGCCGCCGGCGCCGGCTGATCGCCGCCACCTGGGGCATCTTCGGGCACGGCAACGTGGCCGGACTCGGCCAGGCCCTGCTGGAGACCGGCGGCAAGGCGATGCCCTTCCTCCAGGGCCGCAACGAGCAGGCCATGGTGCACGCCGCCGTCGGCTACGCCCGGCACAGCGGCCGGCTGTCCGCGCACGCCGTGACCACCTCCATCGGGCCCGGCGCCACCAACCTCGTCACCGGTGCCGCCCTGGCGACCGTCAACCGGCTGCCGGTGCTCCTCCTGCCCGGCGACGCCTTCGCGACCCGGCCCGCCGACCCGGTGCTCCAGCAGCTGGAGTTCCCCGGGGCCGGGGACGTCTCCGTCAACGACACGCTGCGGCCGGTGTCGCGGTACTTCGACCGGATCACCCGCCCCGAGGCCCTGGTCCCGGCCGCCCTCCAGGCCATGCGCGTGCTCACCGACCCCGTCGCCACCGGCGCGGTCACCCTGGCCCTGCCGCAGGACGTCCAGGCGGAGGCGTACGACTGGCCGGAGGAGTTCTTCGCCGACCGGGTGTGGACCGTGCGCCGCCCGCTGCCCGACCGTGCGGAGCTCGCCGCCGCCGCGGCCGCCGTACGCGGGGCCGAGCGGCCCCTGGTCATCGCCGGCGGCGGCATCCGGCACAGCGCGGCCGAGTCCGCCCTGGCCGCGTTCGCCGAGGCCACCGGCATCCCGGTGGCCGTCACCCAGGCTGGCAAGGGCGTCCTCGCGCACGACCACCCGGCCGACGTGGGCGGGGTCGGCCACACCGGCACCGCCCCGGCCGACGACCTGGCCCGGACCGCGGACCTGGTGATCGCGGCGGGTACCCGGCTGACCGACTTCACCACGGCCTCCGGGACCCTGTTCCAGAACCCGGCCGTCCGCTTCCTCGGCCTCAACCTCGACCCGTACGACGCCCACAAACTCGCCGCCCGCCCCCTCGTCGGCGACGCCCGCGAGAGCCTGGACCTGCTGCGCGCCGAGCTCGCCGGGCACCGGGTCGCCCCCGCCTATGTACAGGCGTACGGCGCGGCGAAGGCCGCCTGGGAGCGGCGCGTCGACGCCGCCTTCGCCGCCCCCGACCCCGACGCCGTCCCCACCCAGGTGCAGGTGCTCGGCGCGCTGGACTCGGTGGTCACCGACCAGGACGTGATCGTCAACGCGGCGGGCTCCCTCCCGGGTGACCTGCACAAGCTGTGGCGGGCCCGCTCGTCGCGGCAGTACCACGTCGAGTACGGCTACTCCTGCATGGGCTACGAGATCCCCGGCGCGCTCGGCGCGGCCCTGGCCGAACCCGGCCGGCCGGTGTGGGCGCTGGTCGGCGACGGGACGTACCTGATGAACCCGACCGAACTGGTCACCGCCGTGCAGGAGCGGGTCCCCCTCAAGGTGGTCGTCCTCGACAACCACGGCTACGCCTCCATCGGCGGCCTCTCCGCGGGCACCGGCGGCGAGGGCTTCGCCACCGCCTACCGCTTCCGGGGGCCGGACGGGGCCTACGACGGGGACCCGCTCCCGCTGGACCTGGCGGCCAACGCCGCCTCCCTCGGGATGGCCGTGATCCGCGCCCGGACCGTCCGTGACCTGCGCGAAGCGCTGGCCGAGGCCCGGGCGGCGGACCGTCCCACATGTGTCTACGTGGAGACCCGAACGCCCGACACTGTGTCGGGCCCACCCCCCGCACAGGCGTGGTGGGATGTTCCTGTGGCCGAGACCGCGACCCGCCCGTCGGCGGCCTCCGCCCGCGAAGAGTACGACCGGCAAGCCGCGCAGCGACGTCGCCATCTGTGAAGGAGCAACGCACATGAAGACCGTCAACCACTGGATCGGTGGCAAGACCGTCGAGGGCGCGTCGGGCAACCACGGCCCGGTCACCGACCCCGCCACGGGCGAGGTCACCACGCAGGTGGCGCTGGCGTCGGCCGAGGAGGTGGACGCGGCGGTACGGGCCGCCAAGGAAGCCTTCCAGACCTGGGGCCAGTCCTCGCTGGCCGCCCGTACCAAGGTGCTCTTCGCCTACCGCGCCCTCCTCGACGCCAACCGCGACGCCATCGCCGAGCTGATCACCGCCGAGCACGGCAAGGTGCACTCGGACGCCCTCGGCGAGGTCGCGCGCGGCCTGGAGATCGTCGAGCTGGCCTGCGGGATCACCACCCAGCTCAAGGGCGAGCTGTCCACGTCCGTCTCCAACCGCGTGGACGTCGCCGCCATCCGCCAGCCGCTGGGCGTGGTCGCGGGCATCACCCCGTTCAACTTCCCGGCGATGGTGCCGATGTGGATGTTCCCGCTGGCCATCGCCTGCGGCAACACCTTCGTCCTCAAGCCCAGCGAGAAGGACCCGTCGGCCGCCAACAAGCTGGCGGAGCTCGCCCAGGAGGCCGGACTGCCGGACGGCGTGCTCAACGTCGTGCACGGCGACAAGGTCGCGGTCGACGCGCTGCTCGCCCACCCGGACGTCGCGGCCGTCTCCTTCGTCGGCTCCACCCCCATCGCCCGCTACATCCACACCACCGCCTCCGCCAACGGCAAGCGCGTCCAGGCGCTCGGCGGCGCCAAGAACCACATGCTGGTGCTGCCGGACGCCGACCTCGACGCCGCCGCCGACGCGGCGGTCTCCGCGGCGTACGGCTCGGCCGGCGAGCGCTGCATGGCCATCTCGGCGGTCGTCGCGGTGGGCTCCATCGGCGACGCGTTGGTTGACAAGATCCGCGAACGCGCCGAGAAGATCAAGATCGGCCCGGGCGACGACCCGACCTCCGAGATGGGCCCGCTGATCACCGCCGCCCACCGCGACAAGGTCGCCTCGTACGTGCACGGCGCCGCCGACCAGGGCGCCGAGGTCGTCCTCGACGGCACCGGGTACACGGTCGACGGCTACGAGAACGGCCACTGGATCGGCCTGTCCCTGCTGGACAAGGTCTCCACCGACTCCGACGCCTACCGCGACGAGATCTTCGGCCCGGTGCTGTGCGTGCTGCGCGCCGAGACGTACGAGGAGGGCGTGGCGCTCATCAACGCCTCGCCGTTCGGCAACGGCACCGCGATCTTCACCCGCGACGGCGGCGCCGCCCGCCGCTTCCAGCTGGAGATCCAGGCGGGCATGGTCGGCGTGAACGTGCCGATCCCGGTGCCGGTGGGCTACCACTCCTTCGGCGGCTGGAAGGACTCGCTCTTCGGCGACCACCACATCTACGGCAACGACGGCATCCACTTCTACACCCGCGGCAAGGTCGTCACGACCCGCTGGCCGGACCCGTCCGAGGCCCCGGCAGGCGTGGACCTGGGCTTCCCCCGCAACCACTGACCCCCACCAGCCACCCCGCAACGGCAGCCACCCCCGGCCAACCCTCACCGGCCGGGGGTTCCTGCTGCCCCGGACCGGCCGGGCACCCGGCTTTATGCGACTACGCGAATATTGGCAAGACGGCATGGACGCCGGACCGCACCCCCTCGTACGGTCATGGTCACCAGCCCAACCGGGCTGCCCGACAAGGGGGTTTCGTCATGGCGCGTGAGGAACTGACCAGGCTCACCGGCAACGGGAACGGCACCTGTGGCGGGGACGACTGCCCGAACGTGTACCTGTCTCCGAGCGGCTCGATCATCGTTCAGGGCGACGTGTCCACGGCCTTCCAGCCCCCGGCTGGTGAGGGCCTCGTCGAGATCCCTGAGGCTGTGCTGAGGGAGGCCTTCCGTGCTCTTGGATGGTGACGCGTGGCGGTCCCGGTTCGAGCGCTTCACGGTCGAAGCGTGGCGACTGGAGACCCTGCCGCAGTACCTCATGCCGCAGGAAGCGGATGAGTTCGCAGCCTTCAAGGCCGGAGTCCGGATCGACCCTCAGGCGGTCTCGAACGAGTACACCGACCGGCTACGCCGACAGGTCGCCGAGGGGCGCCCTCAGGGCCGCGTACACGTCCTCACCCGGCCGCTCTCCGACTACCTGCGGTTCGAGTTCTCCCAGTACTACGCACCGCACGTGCTGGCCGGTGAGCAGATCCGTATTCTCGACGTGACCGACCGGCCGAACCCGCTTGAGGGCGTCCAGGACTTCTGGATGTTCGACCGCTCCGAAGTGGTGCTGATGAACTACCACCCGGACGGGCGCCAGATCAGCCGCGAGGTCTACGAAGGCGACCTGAGCCAGTTCATCGAATACCAGCGCATCGCTATCGCCGAGTCGGTGCCCTTTGAGGAGTACGTGAAGGGCATTGACGCTTGACCCTCAGCAGCTAGGGGAGTCCAGAGCCGACCTGGCGCAAACCCTTAAGACGCTGCGGAAGCGAGCCGGGTGGACTCAGACCCGGCTCGCCCAGCGCTGCAACATGTCCCAGACGAAAATCAGCAACATTGAGAGCGGGAAGCTGACACCTGCTCTCGTGGACGTGGAGCTAATCCTTCGGGCACTTGACGCGCCCGCCTCTCTCGTAACTGAGGTGATGGCGCTCGCCCGGATGGCGAACACTGAATGGAAGGATATCTGGTCTTCCCGTCGCAGGGGTTTGGACAAGCGACAGAATGAGCTGGCCGGCTTCGAGAAGTCGTCCACAGAGTTCCGCTACTTCCTGCCGACGATGATCACAGGGCTCCTGGCAACGCCAGAGTACGTACGGGCCAGCATCGCGGACGTTCCCGGAGATCAGAGCAAGACCATCGCGAAGAAGCTTGAACGTCAGGCCGTCCTGTACGACAGGTCGAAGCAGTTCACCTTCATTCTCACTGAGCAGGCTGTCAGGTGGCCGCTCATTCCTCCGGACGCCCTGGCTGTGCAGATGGACCGGCTGGCGTCGTTGACTCGCCTGTCCAACGTGCGTATCGGGGTAATCCCCATCGGGTCTGTGGTGATGCCGGGCCCGTTGAACGTTTTCACTGTCTATGACGACCGGATCGCTACCGTGGAAACGTCTACTGGTGTGATGGTCTTCCGAGACCATCGGGACGTATCTGCATACCTCGACGAGTTCGCGACCTTCGAGAGTCATGCCCTGTTCGGAGAACAAGCCAGGGAACGCCTGAACGAGTGGTCGGCCGTCTTTACCCGACAACGCAAATAAACCTTCAGTAGGCCCCCTGCCGGGGCCGAAGATTGTCGCGGACCGAACGGCAACCGGGAAGGCGCGACATGGCAAGGGCGAAGAAGGCACGGGCCCCGGAGTACGACCGGGACGATTGGGAGTACCTGACCTACGCCCCCGGACACGAGTGCGCTGCCTGTCACAGGCCCATCAAGCCCCTTGAGCCTGTCCGCCGGGGAACCGTCGAGCGCACGCCCGGGGCGCCCGTCCCCGCCTACCGGCACAACGAGTGCCCGGGTCAGGCGGCCTCCACATGAGACGGCTCCCGGACTACATGACCCCCGAGGAGCGCCGCGAGCGCGCCTGGCGATCCTTCCGCGCCCGACACCCGACAACCGGTGAGGAGGTGCAGCCAGGTCCGACCCCGGCGACAAGTCCGGAGAAGGCGGAGAGCAGTTCCCGCCCCAGCCCGCAGCCTGACCCGAAAGGAGCACCACCATGACGACCATGCTGGAATCCCCCGCCGCCTTACGGCGCGGACGGGACCTCGTCAGTCCCGAGCTGTTCGAGAAGGTGTCCGAGTTCTGCGCGGAGGAGTACGGGCACGAGCTGTCCATGGCCCGTCGGATCGTGGACCAGGCCCTCGCGTTCCTGAAGGTCATGGGCGACACCCGCGCATTCGACATGACCCCCTCGGGCACGGTCGACCCCGGATGGCACTCGTTCGTACTCCACACGCAGGCGTACGCCGCGTGGTGCGACGAACAGTTCGGGTTCTTCCTCGGGCACGAACCCAAGGCCACCGTCCGCACCCGCCCTCTGATCAGTTCCGTGGTGGACCGCGTCAAGGCTGCTGGGTTCTTCGTGGACGACCGGCTGTGGGGCTCCGCGAAGGAGTGCAACCCGCCGGCCTGCTGCGGCGACGGCGACGGCTGCTGAGCCACCACTGAACGGAAGCGGTCCGGGCGTGGCTAAGGCGCCCGGACCGCCACAGCCAAGGGTTCCAAAGATGAGCAGCAATGACGAGGGCCTCGCCGGACGAGGTCGGGTCACCGTGTTCGCCATGTTCGGTGCGGTCTTCGGCTACGCCACCCACCACCTTGACGAGCGGCGGATCGGGGACGTGGGCATCGTCGGCCCCCTGACCCCGGGCGTGGAGTGGCCCCGGTTGTGGCAGATGGCCCGGAACTGCGGGAAGTCCGCCGCCAAGGACGCCGAGCTTGCCCAGTGGATTCTGATCCAGGCAACCCGCGCGTTCGTCTGCGGCAGCGACCGCATCGCCCAGTTACAGGACCAGGGATGGAAGCTGGAGCCCGGCGGCAAGCGCGTCAGCTTCGAAGCGACGTACGCCAACCGCGACCACCTGTGGACCGGCAACTTGACCGTGGACGGACTCACCCCTGACCAGGTGGCCGAGCGCCCGTCCGTCCACCGTGCCTGAACCCGCCGTCCGTCAGTGCAGTTCGGCCAGGTCGCGGGTGCCGGTTCCGGGGCCGGGCGGCTCCGGCGGCGGCGGACCGTCCGGAAGGCGGCGGCGCCGGCCAGGGCGAGCAGGGCGCCCAGTGCGGGCCAGGGTACGGCGAGGAACTCCGCAGTGCCCTCCGCGGCCAGGTCCGGGTGGGCGGCGGCGTCGGCCGAGACGCGGACGCTCACCCGGTCCGACTGCGGCGCGTCCGGCCAGGGCTGCTTCAGCTCGATCCGCTGGCCCGGCAGCAGCGCCAGCTTCAGCTCGCGCGCCGGCACGTCCAGCACCCGCCGCCCGAACAGCCCCTCCGCGGCGATCTCGACCTTCGGCTCGATCACCACGTTGCCCCGGTTGACCAGCGCGTACGAGACGGTCGCGGACGCGTCACCGATCCAGGGCAGGGCCGGCGCGCGCCGGTCGACCCGTACGTCCTCCACGCTCAGCCCCGGGGTGAGCGGCCCCGGCACGCGCAGGTACAGGCGCGCCCCCACCGAGCGCTTCACGCCGACCTTGACCTTGCCCTCCTGCTGGACGCCCTCCACCTCGGTGTTCAGCGCGACGATCCCGCCCACGTGGTCGCCCGGAACCGCGTCCTGCGGCACCCTGACCGTGAACGGCAGGTCCTTGCGGCCCTTCGCCGGCACCGTCACCACCTGCGCCGCCTCGGCCGGCAGCGTGACCCAGGTGCCGACCCCGCTCGGCTTCGCCTCCACCGGCAGCAGCGCGAAGGCGCCGCCGACCGGGGTGTTCACGGCGTCGGTGGCGTAGACGCGGAAGGTCAGGTTGCGGTCGGAGGAGTTGACGAGGGTGACGCTGTCGCTGATCGCCGTGCCGGCCGCGCCCTGGTGGAAGAAGTAGCCCCGGTCGGTCGCCGCCGCCCCGGCCGGGGGCGTGGGGAACACCCCCCAGGTGCCGTTGTCGGCCGCCGCGGCGGGGCCGGCGGGCAGCAGGGCCAGGGGAGCCAGCAGGGCCATCAGGGCCAGCAGGCGGCGGAACGGGCGCGTACGCATGAACGGGCCTCCAGGCGGGGCGGACGAAGGGCGGAGCCGGGCCGCACGGGACCCGGGGCGGGACGGCGCGCGGGGTGGTACGGCGCCCGCGTGGGACGCCGTACCACCCCGGGAGCGGAGTGCTCCGCTCAGGCGATCGAGAAGGTGACGACCGACCGGTAGGTGTCGGCGAACGCGAACGCCGGGAGCTGGATCAGCCCCGCACCCCCGACCTCGAACTCGCCGCCCGTCAGCTGGTCCCCGCCGGCCGCCTGGGAGGCGACCTTCATCGGCGTGTCCGTGATCGCCCCGGGCGCCCCGGCGGTGCAGGTGCTCGGGCTGTCCGGGTTGGTGACCTTGCAGCTCGGCTGGATGCCGATCTGCGCCTTGGGCATGCTGTGGCCGGTGGCCTCGTTCAGGAACGGCGTCCGCGTGGCCGTGACGTCCCAGCCGAGCGTGCCGCCGCGGAAGTCCTGGACCGTCATGGCCGTGAACTGGCCCGTCACCGACTGCGGCTTGCCGTTGATGGTGACCTTGCCGAAGTCCACCGCGGGGTTCCCGCCCTGCGGGCCGATGCCCAGCGGGCCGGGCAGCACCTCGACGTCGACCGGGTTCTTCACCCCGGGCACGTCCTCGACGTAGACGAAGGCCTTGTACGGGGTCACCGAGCCGTCGATCCTGATCTCGTCGGCCTTCTTGGTGACCGTGAGGGTGCAGCTCGCGGCGCCGGTGGCGTCCGCCGTGCCGGTGCCGGCGTCACCCGTCGGGGTGCCCGCGAGGAGCGCGGAACAGGTGACGGCACCGGCCGGGAAGTTGGCACCGGTGGCCACGACGGAGGTGCCGGCCTTGCCGCTGTTGGGCGTCAGCCTGGTGGTGACCGGGTCCTTCGGCAGCGCCGCGACGGCGACCGAGCCGACGGGCTGGCTCGGGCGCGGGTCGGGCGTACACGTCGTGGTGTAGACCGTGCCCGCGAGGTCGGCGTCCGTGACCACCTGGTCGATCGTGACGTCCACCGTGGTGCCCTCGGTGCCGTCGGGGATCTTGACGGTCCCGGAGAACTTCGGCGGGTCGGCCTTCTTGCCCGCTTCCTGGTGGCTGGGCGTGGCCGGGCTGGTGACGGTCTGCGCGACGCCGCCCACGAGCAGCTTCGCCTTGATGGTGTTGACGGTGTCGATCGTGAACATCGGTACGACCGGGGTCTCACCGGGGTCGATCTCGATCGGCACGGTCTCCCCGGCCTTGGCCCCGTCGGGCAGGGTCACCGTGAAGTTCTGGCTGCCGTCGGCGCCCGGCTGCGGCGCCGGGGCGACGCACTTCACGAAGACCGGGGTGGTCTTGGTCGCCGCCTGCGCCGTTCCCGCCAGGCCCGCAACACCACTGGTCAGGGCCAGGGTGAGGGCTCCCGCCCCGGCCAGCATTCTTCGTCGGGACGTGACGCCCCGTCTCTTCGTCGTATCCACGTGGGTCGCGACTCCTTCGTCATGACGAACCCTCCCCCGACCCGCTGTGCGGGGGAGGCCGAGCCGGTGCGGTGGCCGACATTGACGCGTCGCGGTGATGAGAAGTCAATGACTGGTTTCGCCCGAAGCACACAGAATTTGATGTCCCATCAGGTCGGGGCGGGATGGACGTGCCTGGGCGGCCGGATGGCCGTCCGACCGTCCGGACGGCCGGACGTGGGCGGTGGGTGGGGGCTCAGCCGGGGACGGGGCTGTGCAGGAGCAGGTTCGGGGTGGTGGCGGGGACCCCGGTGACCTTGCCCGGGAGGGCCGCGCCGAGCACCGCCCGGCCGACCTGGGCCGGTGTCGCGCCGGGGTGGGCGGCCAGCACCAGGGCCGCGACGCCGGCCACGTGCGGGGCGGCCATGGAGGTCCCGGACATGGTCCCGGTCGCGGTCGGCAGGCCCATCCAGGCCGAGGTGATCCGGCTGCCGGGGGCGAAGAGGTCCACGCAGGGCCCGTGGTTGGAGTACGCGGCCCGCCGGTCCAGCCGGTCGGTCGCACCGACCGTGAGGGCGTCGGGCACGGCGGCGGGCGAGCCGGCGCAGGCGTCGCCGCCGTCGTTGCCGGCCGCGACGGTGACGGTGATCCCGGCCCGTACCGCCCGCCGGACCGCGCGGTCCATGCTCGGGCTGCGGTCGCCGCCGAGGCTCATGTTCGCCACGGCCGGCAGCGTGCGGTGGGCCTGGGCGTCCTTCACCGTCCAGTCCAGGCCCCGCAGGATCGCCGAGAGGCGGGCGCTGCCCCGGCAGGTCGCCACCTTCACCCCGACCAGCCGTACCTCCTTGGCCACCCCGTACGTCGCCCCGCCGATGCTGCCGGCGACGTGCGTGCCGTGGCCGTTGCAGTCGGCGGCGCCCTCCAGCAGCACGGCGTTGGCCCCGGTGCGGGCCCGGCCGCCGAACTCCCGGTGGAAGGTGTTGATCCCGGTGTCCAGGACGTACACGGTGACCCCGGCGCCGGTCCGCTCGTACGTGTACGTGGCGTCCAGCGGCAGCTCGCGCTGGTCCAGGCGGTCCAACTGCCAGGGCGCGTCGGGCTGGGCGGTGCCGGTGACGTGGAACTCGGCGTCCGGCTCCACGTACGCGACCCGGGGGTCGGCGGCGAGCTCGGCGGCCCGCGCGGCGGTCGTACGGACGGCGAAGCCGCTGAGGACGGTGTCGTAGAGGGGGCCGACGTCGTCCCCGGCCTCGGCGGCCTCGGCGGCCAGGGCCCGGGTGAGGGCGCGGGCGCGGGGCGCGACACCGCCGCCGGTACGGTCGCCGGCGCTGCCGTCCTTGACGTTGTCGGCGTCCTCGACGTCCTCGACGTCCTTGAGCACGACGACGTAGGGGGCGGCGGGCGTCCGGGGGGAGGGGCCGCCCTCCGGTTGCAGAGGGAGGGCGGCCGTCGCCAGCAGGGCGGCAGCCGGGAGCAGCGCGGAGAGTGAGGTCATGCGGCGATGCTCGGCGAGCTCCCGGCCGGGCGCGCGGAGGGTGCGCCGAGTGGGCGCACGACACGCGGCGCCGGGGTGACGTGGGGCGGGCGACGTGGGGCGGTCGGC
>NZ_WTFF01000630.1 GCF_019400985.1 Streptomyces bambusae
CCCGCTTAGCCGCGCCGGCCGCTGCAGTTGTGTATCAGAACCACGCCGGCCGGCCCACCCCTCCCCTGGGCCCGTGGCGGGTGTCCGCCCGCGGCCCCGACGCCCTGCACGCCCAGGCCGCCCAGCTCCTGGCACACACGGCGGGAGCGGACGACGCGGCGGGCACAGGCGAGGGTGCCCCGGTCGCCCCGGTCGCCCCGATCACGGAGGTCGGCCACGCCCTGGCCACCACCCGCGCCGCCCTCCCCGACCGCGCCGTCGTCCTCGGCGGCGACCGCGCCGCGCTGCACGACGGACTGCGCGCCCTCGCCGCCGGCGCCGAAGCCCCCCTCGTGGTCCGCGGCACCGCCCACCCCGACCCCCGCCTGGCCTTCCTCTTCACCGGGCAGGGCGCCCAGCGGGCCGGCATGGGACGCGAGTTGTACGCCGCCTTCCCCGTCTTCGCCGAGGCCTTCGACGCCGCATGCGCCGAGCTGGACCGCGCCTACGACCGGCCCGTCCGCGAGGTCGTCTTCGAGGACCAGGCACTGCTCGACCGGACCGAGTACACCCAGGCCGGCCTGTTCGCGCTGGAGGTCGCCCTCTACCGGCTCGCCCGCAGCTGGGGCCTGCGCCCCGACTTCCTGCTCGGCCACTCCGTCGGCGAACTGGTCGCCGCGCACGTCTCCGGCATGCTGACCCTCCCCGACGCCGCCGCCCTCGTCGCCGCGCGCGGCCGGCTCATGCAGGCCCTGCCCGAAGGCGGAGCCATGCTCTCCGTCCGGGCCGCCGAGGACGTCGTACGGCCCCTGCTGCTGCCCGGCGTCGACATCGCCGCCGTCAACGGACCCGAGTCGGTCGTCGTCTCCGGCGACCGCGACGCCGTCGACGGGATCGGCGCCGCCCTGGCGGCCGCCGGCCATCGCACGAAGCAGCTCAACGTCAGCCACGCCTTCCACTCGCCGCTGATGGAACCGATGCTCGACACGTTCCGCCGCGTCGTCTCCCGGCTGACGTTCCGGGCCCCGGACATCCCGATCGTCTCCAACGTCACCGGCCGGATCGCCACGGCCGGGGAACTCTCCTCACCCGACTACTGGGTTCGCCACGTCCGCGCGACCGTCCGCTTCCACGACGGCATCCGCACGCTCGCCGACCACGGGGTCAACGCCTACCTCGAACTGGGCCCCGACGGGGTCCTCACCGCCATGGGCCAGGCCTGCTTCCCGGACGCCCCCGACGCGGCGGACGCCCCCGGCTCCACCGGTGCCGCCGGTGCAACCGGCCCGCGCTGGAGCGCCGCCCTGCGCCGCGACCAGCCCGAGACCACGACTTTCGGCCGAGCCATGGCCGAGGCGTTCGTGCACGGGGTGGCGGTGGAGTGGTCGTCGGTGTTCCCGGGTGCTGTGGGTGGGGTGGAGCTGCCGACGTATGCGTTTCAGCGGGAGCGGTTCTGGCTGGGTGGTGTGCGTGGTG
>NZ_WTFF01000631.1 GCF_019400985.1 Streptomyces bambusae
CGGCTGTTGCGGCGGGCGGAGCGGCCGCGGCGGGGTCTGCTCCGGCGAGGGCGCCCGCGGCCAGGAGCAGGCTGCCGAGCATGCACATGATCCTCGTACGTCTCATGGCCCCGCAGTGAAGCGCGGCCCGCCGGGCGCGCGCCAGGGCGGGGCCCGGGCCCTGGCGCGATATCGCCCGGCGTGCATGGCCCGGGCCCCGGCGGGCAGCCGCGTACACAGGAGCCCGGGCGCACGGGTCCGGGCGCGAGGGTGAGGGGCGTCGTCATGCGAGTCGTCGTCACCGGGGCCACGGGCAACGTCGGCACCAGCGTGGTCCAGGCCCTGGCCGCCCATCCGGCGGTGACGGACGTGCTCGGCCTGGCCCGCAGGATCCCCGACTGGCAGCCGCCCGGCACCCGCTGGGCCGCCGCCGACATCGACCCGGGCAAGGACGACCTCGTCGCGCCGTTCTCGGGCGCCGACGCCGTGGTGCACCTGGCCTGGCGGTTCCAGCCCACCCACGACCCCGTGACGACCTGGCGCACGAACGTGCTGGGCGGCATCCGGGTCTTCGAGGCGGCCGCGGCCGCCGGCGTGCACGCCTTGGTGTACGCGTCCTCGATCGGCGCCTACTCCCCCGGGCCCGCGGACGGCCGCCCCGTGGACGAGTCCTGGCCCACGCACGGCTGGCCCGGGGCCGCGTACACCCGGGAGAAGGCCTACCTGGAGCGCTACCTCGACGGCTACCAGCTCGCGCACCCGCAGATGCGGGTGGTGCGGATGCGGCCGGCCTTCCTGTTCAAGGAGGCCGCGGCCTCCGAGCAGCGCCGGATCTTCGCGGGCCCGCTGCTGCCCTGGCGGCTCGTGCGGCCGGGCCTGGTCCCGGCCGTGCCGGACCTGCCGGGGCTGCGCTTCCAGGCCCTGCACACCGACGACGCGGCCGCCGCGTACCGGGCGGCGGTGGTGCTGCCGGTGCGCGGACCGTTCAACCTGGTGGCCGACCCGGTGATGGACTCCGCCGCGCTGGCCGAGCTGCTGCGAGCCCGTACGGTGACCCTGCCGCTGGCCGCCACCCGGACGGCCGTGGCCGCGGCCTGGCGGATGCACCTGGTGCCGGCCTCGCCCGGGCTGCTGGACGCCGTACTGCGCCTCCCGCTGCTCGTGGCGGGACGGGCCCGCCACGAGCTGGGCTGGGAGCCGCGGTACACGGCCACGGAGGCGATGGAGGCCTTCCTGCGCGGGCTGCGCGAGGGGGCGGGCCTGGCGACCGCGCCGCTCGCGGGCTCGGGTGTGGGCGGCGGCTGACCGGGTAGCCGCCGGACATGACGGTACGCCTCGACAGCACGATCCCCCTGCTGCTGCGCGGCTACGCCTGGCTCCCGGCCCGCCGCCGCCGCTGCGCCGGGCGCGGCGGTGACGGCGGTGACGGCGGTAGCAGGACCGGCGGGGACGGGACCGGCGGTGCCGGC
>NZ_WTFF01000632.1 GCF_019400985.1 Streptomyces bambusae
GTCCGCCCCCTCCCGTCACCCACCCCGTGCGGGGTGTCGGCGGGCGGGGCGTCCTGACGGATCGGCCGCTCGGGGGCGGCCGCGCCCCCGGCCCGGCCCTCGGGGGCGGCGGCCCGGGGGGGGGGGTAGGAGGGGACGGGGTCGTGCATGGGTTAGCGCCCGCCGCCCCCCCGGCCGCCCAGGCGGGCCCGCCACAGCTCCTCCAGCGTCCGGCGGGCCGCCGGCTCCGGTACGTCGGCCAGCGCGGCGGCGGCCGCGGCGCCGAGCGAGGCCCGCCCGGCGAGCGGCAGCCGCCACAGCAACCGCCGCGCGTCCGCCCCCAACCGATCGTCCGCCACCCGCACGACCCGCTCCACGAGACCGGGGGCGGCGTCGGGCCCGGGCCAGGCTTCGGCAGTCGAGGCGGCCGGGGCATTCGTGGCGACGGACGGCGCGAGGGCCCGTTCCCCGGTGCCGGCCGTGAGCGGGGCCAGGACACGCAGCGCCAGCGGCAGCCCCGCGGCGAGGTCCAGCACGGCGGCGACAGCCGCCCCCGGCCCCGCCCCGGCCAGCGTTCCGTCCCCGTCCAGGTCCCCGTCCCCGTCCCCGGCCAGGGACACCGCCCCCACCCCGGTCGCCCCGGTCCCGGCGAGGGCCCGCAGGAGCTCCTCGCTGCCGGTGCGGTCCAGCCGGCCCACCGGGAGGTGGTGGACCCACGCCGCCAGGTCCGCCGGCAGTTCCAGCGGCTCCCGCGCGGTCACCAGCACCAGGCTCTCCGAGCGTTCCGGCACCAGCGTGCGGACCTGCTCACCGTCCACCGCGTCGTCCAGCACGACCGCGACCGGCAGCCCGTGCAGGTGCTGGTGGTAGAGCTCGGCCAGCCGCCGTACCTGCTGCTCCGCCGACGACCGTTCACGGAACAGCAGCTGCTCGCGCGGTGCGCCCAGCCGGTTCAGCAGGTGCAGCAGCGCCTCGCGCGTCGGCAGCGGCGACTCGCCGCCGTAGGGGTACTGCCCATCGCCGGCCGGCAGGGAACCGCCCCGCAGGTCCACCAGGCACGCGCCGCGGAACTGGTCCCGCAGGTGGTGCGCCGCGCGGACCGCGAGCGCGGTGCGGCCGGACCCCGGCTCGCCGTGCAGGACGACCACGACCGGGCGGGTCTCGGTGCTCGCCCGGGCCGCCTGCACCCACCGTACGATCTGCGCGACCTCCGCGCCCCGGCCCGCTAACACCCCGCCCACATCGGGAAGTTGGGCGAAGGAGTGCTCCAGGGCGTTGCGCCGCCGGGCCTGCGCGCTGCGGTCCGTACCGCGCAGCCGCGGGGTCGGTGCGGCCGCGCGGGCCGCGGCCACCACCCGCTGCTGCTCCAGGTAGGGCCGGATGCCCCGCACCTCCAGGGCGGTCAGCCACTGCAGCCGCAGCTGCTCCGCCCCACCGGGCTGGCCCGCGGCGGCGGCC
>NZ_WTFF01000633.1 GCF_019400985.1 Streptomyces bambusae
CTCCGTAAGTTGTTAAGCGGCCCGGGAGGGCCGGGTGTGGCTGATAGCTCTCTGCCAGTCGTGGCTCGCGAGGAGTGGCCGCCCGGCTCTCCGGGGCGCCCTGGCTGCTGATTGAGATGTGCGCGCCTCGTGCGGTCGCTGTTTACGGAGATGCCGGCGGGGTGTTCCTCGGGCCGATGTCACGTTGTGCGGAACGAGGAGGGGCGGATGAGTGAGCGGCGGGCCCGGGTCTGGGCCGGAATCGATGCAGGCAAGGGCCATCACTGGGCGGCCGTGGTCGACGAAACCGGCGCGACCTTGTGGTCGAAGAAGATCGATAACGACGAGTCGGCGATCCTGACCGCGCTCAACGAAATCCTGGACCTGGCCGGAGCGGTCCACTGGGCGGTGGACATCTCCGGCACCTCCTCCGCGCTGCTGCTGGGCCTTCTCGCGGCCCACGGCCAGCAGGCCGTCTACGTGCCCGGCCGCACGGTCAACCGCATGTCGGGCGCCTACCGGGGCGAGGCCAAGACCGACGCGCGCGACGCTTACGTCATCGCCGAGACCGCCCGCCACCGCAGCGACTTCGCCGCGATCGACGTGCCCGCCCAGCTGGCCGCCGACCTCGCACTGCTGACCGCCCACCGTGCCGACCTCGTGGCCGACCGGGTCAGGATGATCAACCGCCTGCGAGACGTGCTGACCGGCATCTTCCCCGCTCTGGAACGGGCCTTCGACTACAGCAGCCACAAGGGGGCGCTCGTCCTGCTGACCGGCTGCCAGACCCCGGCCGGCATCCGGCGCCGCGGGCGGGCACGGCTGACGGCCTGGCTGGCCAACCGGAGCGTTCGCGGAGCCGACGCGGTCGCGGCCGGCGCCTTGGAAGCGGCTCAGGCCCAGCAGACCGCGCTTCCCGGCGAGGATGTGGCGGCGCAGATCGTCGCCGACCTGGCCGCCCAGATCCTGGCCCTGGACGACCGTCTTAAGCGGATCGACCGGCAGATACGAGAGACCTTCCGCGACCATCCGCAGGCGGAGATCATCGAGTCCTTGCCCGGCATGGGCCCGATACTCGGTGCGGAGTTCGTTGTCGCCGCCGGTGACTTGTCCGCTTACGCAGACGCCGGCCACCTGGCCTCGGCAGCCGGACTGGTACCCGTCCCACGTGACTCCGGCCGCCGGACCGGCAACCTGCACCGGCCCAAGCGCTACAGCCGCCGCCTGCGACGGGTGTTCTACATGTCCGCGCAGACCAGCATGATGCGCGAAGGGCCGAACCGGGACTTCTACCTCAAGAAGCGCGGTGAAGGGCTCAAGCACGTCCAGGCTGTGATCGCTCTGGCTCGCCGCCGGGCAAGCGTCCTGTGGGCGCTGCTGCGAGACAATCGGGTCTTCACCCCCACTCCGCCGGTCACGCAGACGGCTTGACTCCGTCATTGAGACTCCT
>NZ_WTFF01000634.1 GCF_019400985.1 Streptomyces bambusae
CAGCGGGACCGGCCGGACCCCGGCGGGCCCCCGCCCGGGCCGGACCTACCGCAGCGGGCCCGGCCCGGCCCAACAGCCGGGGGCGCAGGACGGCGCCCCAGCCGACTCCTCAGATACCTCTGCCCCGGCCGGCCCCGCCGGCCCCGCCGACCCCGTCGGCCCCGCCGGCCCCGTCGGCCCCGGGACCCCGGGAGTGCCGGCATGAGCCGCCCGCTGCGGATGGGTCCCCGCGGGGCCGTGGCCCTCGTACTCGTCTCCCTCATCGGCATCGCCGCCTTCGGCTGGCCCCTGCTCGCCGACCGGCAGTCCGGGCTCGCGCACTCCCAGGACGCCCCGTGGCTGTTCGCCGCCCTGCTGCCGCTGCTCGTCGCCGTCGTCGTGGCGACCCTCGCCGACAGCGGCATGGACGCCAAGGCCGTGGCCATGCTGGGCGTGCTCGCCGCGGTCGGGGCCGCCCTGCGGCCGCTCGGCGCCGGGACGGCGGGCCTGGAGCCGATGTTCTTCCTCATGGTGCTCAGCGGCCGGGTCCTGGGCCCGGGCTTCGGCTTCGTGCTCGGCGCGGTCACGATGTTCGCGTCCGCCCTGCTCACGGGCGGGGTCGGGCCCTGGATGCCGTTCCAGATGCTGGCCCTGGGCTGGTTCGCGCTCGGGGCCGGGCTGCTGCCGGGGGCCGAGCGGCTCCGTGGCCGGGCCGAGCTCGCGCTGCTGGCGGCGTACGGCTTCGCGGGCTCCTTCGCGTACGGCACGATCATGAACCTCCAGGGCTGGGTGCTCCTGCAGGGCATGGGGCAGGGCATCTCCTTCCACCCGGGCGATCCCGTGTCCGCGAACCTCCTGCGCTTCGCCGCCTACTGCGCGGCCACCTCCCTCGGCTGGGACCTGGGGCGGGCCGCGCTGACCGTCGTACTGACGCTCACACTGGGCGGGACGCTGCTCAAGGCGCTGCGCCGGGCGACTCGGAAAGCTGCCTTCGAGGCGCCTGTCGCCTTCGATTCAGGGGGCAAAGTGGCCCAGGCCACACCTGATAAATAGGTACAAGCAGTCACGGAATGCGACATTCGGGCCCTTTGGCGGTGAGGCGGCCCACAGGACCTGCGTCACATACGGGGCGGGTTAGTAGCCCCTGAGGGCCGGTTCCAGGAACGGCTCGAGGTTCGGTTCCAGGGCCTCCTCACGCCCGCCACCGGGTCGGCTCCGGACGGCTCCGGACGCCCCCGCCCGCTAGCCCCGTTAGTAGAAGGGGGGCATTGCCAGGCCCGCCGGGGCCTGGCTAACTGGTGTTGTCGCCGAGGCGGCCGGGGCCCCCGCCCCCCGCCGGACGAACCCCTCTCCTCCGCGTGAGTGGCTCACGCATGCTCCGGCATGCCGCGACGGTCCTTGTCCCCTTCGGAAGGTTCTCCGTGTCCAACGCTGTCATCCGCCGCATCGC
>NZ_WTFF01000635.1 GCF_019400985.1 Streptomyces bambusae
CTGAGACCTGATGCCGAGCCGATTGTGGTGAAGTGGATGATCCTATGCTGTCGAGAAAAGCCTCTAGCGAGTTTCATGGCGGCCCGTACCCTAAACCGACTCAGGTGGTCAGGTAGAGAATACCGAGGCGTTCGGGTGAACTATGGTTAAGGAACTCGGCAAAATGCCCCCGTAACTTCGGGAGAAGGGGGGCCATTCCTGGTGAAGGCACTTGCTGTCTGAGCTGGGGGTGGCCGCAGAGACCAGCGAGAAGCGACTGTTTACTAAAAACACAGGTCCGTGCGAAGCCGTAAGGCGATGTATACGGACTGACGCCTGCCCGGTGCTGGAACGTTAAGGGGACCGGTTAGTGACCTTTCGGGGTTGCGAAGCTGAGAACTTAAGCGCCAGTAAACGGCGGTGGTAACTATAACCATCCTAAGGTAGCGAAATTCCTTGTCGGGTAAGTTCCGACCTGCACGAATGGCGTAACGACTTCTCGACTGTCTCAACCATAGGCCCGGTGAAATTGCACTACGAGTAAAGATGCTCGTTTCGCGCAGCAGGACGGAAAGACCCCGGGACCTTTACTACAGTTTGATATTGGTGTTCGGTTCGGCTTGTGTAGGATAGGTGGGAGACTGTGAACTCTGGACGCCAGTTCAGGGGGAGTCGCCGTTGAAATACCACTCTGGTCGTGCTGGATGTCTAACCTCGGTCCGTGATCCGGATCAGGGACAGTGTCTGATGGGTAGTTTAACTGGGGCGGTTGCCTCCCAAAGGGTAACGGAGGCGCCCAAAGGTTCCCTCAGCCTGGTTGGCAATCAGGTGTTGAGTGTAAGTGCACAAGGGAGCTTGACTGTGAGACCGACGGGTCGAGCAGGGACGAAAGTCGGGACTAGTGATCCGGCGGTGGCTTGTGGAAGCGCCGTCGCTCAACGGATAAAAGGTACCCCGGGGATAACAGGCTGATCTTCCCCAAGAGTCCATATCGACGGGATGGTTTGGCACCTCGATGTCGGCTCGTCGCATCCTGGGGCTGGAGTCGGTCCCAAGGGTTGGGCTGTTCGCCCATTAAAGCGGTACGCGAGCTGGGTTTAGAACGTCGTGAGACAGTTCGGTCCCTATCCGCTGTGCGCGTAGGAATATTGAGAAGGGCTGTCCCTAGTACGAGAGGACCGGGACGGACGAACCTCTGGTGTGCCAGTTGTCCTGCCAAGGGCATGGCTGGTTGGCTACGTTCGGGAGGGATAACCGCTGAAAGCATCTAAGCGGGAAGCCTGCTTCAAGATGAGTATTCCCACCTCCTTGAGAGGGTAAGGCTCCCA
Organism: Streptomyces bambusae; assembly: GCF_019400985.1. Lineage (GTDB taxonomy): Bacteria > Actinomycetota > Actinomycetes > Streptomycetales > Streptomycetaceae > Streptomyces > Streptomyces bambusae_A. The sequence continues at coordinate 1,308 of NZ_WTFF01000635.1, forward strand.
GTAGACGACTGGGTTGATAGGCCAGATGTGGAAGCCCGGTAACGGGTGGAGCTGACTGGTACTAATAGGCCGAGGGCTTGTCCTCAGTTGCTCGCGTCCACTGTGTTAGTTCTGAAG
>NZ_WTFF01000636.1 GCF_019400985.1 Streptomyces bambusae
CCCGGGAGGCGGCCCGGCGGGCGCGGGGCGAGCGGGTGCTGGCCGCGTGCGGGATCGGCGCGCTGGGGCCGGCGTACGCGGGTGGGCTTCCGGTGGGACGCGCCCGGATGGTGGAGCTGGCCCGGGCGGTGGCCGACCGGCCCCGGGTCCTGCTGCTGGACGAGCCGGCCTCGGGGATGTCGGCGCCGGAGCGGGCGCACCTGGCGCAGGTGGTGCGGCGGCTGTCCGAGGAGGAGGGCTGCGCGGTGCTGCTGGTGGAGCACGACGTGGCGTTCGTGATGGACGTGTGCGCCCGGGTGGTGGTGCTGGACCTGGGGACCGTGCTCGCCGAGGGCACACCGGCGCAGGTCCGGGCGAACGAGCTGGTCCGGGAGGCGTACCTGGGGGCGCCGAGCGGCGGACCACCACCCGTTCGGCGGGAATAGCGCCTCCGGGTGGCCGGTTGTCGCCGGTCGTGACGACGCGGCGGACCACGACGCAGCACACGATGACGCGGCACACCACGACTCGACCGAGGGAACGACCCGACGTGAACCAGGTACCCACCGTCAGGCTCAACAACGGCACGCTGATGCCCCAGCTCGGGTTCGGCGTCTGGCAGATCCCGGACGCCGAGGCCGCGCGGGCCGTCGGGACGGCGCTGGAGGCGGGCTACCGCAGCGTCGACACGGCCGCGGCCTACGGCAACGAGGCCGGCACCGGCAAGGCCCTCGCGGCGTCCGGGCTGCCGCGCGAGGAGCTGTTCGTCACCACCAAGCTGTGGAACGGCCGGGGGCAGCGGTGGGGCCGGGACGAGGTGCTGCGCGCCTTCGACGAGTCGCTCGCCCGGCTGGGCCTGGACTATCTGGACCTGTACCTGATCCACTGGCCGCGCCCGATGCGCGACGACTACCTGGCCATCTGGCGGACCTTCGAGGAGATCGCGGCCGACGGCCGTGCCAAGGCGGTCGGCGTGTCCAACTTCCGCCCGGCCGACCTGCAGCGGCTGCGGGCCGAGAGTCCGCTGGTGCCGGCCGTCAACCAGATCGAGCTGCACCCGCTCTTCCCGCAGGACGAGCTGCGGCAGGTGCACGCCCGCCTCGGCATCGCCACCGAGGCCTGGTCCCCGCTGGGGCAGGGCAAGGGGCTGCTGGAGCTGCCGGCTGTGACGGCGGTTGCGGACAAGCACGGGCGTACCGCCGCGCAGGTGGTGCTGCGCTGGCACGTCCAGCGCGGTGTGGTCGCCATCCCGAAGTCGGTGACCCCGTCCCGCATCGCCGAGAACCTGGACGTCTTCGGCTTCGAGCTGGACGCCGAGGACGTCGCCGCGCTGGACGCGCTCGGTACGTCGGCGGCGGCGCGGCGGATCGGCCCGGACCCGGCCGAGTTCGACGCCTGAGCCCGGGCCGGCGACCGGCCCGGCCGGGCCCCGGCCCCGGCCCGGG
>NZ_WTFF01000637.1 GCF_019400985.1 Streptomyces bambusae
GCGCCGGGCCGCGGCCGCGCCCGTCGGCGTGTTCACCGTGTCCGCCGACACCCCGGAGGCGCTGCGCCGCAACCTGGCCGTGCAGGCGCAGGCCGTCGCCGCCCGCCCCCGCGGGGAGGCGGCCGCGCTGTGCTGGACCAGCAACCGGGTCAAGACCGGGCTGCCGTACCGGGCCGCTTTCCCGGCCTGCGACACCGTCGAGCTGGCCGCGGCGCTGCGCGCGGCCGCCGAGGACGAGCGGCTCGCGGCCGGGATCGCCGACCGGGCCTGGAGGCCGCCGGTCGTCGGCTTCCTCTTCACCGGCCAGGGCGTGCAGGAGCCGGGCATGACCGCGCGGCTGTACCGCCAGTCGCCGCTGTACCGCCGCCGCCTGGACGAGGCCGACGCGGCGCTCGCCCCGCCCCTGGGGGCCTCCGTACGCGACCTGCTGCTGGCCGGCGACCCGGCCGTGCACCGCACGGGCCGGGCCCAGCCCGCCCTGTTCGCCGTCGGGTACGCCCTGTCGGCGGCCCTCGGCGACCTGGGGGCCGGGCCGCACGCCGTCCTCGGCCACAGCGTCGGCGAGTTCGCCGCCGCGGTGTGCGCGGGGGCGCTCACGCTGGAGCAGGCCGCCGCCCTGGTCGCCGAGCGGGCGCGGCTGATGGACGCGCTGCCGGACGGCGGCGGCATGCTGTCGGTGCGGGCCGGCCGGGAGGAGACCGCCGAGCTGGTCGGGGACCTGCCGGGCGTCTTCCTCGCGGCCGTCAACGGCCCCCGCAGCACGGTGCTGTCGGGCGCGCGCGAGGCCCTGGAGCGGGCCGCGCAGGTGCTGCGCGGCCACGGCGTCGACTGCCGTGACGTGGCCGTCTCGCACGCCTTCCACTCGCCGCTGGTGGCTCCCGCCCTGGCCCCGTTCGCCGCCGCGGCGGACCGGGTGCGGCCCGCCGCGCTGCGCCTTCCCTTCGCCTCGACCCGGTACGGGCGGCTGCTCGCCGACGAGCCGCTGGACGGCGCGTACTGGGCCGCGCAGGCCGCCGAGCCGGTGCTGTTCGCCGACGCCCTGGCCGACCTGGTGGCGCAGACCGCCCCGACCTGCCTGGTCGAGATCGGCCCGGCCCCGCAGCTGATCCACCTGGCAGGCCGCAGCGGGGCGGTGGACGGCGTACGGCTGCTGCACCCGGCGCCGGGGCCCGACGCGGGCGCCGCCGAGCTGGCCGAGGCGGTCGCGGCGCTGTACCGGTCGGGGCTGGAGCCGCTCTGGGACGAGCTGTACGAGCCGGCCTGGCGGCGGACCGAGCGGCTGCCCGCGTACGCCTTCTCGGCCGAGCACCGCTTCCGGGCGCAGGGCCCCGCGGCGCCGGAGGCGGCGCCGGCCCGGGCCGCTGCACCGCAGGCCGGGCCGGGTTCCGCTGAGGA
>NZ_WTFF01000638.1 GCF_019400985.1 Streptomyces bambusae
CGGCGTTGAGCCGTCGGCCGGCGGCCGCGGCGGACGGCCGGGAGCCGGAGCAGGGCGGCGAGCGGCACGGCGAGGGCGGCTACCGCGACCTCCCCCACCCCACGGTCATCGGCCACCGCGGCGCCAGCGGCTACCGCCCGGAGCACACCCTCGGCTCCTACCAGCTCGCCCTCGACCTCGGCGCCGACGTCGTCGAGCAGGACCTCGTCCCCACCCGGGACGGCCACCTGGTGTGCCGCCACGAGAACGAGATCGGCGGCACCACGGACGTGGCCGACCGCACCGAGTTCGCCTCCCGCCGCACCACCAAGAGCATCGACGGCGTCTCCGTGACCGGCTGGTTCACCGAGGACTTCACCCTCGCCGAGCTCAAGACCCTGCGGGCCAAGGAGCGCATCCCGGCGCTGCGCCAGCGCAACACCCTCTACGACGGCCGCTGGGAGGTGCCCACCTTCGAGGAGGTGCTGCGCTGGGCCGAGCGCGAGGGACGCCGCCGCGGCAAGCGGGTGTGGCTGCACGTGGAGACCAAGCACCCCAGCTACTTCCGCGCCCTGGGCCTGGGCCTGGAGGAGCCGCTCGCCCGGCTGCTGCGCCGCTACGGCCGCGACCGCCGCGACTCCGCGGTGTTCCTGCAGTCCTTCGAACCCTCCAGCATCCAGCGGCTGTCCCGGCTGGTCTCCTGCCCCCGCGTGGTCCTGCTCTCCGACGCGAACACCCGCCCCTGGGACTTCCAGCAGGCCGGGGACCCGCGTACGGTCGCGGACCTGGTCAAGCCCGCGGGACTGGCATGGATGGCCGGCTTCGCCCAGGGCATCGGCCCCACCCTCAACCTCGTGATCCCGCGTGACGCGGCCGGCAAGCTGGGCACGCCGACCACCCTGGTGCGCGACGCCCACGCCCAGGGCCTGGTCCTGCACCCGTGGACGGCACGCAACGAGAACAGCTTCCTGCCGGCCGACTTCCGCAAGGGCACCGACCCGGCTGCGTACGGGGACTCCTTCGCCGCCTACCGCACCTACTTCGAGCAGGGCATCGACGGCATCTTCACCGACAACCCCGACACCGGCCTGCTGGCCGCCGAGGCCTTCCGCCCCGGCCGGCGCCCCGTCAACCGTTAGGCGGCCGGGGACGACGTACGGGTGGGGCGCGGCCGGGAGGGCAACCGACCGCCGGGACCGGCGCGTCCCGCCCGGCATGGACCTGCTTCAGGAACTCGGCCCGCTGCTCTCGGCGGAGGCGGCCGCCGAGGCGCCCGGCGCCGGGGTGGACCCGGCCGATCTCGAACAAGCCGTCTGGGTCAGGCTGCTGGAGCGCGGCCCCGGCCCCGCCCCCGCCGAACCCGCGCGCTGGCTGCGCCGGGCGGTACCTGTCTCTTATACACACC
>NZ_WTFF01000639.1 GCF_019400985.1 Streptomyces bambusae
GTTGTAGCCGAAGCTGACGCCGGCGCCCGGGGCGCGGGGGCCGTTCGAGCCGCCGTTCTTGGCCGCCCAGTGGGCGCCGGAGCTGGTGGCGGGGGCGACCCGGGCGGCGGTGGAGGCCGGCGCCGCGGGCGGGGGCCGCTGCGCAGACCGCTCCGGCTGCGAAGCGCACGCCGGCCGGCAAATCTGCCCCGGCCGGGACGACTGCTCCGGCTGCGAAGGCCGCTGCGGCCGCCGAGGCTGCCCCGGCTGCGAGGGCCGAGGGCGGCCTGAACGGCGGGGCCGAACGGGTCGGGAAGGCCCCGGCAGGGGGCCGGGCTGCCGCCGGCTCCGCGAACGGCGACTCGGCGCAGGCAGCGGGCGCAGCGGAGCCGGGTCCCGCCGCGAAGCCCACGCCGGCCGGCAAGGCTGCCCCGGCCGACAAGGCCGACAAGGCCGCCAAGGCCGCCAAGACGGGCCCGGGCGCGAAGGCCACCCCGGCTGCGAAGACCGCTCCGGCCGAGAGGGCCGTCGCGGCTACGAAGGCCACCCCGGCTACGAAGGCCACCCCGGCTACGAAGGCCACCTCGGCTACGAAGGCCGCTCCGGCCGGGAAGACCGCCCCGGCCGGGAAGGCTGCTGCGGCCGCCGGGGCCACCCCGGCCGCCAAGGCCGGCCCGGCTTCGAAGAGCGACCCGGCCGCCAAGGCCGAGGCCGAGTCGGCCGGGGGGCAAGGCGCTGGCGGGGGCAGGTCGCGGCGGTTTCCGTCCGTTACGCGGGACACCGCGCGGCCCGAGGGCGGCGGCCGGGCCGCGCCCGGGAACGCGCCCGCGCCGGCCCGTCAGTGGCCCATGCTCAGCGTGCTCGCCGCCACTGCCGTCGGCCTGCTCCTCACCGCGTTCGGGCACGTCCGCATCGGCTGCCTGACCATCGGCGCGGCGCTCATCGCGGCCGCCGTGCTGCGCCGCGTGCTGCCGTCGGTCGGCATGCTCGCAGTCCGCTCGCGCTTCACGGACATGGTCACCTACGGGGTCCTCGGCCTGGCCATCACGCTGCTGGCCCTGGTCGTCGAGCCCAAGCCGGTGCTGGAGCTTCCGTTCCTGGAGAGCACGGTCCGCTTCCTGGTGCGCTGACACCTCACCCGGCGTGCGGGGCGGCGGCCGGGTGGCGGGGGCCGTCCGTCCCCGTGGGCGTGGCTGTCACGGCACGTCCGTTGGCCCGGGTCGTGGCGTTCGCCCACGTCCGTTGGCCCGGGTCGTGGCGTTCGCCCACGTCCGTTGGCCCGGGTCGTGGCGTTCGCCCACGTCCGTTGGCCCGGGTCGTGGCGTTCGCCCACGTCCGTTGGCCCGGGTCGTGGCGTTCGCCCACGCCCGTTGGCCCGGGTCGTGGCGTTCGC